>JANMUE010000272.1:0-59523 GCA_031391205.1 Lysobacterales bacterium | reverse complement strand
CCCCAGGTACAGGCAGTCAAAAGGGGACGGGACATGAGCAACACTAGCAACAGAAACCGCGCTGCAGCGTTGGCGATCTCCGCATTCTGGCTGTTGGCCGCACTACCGGGCCACTCAGCGCAGGCTGCGATCTACACCGTGACCAGCACCGCCGACAATGGCGTCGGCAGTCTGCGGCAGGCCATCCTCGATGCCAATCTCACCGTCGACGCGGATCAGATTCACTTCGCCATTCCCGGTTCCGGTGTCAAAACCATTGCCCTGCTTGCGCAATTACCGCCAGTCACCCGATCGCTCACGATTGATGGCTTCACCCAACCCGGCGCCAGCGCCAATACCCTCGAGACCTTCGAGGGCGGATTGAATGCCGTGTTGCAGATTGAATTGGTCGGGACCGGCGGTTTCCACGGTTTGTATATCGACGCAGCCAACGGTGTGATCTTGACGGTGCAGGGTTTGAACCTGCACGGCTTCATCTCATGCCTGTTGGGCGCACCGATCGCGGGAAGTTCTCAAATCCGCAGCTTCGGCAACTATCTCTGCAGCAATATCCAAGGCAATGCCCTGGCCATTGGTGCAACGACGGATTACGGCATTTCAACCAATGGCACGCCCAGTTTTATCGGCGGCGATCTGCCTTCACAACGCAACCTGATCAGCGGCTGCCGCGGGGCCGGGGTGAACATCTATGGCAATGCGCAATTACGCGGCAATCTGATCGGCACCGATGCCAGCGCCAGCCAAGCCCTCGGCAACGGCTTCAGTACAAATTTGCCGGGCGTGATCATCAACAATACCGAAGCGCAGATTGCGATCGGCGCGGCACAGGTCAGCGCGCGCAATATCATTTCCGGCAATCACACCTTCGGCATCGGCGTGGTCAATCAGAGCACCAGCCTGCATTACGCCAATTTGACCATTTTCGGCAATTACATCGGCACCGATTGGCAAGGCACCCAGCCGCTGCCCAACGGCTATGCAACACCGAATTTTGCAGCCTTCGGTGGCGGCATCCAAGTCAACACGTTCAACACCGATCCAACCCCGTTGATCATTGGCGGATTCGGCGTGGGCCAAGGAAATTTGATCGCTTTCAACCATGGCTCCGGCATCAAGTCGGCGACCAATTCCATCGGTGAAGGATTTGACAGCCGCGGCAACGCCATCCACCACAACACGTTTGGTGGCGCGACCAATATCGATGTGGGCGAATTCGGCATCACCCCGAACGATCCAGGCGACGCGGATCTGGGCGCCAACCATCAGCAAAACAAGCCGGAGCTTTTGAACGTAAGCGAGTCGGGGGATCAAGCCACGGTACGTTATCGGGTGGACAGCCTGCCTGCCCATGCCGTTTACCCACTGCGCATTGACTTTTACGTAGGCGAAGCAGAGGGAAGTGGCCTCTGGATGGCGCAGGACAACTATCCGGCGAGTGTGGCAGGACAGACGCGGGAATTCACCTTCACGCTGCCGCCAGGAATTCGCGCTTTCCCACTCACTGCAACCGCCAGCAGCGCCAGCCACACCAGCGAGCTTTCGCCGGTGTACGACATCCTGTTCCGCGATGAGTTCGAGGACGCGCTTTGAGCGCACGGCCGTCGCGGCTGAGCAGCTGCACATAGGCGATAGCATGGCTACTTGCACACGCACCGGTTCCTACGCCGGCGCTTGACACCCTGCCTCGACAACAACGGCTTCTTGGGGCTTGCGGGGCGTCGTTCAATGTCTCGCAGACATGTCGATCCAGCATCTATGGGCGAGCACCAAGCGCATATGACATTGCCCGGTCCGATGCCGCGCTCCGGTTGACGCATTGTCAAGCGCGCGGACGGCCTGCTTGACGCATTGCCGATTCCGCCGGATGCGATGCGAGACCAGACTATTCAACACAGCATGGCTGCGTGCAAACACCTTCGTGTCGATGCGCGGCAGCGGACACCCGCTGTGGCAACCCAACGCCATAACCCTCGGCCCGACTTTCCAGAGTACCCCCATGAACAAATCGAGAATTTTACCTGCCCTGCTCACCTGCGCTGTTGCCCTGTGCACGCAACCCGCGCAGGCTGTGGACGAAGACTTCGACGGCCTTTCGGCCCTGGAAGAGTTCAACCTTGGCTTGAACGACAACGACCGTGACACCGACGACGATGGTCTGATCGACGGGCTGGAGTTCGACAAGACCGCCCTCCTGTCGGTCAATATCGGAAATCCGTTCCCGTCCTCGGGCGACGCCAAGCGTCCCTCGATTACGCTCGATGGCAAGCAGGTGTTCTATGACTCGCACCGGATCGATCTGGTGTCAGGTGATCGCAACAACGACTCAGACATCTTTGCCGTTGATCTGATCAGCGGCAGCAACCGCTTGGTGAGTACGAACGCCGCCGGCGTGCAATGCAACCGCGGTGCCTGGGATGCGTCGGTCAGTGCCGAGGGGCGGTTCGTCGTGTTCTCTTCGTTCTGTACCAACCTTGTAGCGCAGCCGGTGACGGCGCAATTCGTTCAGATCTATCTGAAGGACTTGCACACCGGCATGGTCGAGCTGATTAGCAAAGGAGCGGCGGGCGAGCCCGGCCGAGGGCACAGTCAAAGTGCTAATATTTCCCGCGACGGCCGCTACGTGGTGTTTACCTCAGACGCCACCAATCTTGTGCTGCCCCCGTCCGCGCAGGGCCGCTCGGATATCTATCTCTTTGATCGCAATGCGGCGCAAATGCGTCTGGTCAGCACCAGCCGGACGAACGGGCGTGCCGACAATCACTCATACAATCCGGTGTTTTCGGCCGATGGCCAATTCATCGCGTTTGATTCCAATGCGACCAACCTCGTCGCCAATGACACCAACCAGGTGCGCGACGCTTTCGTCTATGGCCTAGCAGACCGCGTAATCCAGCGAGTCAGCCTGACCAGCTTGGGTGAGCAGAGAAACGGGCACTCTACATTTCCCAAACTCTCTGCTGACGGCCGCTACGTGACGTTTACCAGTTGGGCCCCGTTCTCGCGGCTGGATACCAACAGCAAGCTCGACTCCTATCTGCGCGATCGTCTCAGTGGCAAGACCGAGCTGATCAGTCTGGATCAGAACCAGCGTTCGATCGAGCAGCACAGTATCGGCGGCGATGTCTCTGACAATGGGCGCTATGTGGTGTTTCGTTCTCAGGTTCGCAGCATGACCGCCGACGCACTGCCCGCCAGCCGCTTCCCACCCAGGCCGTCCGCCATTCCCACCAATGCTGACTTCTTCGCGTACTGCAGGGACCGGGAAACCGGCATCACCACTTTGGTCGCCAAACCCTACCGAGTGGATGTCAGCGATCACTTCATCGAAAACCTGAGCATCTCGCAGGATGGCGTCGTCGCTTTTCACGCCTCAGGCATCGGTGATGCCTGGGTCGAGGGAGAGCGCTCCACGGGCGTGGATATCTATGTCGCCAAGACCCACTATCGTGACGAAAAATAGAATCCAGTAAACCCCTGAACGCCCCATGGCAACACCGGGCACGCCGCTGCGCTTGGAAAATATCGAGAAAGAACAAAAGGAACTGAGCACCCGGGAATCGTAGGCTTTGCAAGAACGCAGGGTGTGGCAACCGGATGGGTCAGAGTTAGCGGCGGCGAACCGCGATGCGGCGCAATGTTATTGCGCCGCTCCAGGTCCCGTGTTCAGAGGATTCCGCGTCAAACCTCAGATCTGCACCAGCGCGCGCCGCTTCTGACGCGTGATGCTCATCATCAGCACCACGGCCAGCAGCGTCACCGACACGATGAATACGGCGGCACCCAGATAGTCGCCCGAAACACCGTTGGCCGGCACGGCCATTCCAGGCACGACGACGAATTCGGCCGCAAGCATCGCTGTGTAGTGCATGCCGCAGACCGCAATGCCCATGACGATCGCACTGCCGAGCATCATCAGCCTTCCACGCATATTGAAGGCAAGCCAGAGTGCAGCAATCGACGCGACAACGGCGATCACGATGGAAACCAGGACCAGGGTCTGGTCGTAGCGGATGGTGGCGGACATCTTCATCGCAGCCATGCCCGTGTAGTGCATGCTCGCTACACCCAATCCCATCATCAGGCCGGCCAGAACGAGCTTCCCATAGGAAAAGACGCCGCCACCGACAATAGCCAGCCCGATCATGCAGGCGACCATCGCCATCAACGCGGAGAGCAGCGTGATGCCGATGTCGTAGGTCACCACAACATCCATATTGCAGGCCAGCATGGCGATGAAATGCATCGCCCAAATGGCACCGCCGCCCATTGCTGCACCCGAAATCACCACCGCCGATGCGCGCGCTCCAAAGGTACGCGCACCCGGAATCGCCAGCGCCAACTGAAGCGCAGTGTAAGAACCCAGCACTGCGACCAAAAATGAAAGTGTAACCAGCAATGGATCATGGACGCATTGAATACTATGGTCGTGCATAAAGCCCCCTTTATGAAACCTCGGAACGAATCACCACATCGACTTCGCTACATAGCGTATTGAAAGTGGAACATTGCGTCGCCATCAGTTGCTGATGACGAAGCTGCAAACCTGTGCGCCTGAGTTTCTGCAATTCGATTCGGTCACCTGTATCCGACCGAGGTGGCCCGGCTCGTTCAGCAGCCCTTCGATGCAGCCACATAGGAAGTGACAGCTGGGATCGCGATGCGCGCTGGTTCCCACATAGGGACTGCTGGCGATCTGAAGCACACCGTCGTGAACCTCCACTCCGCGCAACATCTGGCGCAGTGCCGGCTGCACGATTTTGGTAATGGAGTCGGACAAAGGGAGCCGCGCCCCGAGTCCGAAATCGCGCTTGTAGATCCACGCGCCCAGGCGTGTCCCTACGTAGTGAAGTCTGGTCTTGCGCTGGTTTTCATGCGTGTTTCGGGTAAACGTGATAACGGGTTCCTGTACGCTCGGATAAGAAACGGCCAACGCGCTCAGCAGCGCTTCCACCTGCTGTTTGTCGGTCCCGGTACCGACAGTGCTTACTGCGCCAACTGCCGGCTGCGGTGGTGGAGTTTTGTGCGGTTGCACTGGCACTTCGGGCGTGCTTTCAGCGAAGGTCTCGTCTGCTTCAGCAGCCTCGAAACTCACTACCGTCGGATGGCTGGAAAGCCGATCTTGAAGTGCCAGAAGATTCGAGCCGGGGCCTCGAACGACAATGGTGAGAACCGCGCCGGACTCGGTTCGTTCGACACGAGGACGTACGATGGTGAAGTCCAGTGCGGCGATCACTCTACCAATCTGGACCAGCAGACCGTCTCTTTGGTCCGACACGATTCGAAACTTGGTGGTAATCATCAGGACGCTCCAGAAATTCCAATCTGCTTACATTTGGCCAATGCGTTACATTGGGGAAACACCCCGTCACAAAGAGGCAAACCTGTTGCCGGAGCCATGGAGCCGCTCCGGCGCGACAGACTGCGCAATGATCATGATTTTCCAGCCAGCCCCGGCCCCGGCGATTCAGCGCGATGACCTCGCACCGAACCATCGGATTTCAGTATGGCAGCGCCGTGCGCGAAGCGGCCCGCGGCGACAGAGCCTTCCGGACGATTTCACAATGTGCTACACCGTACGCAATCGGCGACTGCAGGATTGCCAGCACCAACAGAAGCGTCATCCGCAACAGCGTTTCGCCGTGATCTCCTGCGAACGCCTGTATTGATTGTGCACCATGAACGCTGGCGCACTGCTCAACACAACCTGGGCACTGAGCAGCACGTAGCCAGCGACCGTGACCAGCACCGCCGAGTTGCCGTGCTCGACGACGCCGACGGTCGCGGTTCGTTGCGTTGCTGCTGTTGCCATGCCTTGCTCCTTCGGGAAGGTGCCTACTCGAGTCTGATCCCCTGGCCGATGCAAGCGTCGGGCATCATCCGGTTTGCACCACATCCTGCGTAAGTTTGCGATTCCTGTGCATCTGGAACAGACAGTAGATCGCGAACAGCCAGAGCAGGGCTACCGTCATCCAGGCCACCATCGAATGACTGAGTGCCCAAGGATTGGTGGCATGGGCTTCGGCCGACGGCACGATGTCCTTGGTGTTGTTGATTGCGGCGTGCATCAACATCACCAGGAGCAAGCTGCCCCGGCTATGCGCGAACAGCCAGCTCATTGCGACCGACAGTGCGCTGACCTGAAGCAGGTACAAAGGAAACGATTGACCTGCGGTATCGGTATTTGGAAGAAAGAAAAGAGGAAGGTGCCAGCACGCCCATAAAATGCCGAGCAATATGCTAGCCGGCCCTAGTCCAAGCCGGGCAGTGAGTCGAGGTAATGCATAGCCGCGCCATCCCAATTCTTCGCCCGCCTGCCCACCTATCAGCGTGGATCCAAGGGTTGCGGCGAGCATCAAATACCAAGGGTCCAGACCGAACACCGGCCAGGTACCGGTGGCTGCACGATGTCCGATGGCAACAGTCAGTTTGATCACAGCGATGTAGCTAATGGCAAACACGTACCAGCGTACCGGGACGTCCCACACAAACAGGCGCCCCAGTAACGCATTGACTCCGGACCGTCCCAGGTCCAGAGCTGTCAGGCACAAAGCGACGATTCCGGGAGCAAAAACTCCGAGCAGGAAAAGCAGCGTGCGTGGCCCTTCAGCCTCGATACCGGTCGCTGCTGTCCAGGCGCCCCAGCTGAGCAGGTAGACGGTGGCGAAGAAGGCGAAAAGAATGCGCATGCATTTTCCTGATTGGCTCCGGGCCTCTGCCGCAGAAACCGGTAGAAGCCGAAATGAAACAGGGCGAGTGCGAACGGACCAGAGACGAAGCGAAATGTAGCGCGAAGACGTGGCGGTAACGGCTTCTGAGTGGCTTAGGGTGCAAATATTCTCGGAACCATTGACTGTTTGACGCAGCCACCCGATGACACGACAACCGGCGCGTGATCGTTGTTGGAACATGATGCAAAAAACTTCTGCCCGCGTCACAACTTCGGCCTGACCGCATTGTGGAATCTTCGAACTTGTTCAGAGATTCTCCAGTCAGACTGTTATCTATGCATCAACGCCGCCAAAATGATGGTCAGCAGGATCACACCTTCCACACCATGAATGATGACACCCGGCCAGAAGCTGCGGTAACGCTGATTCAGGAACGAGTAGAACAAGGATCCGATAATGAACAGCGGCACCTCCGCAATTTTATGGACATGGTAGGTGGCGAATAGCACGCCGTTTGCAACCCAGGCCCAACGCCCGAATACGCCTTCCATTCGTGGCAGCAACACGCCACGAAAAAACAACTCCTCGCCCAACAGGTAATTGAATACGCAGCTGATCATTGCGATGCCGAGCACGTACCACGCACCGCTCTCGGCGAGCGGGCGCAATGTCTCTATATGGATGTAGGCGGGCAACTGAAGCGCAGGCCAGGCCGACACGATCCATTCTTCCAGACCGACAAACCAACCCGTGCTTTCCACGACGAAGGCATACACCATTACGGGCACTGTGTAGAGGTATGCGCGCCGCCATCGCACCCCTCGCCGCGGATGAATTGGATGCCGCAGCCACAGGCGCGATTTGAGCCACTGCCACGACCACGACCCGCATTCGCGTCTTAGCACGATGACGGACAATGCGAATTGCCAGACCATGCCGAGAATCATCAACCACCAGTAAAGAATTCCCGGATGCATATCGACGCGCGGCATCAACCACGGATGCACGACGAATCGGAACACACCCATCGGGATCGTCACCAGCAGCCACAGAAACAGGATCATGCCCAGCCGATACTGCGACGTCTTGTGATCCGTTTGCATAGCCGCAGCAGCCGCGCGACGCTATTCGAAACGCCTGGCTATACCGACGAACACCATCGTACTCTGTGACTTCTCCGCGAGCGGACTTTTGTCGGCTTCGCCCAGCAGCTTCACGCCGGTCAGGCCCACCTGCGCATGCCAGCTGCTCGATATGCGATAGCCAAGGCCCACCTGCGCACCAGCGTGCACAAAACCTTTCTCCGGCGTATATGCACCGAATCGACTCGCGGCTGCCTGCGCATTGGTTACGCCGAACCAGGATTGCATGTACTTCTGATCGGCCCATCTGGCACCGATACCAAACGACAATTCGAACCGGTCCGACAGCTCGAACGCGTGGCCGATTTCCAGGTCTGCGACGATGCCCTGGTGGCCATCGTCACCGACTGCCTTGCGCGCAATCAGCTTCATCGGGCCGTAGCCCAGCAGAACGCCCGCTTCCATGGTTACGTCCAGATCACCCATCCCGGCCAGCCGATCATCACCGGTGCTGAAAAGATCACCGCTTTCCCGATGATCCTCCCGCCCGGCGTCAGCACCGAGCAGAACGCCCACCTGGAACGATTTGTCGTCAATGAAGACCCACGACAACCCACGCTCGTCCAGCGCAAACGTACCGATGTCTGGATTGAAATACTCCACTGACAGCATCGGCACCGGCGTTGCGCGCAGATTCGGGCTGCCGGGATAGCTGGGTTGATAGACAGCGCCGGCGCCGACCAGCCCTCTCCAGCCTGTCTGTTTCTCCGCTGCGGCTTCGCCCGCCATCGCCACCGATGAAAAATTCGCGATAAGCATTGCCAGCACACTCAGCGACGAGACGTATGGGCAGCTGCGTAGTTTCTTTTGCATGACACTGTTTCCTGTTGAGTTCGTTGGAGGCTGCCATCGTATGGCGCGGTTCCTTTGGGTAGCCTTAGGATGCCCTTCGGTACGTCGCGCTAACATCCAGCCTGGATTTCGCGGACGACCCGAGATGCACTTGCTGCTGATTGAAGACGACATGGAATTGGGCGCCGAACTGCAGCGGGCGCTCGGCAGCTGTGGTTTCACCAGCGTGTGGTTGCGGCGCGCTCGGGATGCACTGGCGCACACCGCCGTTGACGCCGAATCTCCATTCGCCTGCGCACTGCTCGATCTGGGTTTGCCGGATGGCGAAGGGCTGGACATCCTGCGCCGGTGGCGGAGGCGGCAGTTCGCATTGCCTGTCATCATTTTGACGGCGCGTGATGCATTGGCATCCCGGCTGGAGGGACTCGATGCAGGCGCCGACGACTATGTCATCAAGCCGGTTGCCGCCGAAGAACTCGCTTCGCGGATTCGGGCGGTAACGCGCCGTGCCGCCGGCCGGTCAGGCGCCATCTGGGATATCGGTCGACTGTCGATCGATTCACACCAGCATCAGGTTCGGCTCGATGGCCAACCGGTGGCGCTGTCGCCTAAAGAGTATCTGGTGGTTACCGAGCTTGCCCGCAACGCCGACACGGTTGTTTCAAAACATCGATTGGCGCAGGCATTGACACCGTTCGGCGAGCCTGTCGAATTCAATGCCCTCGAAGTACACGTTCACAATCTTCGGCGCAAGCTCGGCGCCGAAATCATTCTTACCGTACGCGGCGTCGGGTATCGACTGACCCTATGACTCCACTACTCAAGCCATCGATCGCGCGTCGCCTGTTTTTTGCTGTGGCGATCGCCTGCGCCCTGGTCTGGGTCGGCATCTATCTGCTGGGTCGATCCCAGGTCTACCGTGCAGGCACCGGGGAATTCGATCGCGACATGCTGCATCTGGCACGCAGCGTTGCCGATGCCGCCGAAGCTGCCACGACGTCCGACGAATTGCGCATCGCGCTGTCAGGCATGGACCGCTACCTGCAGGTGGACAGCCAACTCAACGCCATTCCACCCGAGTTTCTGGCGTTCCATGTATGGCGCGCGGATGGCACCCTCGTTGCACGCAGTGGTGAATCGCCGAAGAACTACCAGGGCGCAGGCGACGTCGAGGGGTTTTCTCAGATTTCCATCGGCGGCAAGCTGTATCAAACCTATGCCACCACGACGGGCCCGTATCGTATTGAAATCACTCAGTCGCTGCGCAGTCGTCAGCAGGCATTCGATGACGTGATGCTCAGTCGCGAAGGACTGCTATCTCCGATGCTGGTGGGCATACCACTGTTGCTGATTCCGATATTCGTCGCGATTCGTAGCGGGCTCACGCCACTTCGACGACTTGCAGCAGAACTCGCCGCGCGCCTGCCGGACGATCTCCGGCCGATCGACACGCCGTTTGTCTATACCGAATTGGCGCCGGTCACCGAGGAGCTCAATTCAACACTGTCCAGGCTGCGTCTGCTGCTGGAACGGGAGCGGGAATTTCTCGCCGACGCAGCCCACGAACTTCGCACACCGTTGGCGCTCATCACCGCGCAGGCCGACACACTGACGCGTGCGCACGACCCCCTTGAGCGCGAAGCGGCTGGGCAACGACTCCGCGGCGGCCTGGCACGCGCATCGCGTCTGGTGAATCAGCTACTTGCATTGGCGCGGCTGGACGCCGATGCAGAGATGAGCGCACGAACACTCGATCTGAGCGACACGGTGCGCGACGTGCTCGCCGCGCATTCAAAGGAAGCCGAGCAGCGTGGAATCGATCTGAGCTACTGCGGACCGGACAACCTGATCATCCAAGCCCCCGGAGATGCGATTGAGTCGTTGCTGGCGAACCTTGTCAGCAACAGTATTCGGCATGGACGTGAAGGCGGCCAAATCCAGATCGACCTCAGCATGGAACCCCCAGGCCCTATCTGTCTGCTGGTCCGTGACGACGGACCCGGCATCCCGGAAGCAGATCACGATCGGATATTTGCCCGATTTCATCGCGGCAGTGACACATCAGCCCAGGGTTCCGGACTGGGGCTCGCCATCGTGCGCTCCTCGGCGCGACAACTCGGCGCCAGCGTTGAAATGATCCCGGGCCTCGGCAATCGTGGGCTCGGCGTGCGCGTCCATTGGCAGGCGGCCAGCGACACGCAAAGCTGAGCGGCGATCCACGACGAAGGCGCGAATACCGTCGGAACCAAACGGCACTGACTTAGGGAACCTCTGAATAAGTCACCACATAGTCTTCGCCGTACAGCTTCGTGCTTGCCAAACCCTGGCTCTCAACGGCAGAGCCGGTCGTTTTTAACAGCGTCAGCTGGTCGCTCTCAACAGCGAAGCTGGTCGACCTGCGGTTTTTAGCCCCCTGACTCAGGGGGCTATCGCGGCTCTGAAGTTGTTCAGAGGTTCCTCAAACGGAGCAAAGCGTGCAGCTGTGCCGTTGAACCATCACTGGCAACTGGTCGGCTTTCTGGTCGCCGACTCGAGATAGGCAATCAGGAGCTGCCGCTCCGCGGCATCGGATACGCCGGAGTAAGTCATCAGGGTGCCCGGCACGATCTTCGTGGGCGCTAAAAGAAATTGATCGAGTGTCTGCCGATCCCAACGAATGCGTGACAGGCGCATCGCTGGCGAATAGGTGAACCCTGGCTCGGTTCCCGCCATGCGACCAAACAAGCCGCAATGACGCGGCCCGGTTCCATTGGCTTCGATCGTATGACAAGCACGGCAGCGATCGTAGATGGCGGCGCCATCTTCGCCCGCAAAAGGCGTGCTGCCAACCGATGTTGCGATCGCCAGCAGCAGCGGCGCAAACAGCGAGCACGTCGGTACAAAGCCGGCGCGCGCCCTGCCTTCGCTCATGAGAAGAACGCTCCCGGCACCGGATCGAGACCAAGCGCCGAGCGCAGCACCGCCCAGTGCATGGCCTCGTCCGCGAGAATACTCGCAGCAGCCGAGGCCAGCGCGCTGTTCTTGAACAATGGAATCGCACCGACATAAGCGCTGATCGCGCCACGTTCCAGACCTGCGGCAAAGGTCAGCACATCGGCTTCGGTTTTGAGCGTTTCAACCGGAAACCTATAACTCGCTTCACTCGGCTCGTCGGCGACACTGCCACCCAGATCGTGGATCGCTTTGATCAGCGCAGCACCATGCTCGCGATGATGGCCGGCGAAAGTTTGCGCAACTTTCAAGGTCCCAGGTTTGAGCAAGCCGCTACCGCCACCGACACCGTAGGCCGCGACAGCCTGGCGTTCAGCGGCCAGGGCCGTTTTCAGAATCTGCACGTCTCCTTCGGTCATCTGACCTTCAGCCGCGGCCACTGCACGCGCGGCACTGCTGCCGGAGAGCAATGCAACGGCAGCGGCAGAGAGCACGCCGCCGAACGACTTGCCGAGAAAACTTCGGCGCGCAATCTGCGTGGCCGGAACAATCAATGCGGGATGGCGAACAATTGGACTTGGCATGGTCGATCTCCGAGAAGTGGGGTGCAGACAATGTGGTGCGCTAACGCATCGGCGCTAAAAGACGAATGCATCTACACAATGCGCCAAGGTTTCGGAAAGTTCCCGACTTTAGGAAGTTCTGAATAAGTCGCCACTTCGACTTCGCTCCACAGCTTATTGTTTGCCAGACCACGGCTTTCAACGGCGGAGCTGGTCGCTCTCAACAGCGAAGCTGGTCAACCTGTGGTTTTTCGCCCCCCTGACTCAGGGGGCTCGCGGCTCCGGACTTGTTCAGAGGTTCCTTAAACGTGACTCAAGCGCTACCCGCGTCGAGTACTGCACGGATATCAATCTCGCGATCGACGTATTCCCATTCCTCGGTAGCACGTAGCGTCGCCAGCATTTCGTCGAATGCGCCGGTATCGGCCGGAGCAAATTCGAACCATGTCAAAAAATCAAACGGCTCGGCACTGGCCAGATCGCGGCAATGGTGCAGGCGGCGCGCGATCTTCGGCAGGTAGCCAAGCCCGACACGCACATGATGAGAGGATTCCTCGAAGATGCGGCGGCGCTGGTCTTGCGCCAGCACCCACCAAGCGGCTGTCTTGCGAACGGGAATGAAAGCGCCGTAAGCAGCTTCGACACGGGCCAGCGGTGGCTGTCGCGCGTTAAGTTCGTCCTGTTCGGTACGCGCCACATAGCGCGCGTTGCTGGTGGTGCCGCGCAGATGCCAGCGCGTACCGGGTACGGCTGCGGCGTCAGCACCGTCGACAATGTCGAAGCGATCGACGATTGGCAATTGCTCGCCCACAAGGGCGTGCGTCGAGATCACGCGCCAGCTGCCGATGCTGCCACCAATGAAGCTGAAAAGTCTTTTCGACATTGCGTGCCCCCGAGTGTTTGTGCCGCTCAGCCCTTGGCTGTCTCGCCGCGCAACGCAGCCAATACGCGCACGACCAGCAATTCGCAGCGGCGTCCGGCAAAATCGAACATTGAAGGCCCATCGACACCCATCAATCGGACCAGATCGTGTCGCATCAGATGCCGCGCGCGATGCAGGCGCGTCTTGACTGTGGCCTCGTTCAAATCCAGACATAGCGCGGTTTCTGCGATGCTCAGCTGCTCGACATCACGCAACATCACTACGCAGCGAAACGGCGTGGGCAACCGGTCAATGGCCAGTTCCAACACGCGCCGCACTTGTGTTCGCGCCGCTTCGTCGAAGGGTCCCGAAATAGCAGCGTCTTCGCCGAACGTATCATCCGCCGCATCAGCATTGGGTGCGGCGGGATTCATGCGGCGGCGGTGCATCAACGCCTCGTTTATCACGATGCGCGCCAGCCATGCACGCAAACGCAGCGGCGGACCGAATTGGTGAAGATTGCGGAAGGCTTTCAGATAGCCTTCCTGCAACACGTCTTCGACATCACTGTCGCTACGCAGAATGCCGCGCACTGTCCGAAACAGCATGCGGTTATGGCGACGCATGATCGATTCGAGCGCGCGCGTATCCCCTTCCTGCGCCAGCGCCACCAGGCTCTCGTCGCTGGGGTCGTCTAACATATCGTGGACTGCGGCGGGCGCGCTCAGATCAGTTTCATGCTCCATAGCGGCTCCGGTTGCGATGGGATGGCAAAGCAATCGCGATGCAGCGCGCGCCAGCGAAACTTCGCCGGCGCCGCACCACCGTCATTCAATGCGGCGGCGGTTGAAAAGGTTCCCGATTTTACTACTGGGCGATAGCTGCTGCGTTCAGATCAATACGACGGAACCGCTGTCGACTCGACGGCAGCTTAAGCGATCGCCATTCGGGCAGCGTCGAATGGCGCCCACTTAAGGTGCAGTGGCGCCGCCCGAGCAGTTGCCGGCTGGCGGTGAATCGGCGCCGTTCGAGTTGCACCCGATCGGCCGCCGATCGATCTAAGCCGCTATAGCACGTATGCCGCTTTAGACCGATTAAGGAACCCCGTTCATGCACAGTCCGATACTCGCCCTTTGCCTTGCTGCAACGTGTGCATCCCCGCCGCACGCCGACCTCTTCGTTGCAAAAGCGCCTATCCGCGCAAAGGGACGCGGCGCGGCAATACGGGGGTATGTCCACTTTGCTTACCACCGGCAGCTGAATCCTGAACCCAGGGGCTGATCAATTTTTTCCGCATTTTCCGCGTCTTTGGGTAACGCCATAGCAACAGGAGTCAATGAACACCATTCACTACACCGATAAACGCCCCATGAAGAGGATTGCGCAGTCCGGAGAGAGCTGCGCCGATCAGCAGTCCAGACGACGGCAGTAGCTCCTGCCCAGGTTGCTCTCAGCTTCAAGCCTGCCGAATCCTTGCGGGATGCCGGTGCGGCAGCAATCGTGGCGGTCGTTGACCGTCCTGCACGCAGCAGTATCCACTGTCGGAGCGAACCCATTTCGACTACAACTTGGAAAGCACAGTCATGAATATACCCAGATCAAAACCGCAATTGTTTCCATCCCGGCGCAGCCTGGCTGCAGCCGTTCTGTTCGCCTTGACCGGGACAGCCGCTGCACTCACGCCCACCGATGCCTATTTCTCCACACCCCCGGGTGCAGGCAGCACGTACGATGCCTATCAGTGGGCACTCAACCCGGGGTGGATGAACTTCACCGAGGCCTGGGACTACAACACGGGCACGGCACGCATCGCGATCAGGGATGGTGGTGCGGTGCCGATTTACGGCAACGAGTACAGCGTGCCGCATTATGGATCCTGGGATTTCACTGCGCGCTCGCAGATCGTATGCAGCCTGACGCTGTTCTTCGGTGAAGGCTGCGCTTCGGAATCGAACCCGGGGATCTATGCCCCTTTCATTACTGCCAGCGTGCCGCTCAACTACTATTTTGGCCAGTTCAGCGATATCGATCTTACCGTGCAAGGGCCGGCGCACAACGACATCGCTGCCGATGTATGGAATCTTGATACGCAATCCTGGGATATCCGCACGTCTATTTGGTTTGAAGAAGTCCCGGGCCCCACGACCGGCAATGCCACAATTGGCGCGATTCACGGCACGCATGTCTACGCAAGCGTCAAAGCACGCCACAGCAACGCCATCAGCGGCGGTACCGGCGGCATTGCCGGCGCCTGTGCCGATTGTTCGGTGTTGTCGACCCGCACCAACAATGTGGGCGGATACCCGAATCAGAGCGTCGCTCTGTTCAGTCCCATCGATGCCTTGAACTGGATGATCGGCGGTGGTGCCCAAGTATTGAGTGCGAGTTATGGCGCCGAGTCCAATGCTGCCGCCTGCAACCCGAATGCGGTCACGCCCGGCGAGTCGAGCTGGTGCGGTCTACTCCGCTACGCCAAGACGCGTGATGTGCTCTTTTTCGCCGCGTCCGGAAATGGCCTGAGTGGCGTGGATCTTCCTGCGCGCGACCCAATGGCGATCGCTGTGGGCGGTGCCGACCTGCAGAAGAGACTCTGGGATGAGCGGCTGTATGGCCAGGAAGCCGGCGACGTCGCCAGCGGTTGTCCAGCGTCCCACAATTCGACGGTGAACACCTACAACGAATGCGGATCGAATTCGGACGCACAGCTTGATTTCGTTGCCCCCGCGCGTCGGATTCTCGGCCTGGTTCCACCCGGCAAGTCTTACGCTGGCGCGGTATCCATTTGCGGCGACAACAATTTCGGTGCGGAAAGCGATGGCGTTGGATTTTGCTCCGGCACATCGATGTCGACGCCACTCGTCGCCGCTGCCGGTGGCCTGATCCGCTCCGTCAATCCGCTGCTGCAGCGCGATGCCGTGTACGAGACACTCAAGCAGACCGCCGATGGCAATCAGGTGTTCACGTCACGCGGCTGGGGCATGCCCAACGTTGGCAATGCCGTCAAGCGCGCATTGGGTACCTCGGGTCACCAGCAGATGCAGAACCGACTGACGCCGATGTTCGTGATCAAGGCCACCGGTGATCGGCTGTACACCGTTGCACCGCAGTTGGCGGTGTCGGCGTACAACGGAAGTTTCGCTGGCGGACCCTACTCCGCACGCAACCCTTCGGATTTTGCGATGGGTATCGGCTTGCAAACGGAGACAGGCCCGACCTATCGCAATCCCACCACCGAAGCCAATCCAGTGCGGCCTACCACGAGCAACTATCTGTATCCCGGGCTTGAGGCTTATGGCTACTTCGCGCGTTCGTCGTTCTACGTGTTCTCGGGCAAACGTTCGATGTTCGGAGTGTCGATGCGTCCGATGGAACGGCTATTGTCGGTCAAGGCATGCGATTCACGCGAGAATACGTTCGGATTCACTCGCAATTGCCCCAATGCCAATGGGACAGAGTCTCTGGAACCCAGAACTTTCCTGCCGGATGGCATTGAAGGCTACCTGCTGGCGACCTGCCCCGCGCAGTTCGGCAGCTGCAACAATTTTGCCGACCCATCAACGCCACAGGCCGTGTATCTGCGTTACAGCGCCACATACAAGTCTTTCGCACTGTTACTGGACTCACAGCTGACAGAGCCGCAGTTCTCGACGTATCTGCCCATTGCCAGTCAACCCGCATCTTCGGCGCCGCTAGGCTATGCGTTCAAGAATGTCGATACCGACAGCGACGGATTGATTGACGGTGCTGAACGCGTTCTGGGAACCAATCGTTTGGTTGCCGACAGCGACTGCGACGGGCAGAACGACGGTGTGGAGTATCCGACACTGCTGATGCAGACCACAGCGCAGGATCCCTTGGTCGGCCCCTGCGGCATTCCATAATGGAGTGGATGCGATGACGTCCGCGAGCGTCATCGCATTCTCTGGAACGCCGGCGACACGTCTGCCTTGCAGTTTTCAGACCTAAGGAACATCTCAACAAGTTTAAGCCGCGATAGCCCCCCTGAGTAAGGGGGCGAAAAACCGCAGATTTTTGGGGTGTGGCAAGCAAGAAGCTGTATGACGAAGTCGAAGTGATGACTTATCCAGAGCTTCCTAAGTAAGTGCCATTCGAGCCACACCCGATGAGTAGCCAATCGATCGAAGCAGCAATGCATTGCGCCATGTCAGACATAGGCGCAATAGCACGTATGCCACTTTAGACCGATCAAGGAACCCCACTCATGCGTAGTCCGATATCCGCCCTTTGCGATGCTGAAAAGTGTGCATCCCCGCCGCAGGCCGATTACCTCGTTGCAAAGGCGCCGATCCGCGCAAAGGGAAACCTGGTAGCGATACGCAAGCTTGCAATGACGATCTTGACTTTGCTTGCCTTGAACACCCAGGCCATAACCATCACCGTAGATACCACCAGCGACCTCGCAACCGACAACTGCGGCGCCGGCAATGCGTGCAGCCTGCGCGGTGCCCTCATGGCCGTGAATGCGACCCCGGCCAGCGATGTCATCGCCTTCAACATCCCCGAGAGCGACCCGGGTTTTCAAAGCGCCACTGGGCATTGGCGCATCAGCATCGTCGAGCCCGGCCCCTCGCTACCAACAACGGGGCCATCCGTAATCGTCGACGGTTATTCGCAGCCGGGGGCGATCGCAAACACCAACACGCCCTCGCAAGGCGGCTTGAACGGTACGCTGAAAATCGAAGTGCGCGGGGCCAGCCCCGGTGGCAATGCCAACTACGCCTTTCAGCTGGACAGTGACCAGCCCAGTGTTTTGCGCGGACTGGCGATCAACAACTACCGCGAGGCACAGGTCTATCTGCGCGGCGCCGGCGCGCATCGTATCGAAGGTTGCTATCTGGGTACCGATATCACCGGCAACACCGCGCAATTGGTTTCAAACGGGGTTTCGCTTTCGGGCAGTGGGCCGTATGTCATCGGTGGCGTCTTACCCGGTGAACGCAACCTGATAAGCGGCCTCAACAATGCCTTTCTGACTCGGGAGACCGCAGCCGATGGCGTTCGCATCCAAGGCAACCTGATCGGTACCAACGCCGCCGGAACCGCTGTTGTTGGCAACATATTCGGCATGCTGCTGTTTCGCATGACCAACTCGCTGATCGGGGGCAGCGACCCCGATGCGCGCAATGTGTTCTCAGGTCACTCCGCCCAGGCCATCATCTTTCAGGTGAATGCGCCCGGCGCGTTCAATGGCACGCGGTTCCATGGCAATTATTTTGGCACCGATGTTTTCGGCACGCGTGCGTTGGGCAACGATTTGCAGGGTGGCGCGGCCACTATTCAAGTCAATGCCAACGCCGGCACCGACTGCGGCGTAGAGATCGGTGGACCGCTACCAGGTGAAGAAAATCTGATCGCCTTCAGCGCCGGTGTCGGCATTCGCAACGGAAACTGCCTTGGGCTGCAGAGTGCGCACAATCGGTACTACGGCAATCAAGGAATTGCTTTCGACAATATCTTCGGAAACACCGGCGCGTCCGGCGCTACCCCCAATGACGCCGGCGACGGCGACGCCGGCGGCAATCGTCTGCAGAACTTTCCTGAAATCACCTTGCCGGTCGATTTCCTGCCCAGTGGCGGCAGCAGCGTGGATGTGCAGTATCTGTTGGATACAGAAATCGCGAACGCGAGTTATCCGATCACGATCCATTTTTATCGTGGCGCCTGCGGTGGTGGCAGCGGTTCTTGGTTGGCGAGCACCAGCGTCAGCGCGGCACAGTCGCAGCAGCCGCAGACTTTCACGCTTGTTGCCGCTGATGGCAGCAATGTGCTGCCGCTGGTTGCGACTGCGGTCGATGCTGCCGGCAACACCAGCGAGTTTTCGCCGATGGTCGGCGACGACATATTCCATAGCGATTTTGAAGATTCACTGGCACCGGCAGCTGTCGGAAGCTGCCGTTAGCCGGAACGCGGCGGCTAAAATGTCTGAGGCGAATAGCGCTCACTTAGGGAACCTCTGAACAAGTCACGATTTCGTCTTCGCCGAACTGCGTAGTGCTTGCCACACCCCGGCTTTCAACAGCGGAGCTGGTCGTTTTTAACAGCGTCAGCTGGTCGCTCTCAACAGCGAAGCTGGTCAACCTGCGGTTTTTCGCTCCCTGACTCAGGGGGCTACCGCGGCTCTGGACTTGTTCAGAGGATACTTAGGACGCAAGCTGTAGGGCAGGCGTGTCGCCTGCCGTCTCAACGGTTCTGCAGCCTGGAGAAGGCAGGCGGCACGCCTGCCCTGCAGTGGACCGGTTTTGGGGCGATGCGCTCCGAAATTCAAACCGGTGTAGTCGACGGGAGCACGGAATCTGTCTTGATGCCGGACTAACATCGCGCCCTCACCGGTCCTGGAGTCGTCTGCTATGCGCGCCGTCAACGTATTTTTGCTGTGTACCGCCCTGTGCAGCGGTCTGCCCGCTGCCGCTACGGTCAGCGATCCGAACTGGACCGAAACGGTGTTTTCGGTAAACCGCAACAACCCGGGTGATACCACGGGAAAACTGCACACCGGGCTGGCCTGGGCGCCGGATGGCAGCGATCGCCTGTTCGTGCTGGAAAAGAATGGACGGGTGCGCATTCTCAGCGGCGCGCTCAGCACCACGTCGCCGACGTGGTCGACGTTTGCAACAATGACGCCGATCTTCACCGGCAGCGAATGCGGCCTGATCGGCATGGCCTTCGATCCGGATTTCGCGCTCAATCACCTCGTGTACTTCTTCGTGACCGTCAGCAACAGCGAGCAGCAGATCATTCGCTACGACGCCACCACCAGTGTCGGCGCTGGCCGCACCGTGATCCGCAGCGGCCTGCCCACCAACGGCAACAATCATGACGGCGGCGGCATCGGTTTTGCTGCGGACGGCAAGCTGTACTGGGCGATCGGCGATCTGGGCGGTGGCGTTGGCGTTGATAATGATCTGATTTCGCTCGCCGCCAAAGTCGGCCGCGCCAATCGCGATGGCAGCCTGCCTACAGGCAACCCGTTCGCCGATGGCGCCGGTCCGAACAACGATTTCATTTTCGCGCGCGGAATGCGCAATCCGTTCACGATGCAGATCCAGCCGTCGACCGGACAGATCTGGCTCAACGTCGTTGGCGATGGCTACGAGCAGGTCTTTGTCGTCGGATCTGGCGATCACGCCGGTTACAACGACTTCGAGAACAATCAGCCGGCCGGTTACATCACACCAAAGATCGTCTACCGCACTAATAGCAGCCAGACACGTTCCATGACCACGGCCACGCGTAGCGGAAATATCGCGACCTTCACCACCACTTCCGCGCACCTGTTCCGCGTCGGCAGCAATCTGACGATATCGGGCGTCGCCAATACGTCGTTCAATCAGATCAATCTCTACGTCGCCTCGATACCGACCGCGACAACATTCACCGCACTGCAGATCGGAGCGGATGCCAGCAGCAGTGGTGGCCAAGCCGCCACACTGGACCAGGGTGGTTGTCTGACCGGTGGCGGGTTCTATGACGGCTCGGCCGCCTCGGCCGACTACCGCGGCAATTTCTTCTATGGCGACTGCAACTCCGACCGCATCATGCGGGCGCGCATCGATCCGGGCAGCAACGCCGTGCTCAGCGTGGACTACTGGGCCACCGATATCGCTTCGCAAGTGGATGTGGCCAACGGCCCCGATGGCGCGCTGTATTACACCGGCACTTCCACCAACGACATCTATCGCGCAGCGTTCAACGCCACCGGCCAGGCCTTGGTAGTGGCCAACCAGAACCTGCGCGCCGATGAAGCAGGCGAAGTCGTTACGACCGTCAGCCTGGCAATGGCGCCGGTTGCCGATGTCGTGGTCAGCATCGCACGCAGCGCCGGCGATACGGACGTAAACGTCGTTGCGGGTGCGACACTGACGTTCACGCCGGCGAACTGGATGCGACCGCAGACGCTTCGTCTGGGCGCGTCAGCTGACCCGGATTCCGTCGACGACAGCGCCACCGTTTCGGTAAGTGCGTCCGGCCTGACCACGGTGCCGATTGCCGTCACCGTGCTCGATGTCGGATCTTTGCCGAGCGTCCTGTTCGCCAACGGCTTTGAGTGACAATCAGGGCAGCAAGTAGGGCGCAATAACCGAAGGGCATTGCGCCGCATGAGTCGCCGCACGATGACGATGCGCGGAAGTTTTCATGCGGCGCAATTTAATTTCGCCCTACGGTCCTACCAATTCTGGATTGACGTGGTGCGAAGGAAAGCTCGCTATTCCGTGCCCAGCACGCGCTGCATCGCCAGCGATCCGTCGGGACGCATCAGCTTGATCAGCAGGCGGACTGATGCCTTGGCGTCATGCGCGGGCACAGCATGTTCGACGGATACCGCCGCCGATGAAGTCACTGGCACGGCGCCATTGGCGAACGCGCGGCTTTCGCTACCCAGCAATTGCCACTGCACCTGATAGCCATGCAGTGTGTAGTACGGAAGCTCGCTCTGATCTTTGGGTTTCAAGGTGAACGCGAACGCGGTGGGCACGCCGTCTGCATGTCGTGTCCAGCGCGCTTCGATGTGCGCAGGCGCATTGAGCTCGGCCCATACCGAATACGAAGGCTTGCGCTGACGGTGGTGATCGACGAGGCCGTGTTCGAGATAGCCCTGCTCCTGACCCGGCCAGAAATAGCGACGCGACTTGTAGTCCTGGTAACACCACAGGATCGCACCGGCAATCCAGTCGCGCTTTGCCAGCAACGGCAATTGCTCACGCAGGATGGATACGCGCATCGTATCGGCTTCAGTCGCGTTCTTCGCGAAGATACCTGGAAAACCGAACTCGGAAATGATGACCATTTTGTCCGGAAACAGGCGGTCGACTTTGTCCAGCGCCGATTCCAGCGCCTCGCGCGGTCCGTGCCAGGTGCCAAAGTACTGGTTCATCATCAGGAAGTCGGCGTCGTTGGCGGCAGATTCTTTCGCGCGCTTCAATTTCGGCAGATTGTCATCGGCCAGAGTGACGAAGCGTTCGGGATCCAGCTTCTTGATGTAGTCGCGCATGGCACGGAAGAACCGGATACCGCCCGGCGTTCCGGCGGCGCTTTCGTTCATCACACTCCACGCAAATACGCTGGGATGATTGCCGTACTGCTCGATGAGTTCGCGCATCTGCTGCTGGGCGAGTTCCAAGTACTGCGGGTCCGAAAGCTGCTGTTGGCTCGCCTGCCAGATCGGAATCTCTGGAATCAACAGTATGCCTCGCTCATCGGCGAACTCGGCCACCTGCGGATCGGGTGCGTAGTGCACCGGCCGGGTCAGCGTCATGTTCAGACTTTTCATGTCCTCCCAATCATGGCGCCAGGTGCCTGGAGTCTCGGCCAACCCTTCCCATGGCGAATCGGCGTGCCGCGTCATGCCGGAGAGCCGCACGCGCTCGCCATTGACGAGGAGATGCCGATCGACGATGGCGATCTCGCGCAGACCAAAGGTTTCGCTGGCGAGTTGCACTGGCGTGCCAGCGTCGTTCGTCAGCCCGATGGTGATGCGATAGAGGTTCGGGTGGTCGAGGTCCCAGCGCTTGATGTCGCGCAATGGAAGGGTCATCGACACTTCATTGCTGCCGTCCTTCAGCGTGACAGACATGACTTGCGTGGGCAGTGCCCTGCCATTGGGATCAACGACCACCGCGCTGAGCTTGCCGCTGCGTTCACCGCGACTGATGAGCGTGATCCGATCCGTCACCAGCGCGGTGTTTCCGTCCAGCTTCGATCGAATGTGCTGGTGCTGCACGCGCACCGGTCCATGCACATCGAGCCACACGTCGCGAACAATGCCGCCATAGGCCCACCAGTCGTACCAGGCATCTGCTGCGCCGCGCGCGCCGAAACCGGGAATGGTGAACATGCCGGGACGATTGTCGATGGCGACGACCAGCAGATTGGCGTCACGCAGATGGCGGGTGACGTCGAATGAGTACGCGGTGTAACCGCCCTCGTGCCTGCCGATCTCGACGCCATTCAACCAAACGCGCGCGCCGTAGAACGTTGCGCCGAAATTGAGCTGTGCGATGGCGTCCTCAGGCAGCCTGGGTAGATCGAAGCGGCGGAAATACCAACCGGTGCCAAGGTGGTCGTAGTCGTTGCCCGCGCGATTCCAACTGTGCGGCACATCCACACTTCGCGTGCCAGCGGGCACGGACTCGGTCCAGCCGGCCACCGTCCCGGCATCGGCCTCGGTGCGGAACGCCCAGTCGCGATTCAGGTCGATGCGCGTCGCCGCATTGGCCGCAACGGTGCAAAGTTGCAAGGCCAGCAAAGTCAGTTTGAGAAAACCCTTGGAGCAGTACAGTCTGGCCTGCTTGGACATCGCGCTTCTCCAATCCGTTACGATGGCGGCGCGTGCGCGTCATAGGATTGCGCCGAAAACGCCGAGCGAGGCAGTGTCCCACATCGCGCTCCGGCATGCCGCGATCGGCAATGAAGCCAGTCGGACCATGGGGCATCGCGGCTCCGAACAGGTTCAGATGTCCCTAACGCGCTATCTGCGCAGTGCGTGCCGACAACAGTGGTATGGCATGCAACAGCGCCTGCCCCACTGCGAACGCAACGAACGACCAGCCGAGCCAGGCCAACGAACGCGGCAGCGGAAACGGTTGCGCAATCAGATACGTCGCGTGCAGCGCCCAGTAACATGCCAGCACACCGATTGCGGCAAAGCCGGCAGGATGTTGCTGCCATCTGCGCCGTGCAACAGCGATGGCAAGCGCGCCGGTCAGCAGGATCAACAGACTCCAGAATACGTTGAGCGACGACAGCGCCCATTGCAGGCTGGACGGCGCTGAGCGCATTCCAGCCGACCATCCGAAGACCGTCGGCAGGAACAAATGGAAGGCCCCCATAGACATCGAAAGGCCGCCGCCGATATACAGCGCGAGCGCGCTCCGTCTTGCATTGCTCATCGACAGTCCCCTCAGTAGTGTAGAGGCTGCAACGTAGGCCCAGTGGCGTGCCTATCCCATCGAATTGTGACCAGCGGCGGCGGACTGTGACGAATGGTTAGTCGGACGAGTGCACTGAGACTATGGCTGTCGCGGCCGTATCCGTTATGGCGCGGCATGTGGCCGGAACTGCGGCTGATACTTGCGGTGTCGTCTCTGGCGATGGTGCTGATCCTGGTCACGCGTCCCTTTGGATTGTCGCAACTGCCCTCGCAGGTCGCGGTACCGCTGATTCTGCAATTGACGCTGGCGGCGCTGCTCGCAGGGATACTGCTGCGCATAGGTGCTCCCATGCTCATGGAGCGATGGCGGGTCGACTCGGATTGGTCGGTCGGCCGTGAGTTGGTCTGGGTCACCGTTGAGGTGGGCGTGCTCGCCGCGGTGCTCATGAGTGTGCTGGTCTGGCACGGCTGGCTGCAGCCTACGCTGATGCAGGCCCTGCTGTTTCTTGCCATCACCGCACTCTGCTCGATGGTGCCGATGATCGTACGCACCTTGCTGGTCGAACGCTGGCTGCGCACGCGCCAGCAGGCACAGGTTGAGCGCCTGCTGCCCGATAGCATCGCTGCGCCAGCGCCGGCTCTGCCCGCCAACGCGACGCTGTGTTTGCACGCACAGGACGCGACGCTGCAACTACCGGCCCACGCCCTTCGCTATCTTCGCGCAGAAGAAAACTACGTCCAGGTGGTTTGGTCGCTGGACGAAAAGTGCCAACGTCGCCTGCTGCGTGCGACGCTTTCCGACTTCGAATCCCAGTTACAAGGCCAGGGTGTGGCGCGTTGCCATCGTTCTTACCTCGTCTCGCTGTCAGCGGTCATCGATGTAACCGGAAATGCCCAAGGCTGCCAACTACGCCTCTCGGGAGTCCACGAGGCAATACCGGTCGCGCGTTCCCGTGCAGCGGATTTCCTCGATCGATTGCGGCGCTCCCGAGGTTGAGCAGCCGGTGCCGCGGATACTGAAACGAAACCGAGTGGTACTTTCTGTGACATCCACACCGGAGATGGTTGACCCCCTGTTTTGTTGCTTTGCCTGTTTTGTCGGCAAACACCTGCGAGGAATCGCCGTCAATATGCTACGCCTGGATCGCAAGTGTGAATCTGAGCTTGGTTGTTGCGCTCGCCCCCTCACGGCTATAAAAGCGCGCCGCTTCGCTGTTCCAGTCCGGCGTCTGCCATTGGATCTGGGCAAATCCGCGGGCGCGGGCGAAGCTGACAACTGCTGCCAGCAGAGCGGCGCCAACGCGTGCACCGCGACATCCTTCGCGCACGAACAGACAATCCATATGCAGGAATTCCCGCGCTGACCAGGTCGAGAATTCGCTCGTCGCTGCGGCGTATCCGATGAGAGTATCGTGCAGCTCTGCCACCCAGACGTGCAGTCTGACCGGATGCTCGCAGATCGATCGCTCCAGTGCTGCCGCCTTGCCAGAGGGATCGTATTCGGCGCGCTCGTAGCCTGCATGCTCGGCGCACATCAGCAAGAGTTCGTTGATCTCATCACGGGCGATGCGGCGCACGACACAGTGTGCGGATTCGTCCACGATCATCTTGAAGCGCAATTGCCGATCGATGCGGGCATGGATCAATCCGCCGTGGCCGCGGACTCAAGTGCAAAACCTTCATCCTGCCACCCGGTGATTCCGCCCGCCATGAGCTTAACGGGATAACCCAGGCGTGCCAGCCTCAGTGCCGCCCTGGCCGCACCGTTGCAATGCGGCCCTGCACAATAGGTGACGAACAGTGTGGACGGCGCGTAGGCGCTCATCCTTGATTCGATGATCTTGCCGTGAGGAATATTGATCGCCCCGGGCACATGCGCCTGCGCAAACATCGCCGGGCCGCGCGCGTCGATCAGGACGAATCCTGGATCGCCTTTGGCGAGCGCTTCATGGGTGTCCCAGCAGTCGGTTTCGAATTCAAACCCTGATTCAAAATGCTGCACGGCGCGTACGGTTGACGCGGCTGGAATGAGTGTGACTGCGTTTGCCATGACTGATCTCCTGTCGAGTATAAGTTGAGTACATCGTGATCCTGGTGTGGCGACACTAAGCTGTTTAGCGAAGACGAAGTCGTAACTTGTTCAGAGGTTCCATAGGGCTATTGTTTCGCCGGCATCGCTGCTGGACAATTGGCACAATTGCCATTAATCGATCAAAAAATGCCAAAGCGTCGCCCCGCCCCTATAAAACACAATCCGCTGGTTGTCGCCCTGGTATACGACGGCCTGTGTGCGTTCGAGTTTGCCTGCGCGGCGGAGGTTTTCGGCTTGCCGCGGCCAGAGTTTTCCCCGGGCTGGTATCGCTTCGAGACGTGTTCACCCCAGCGGCGATCATTGCGTGGGCAATACGGCATGCGGATCACCGCCGATGAAGGTCTGGATCGGCTGTCCGCTGCTGGCACGGTGATCATTCCTGGATGGAAGAGTATTGACGATGCGGTTCCCACACGGATCGTCGCGGCACTGCGTGCAGCGCATTCACGTGGCGCGCGACTGCTGTCGATCTGCTCCGGTACTTTTGTGCTGGCAGCGACTGGCTTGTTGGATGGCAGGCGCGCGACTACTCATTGGCGCTACGCAGAGGGCCTGCAAAAACGCTACCCGGCGATTCACGTCGACCCTGATGTGCTCTACGTGGACGAGGGTCAGCTCCTCACCTCGGCGGGAAGTGCCGCGGGCCTCGATCTATGCCTGCATCTGGTGCGTCGCGACCACGGTGCAGACATTGCCAATCAGGTCGCGAGGCGTTTGGTGATTCCTCCGCACCGCGATGGCGGCCAGGCGCAGTACATCGAGCGGCCGGTGCCCAGGCGTGCCCACGATGTGCTCTCGCGGTTGATGGATGCGATGCGCCGTCAGATCGATCGCGCGTTCCCGATCGAGGAACTTGCGCGCATGGCCGCGATGAGCGAACGCACATTCATCCGACGTTTCAAGGCGGCGACCGGCGCGGCGCCTGCGCAGTGGTTAACGATGATTCGATTGGATCGTGCCCGCGCGCTTCTAGAGCAATCCTCTGACACGATCGATGCGATCGCGGAGCAAACGGGTTTGGGAACCGCTACTACGATGCGTCATCATTTCCGGCGCCGGTTCGACACCAGTCCTAGCACCTACCGAAAGCGTTTCTGCGCAGCGCAGTAAACAGCAGCAGCCAACGCTAACTCGCAGCCATACATTCGCGCTGTCGTTTTGCTACTTTGTCGCACCTGCCGATAGCTCATCGGCGATGCACCGTCATTCGACGTCAACGGCCGTTTGCCTGCTTGCGTCGGTAGTCGGACCATTCTGTTGGCGATATGCGATCGTTGCGATCGCGGTCGAGGTCGTCGAAGGGGACGCTGTCATTGGCGAAGATGCCGAATTCGTCTTCCGTCAACTCATCATTGGCGTTGATGTCGGCACACGCGAACGCGTTGCATCCGGCGAATGGTGCGCTGGTCGCTCCGATGCCAGTTTGATTAGCGTTGCCCACCTCCGGGTCTGTGTCGTTGGTATCTTGACCGGATGGCGGCATTGGGTCGCCAGGGCGCGGTGGCGGCATGGCACGCGTAGGCGGTGGCCGGTTGGTGCTACCGATGGGCGCCGGTGTGACCGGTGTTACCGCAGGCGGTGTCGGTGCCGGAGTGGGTGCGGGGATTTCTTGCGGCACAGGTGTCGGAACGGTGGGCGGCGGCACCGGTGTGGGTGTGGGTGTGCTTTGTGCCCACGGTGCCGTAGAAATCGCGCACAGCGACAAAGCGAATGCGGTAGCAATGGGAAGGGATTTCAGACGCTTCATTCGATGCTCCTCGGTTGCGGATCCAGGATCCTGTACGCAATGACCCATGATTCATGCCAAGCGCGCGACGTGGGCGAAAGCGAGTAAACGCCTGATGGCAGTCACCTTCATGCAGGGCAGTGCGTTGCGCGGGCATGCAAAATGCCGGTATGCGAGTTGTCGCCAGGCGCAATTTGCACTGCGCTGGGCAAGTGCATTGGCCGGGCTTGAAACAGCCAACGCCTGCATCCACCCCCGCATTCATGGGGTGGTGCGACGGCCCGGCACGCGGCACTCTGGCGACGGATGCCGGAGATCGCGATGACACTACGTACGTTGTTCCTCATGCTGTTGTGCGCGGGCAATGCGTTCGCGCAATCCGCTGATCAGGAAGTGGTCAGCGTGGTTGATTCGCCGGATCCGGTGGTGCCGGGCCAGAACCTTACCTACACCGTGACGATGCGCAACAACGGCCCAAACGCCGCGGTGAATGGCGGGCTCAACGTCAACCTTGGCGGCAATCTGACCTACGTGTCGAATACCTCGCCGGCTGGTTTCAGCTGCGCCACCTTCGGCGCGGCCGTGAGCTGTACCGCCGCGTCGTTCGCACCCGGCACGACCGCGGTCATCGCCATCGTCGTCCACGTCCAAGACGGCCTGATCAGTTTTCCGGACGGAACCATTACCAGCAATTTTTCAACGTCAGGCACCACGCCCGATCCGAACAACGGCAACAACGCTCAAAGCGCTACGACCACCTGGGACAGCCCGCAGTTCGACCTGTCAATCGCCGTGACCGACACGCCCGATCCGGTCGGCCCGGATCAGAACATCACTTACAGTGCGCAGGTCACGCACGCCGGCCCAGACACCGCGACCAACGTCAACTTCAACGCCTTCAACAACGGCTCGCTGCGCTATCAGTCGATCAGCGCGCCAGCGGGATTCACCTGCACCCCGCTCGCCGTGGGTGCAGTACCGACACTGACCTGTTCCAAGCCTACGCTCGCGCCGGGTATCTACAATTTCAGTCTGGTGGTGTTGGCGGACGATGCCGTGCTCGGCATCAACGACGGCACCGTGGCGACAGCCTTCAACGTCAATGGCGTTGGCAACGATGTGAACCAGAACAACAACAGCCAGACCGAGTCCACCGCTTATGTGACGCCGGATGCCGATATGGTCATAGCCGTAGGCGACACCCCTGACCCGGCGGTACTGGGCGAGCCGTTCGAGTATCTGGTCACGATCACGAATAATGGCCCGGATGCGGCGCCGGGCGCGAGAATGAACATGTTCAACTCGGGCACGCTTCGCTTCGTGCTGGTTGAAGCGCCAGGCGGGTTCACCTGCACACCGTTGGCGGTTGGAGCGACGCCCACCATGACGTGCCAGACCCCATCGATGGCGTCGGGCGGCAGCGCCGAAATCATCATCACGGTTCAAACCGATGCCGCATTGACGGGTCCAACGGGTGGCACATTCTCTACGGCGTTCAGTACCGGCAGCACGATTTCCGATCCGGTCAATGCGAACAACGCCGAGACCGAAAACACCCAGGTTATACCGGTACTGCTGTTCGCCAACGGATTCGAATAGACGGGGCGCGTTCTCGCATCGCGTGTCGAGGCCGCTAACTGCCCACCGATGGGACGGAGTCAACGAATCTTGGGCCGAATTCCATCACTAGTGTTGCATCGTGCAGATCACCGCAGTGCTGGCGTCATTCTGCACGGCCCCGATGGCCGTCGGGCCATTGCCGGCGGTGTGTGAATGTCCTTCACGACGAACGGTGTCGCAGTGTCGATCATTGATGCGGCAAGGCCTGCAGCGAATTTCCGGCATCGACCAGAGGTCATCGAACCCGCCGTCGCCGGAGCTGGCACGGCTGTTGCGCTGGGAGAAGGGTCTCGCTCTTGCGAGGCCAATCCCAACAAGAGGTATCACCATGACAAACAAAGCCAACAAACTCTATGACGACAATCGCGATCCGATCTCCGGCGCAGCGGGTTCACACCCGGTCGGTACCGGTGTCGGCGCGGCAACCGGCGGCGCACTCGCAGGTGCGGCAGTTGGCACGGTTGCTGGCCCTGTGGGTGCCGTAGTCGGCGCCACTGTCGGCGCGATTGTCGGCGGGCTCGCCGGCAAGGGCGTTGCCGAGTCGATCAATCCGACCGCAGAAGACGCTTATTGGCGCGACCAGTACGCGAAGGAAACTTACTACGACCGTTCCTATACCTACGACGACTACAGCCCGGCTTACCGCCTCGGCTACGACGCCTACGGCCGTTACCGCGGCAAGCGTTTCGATGATGTTTCTGCACAACTCGAACGCGAATACGACTCCACCCGCGGCAAGTCCAGCCTGACCTGGGAACAAGCCAGGCACGCCTCGCGTGCGGCCTGGGATCGCGTCGAGCGCGCACTTCCGGGTGATGCCGACAACGACGGCAAGTAGCCGTCGGAACGAGTCTGGGTCAGCGTCGATTCCGCGCTGACTCAGACTTGATGCAAGGCCAAAAATCCTCTGACTTGCTCAGAGGATTTTTTTCGGTTGCCGTACGCAGCTTTTCATTTCAGGCAGCGGCGACTACGCGTGGCACGCTGATCGATGCCAGAGCCGCCAGTACGCCGGCCAGTGCGAACATACTGGCATACGCCTGCAGCGGCATCGATCCATGCAGCAACGCAAAGATCAGGCCCCCGGCAGCCAGTGCCGCGCTGGTATACAGCGCCGCGCACAATTGCAATGCCGAAGAATAGGTTCCTTGCAGCGCGCGCGGTGCCAGCTTCAAGGTCAGTACGCCCAGCATCGGCAGCGACACTCCGGTGCCGAGACCCGAGATCGACCAGCCGATCAACAACGTCCAGTCGGGCAGCAGACGCAGTACGGTCAAGCCGCACAACGCAATACCGATGTACAACAGCAGGCAGCCGCGCCCGAGCCAGGCTTGGCGACCGGTCGCACCGGTCACACGGGATTGCAGGTGACTGCCGATGCTCCAGCTCAACGCGCCACCCGTCAACGCCAACCCTGCAGCGGTAATTGACCAGCCTCGTTGCTGATGCAGCCAAAGTGGAACAAAGGCCTCGCAAAGAAAGAACGCTGACGCAATCAAGCCGCGGAGCGCAATCACGGCGGGCAGTCCTCGCGCCAGACGCAAAGTACCCATCGGCAGCAAGTGAGCTGCTGCTAACGCGAGCACTCCCAGCATGGCGACAACTGTGACGCCCGCCCAGCTGCCGGCGCTCGCACTCAATGACAGCCCGACGCTACTCAATGCGGCGAGTAGTGCCCATGGCAATACGCGCCGTAGCGACTTTGTCGTGGCGACAGGCTCGTTGCTGCGACGCAGTGGCGGCAGAATCAACGCCGCCGTGGGTAGAAGCAAGACGAAAACGCCAAGGAAAAGCCAGCGCCAGCCCAGGTGTTCAACGACATACCCGGAGATGACCGGACCGATGATCGCAGGCAGCACCCAGGCCGACGAAAACATGGCGAACAGCCGTGGATGCAACGCAGCGGGCAGTGCACGCGCCGTGGCCACGTACAGCGCTACGCTCAGTGCGCCGACGCCCAGCCCCTGAACGACACGACCGAGGATCAGGCTATGCATCGATCCGGCCAGGCCGGCCAGCAACAATCCGATCGCGAACAACAGCATGCCACCGACCATGGAGCGGAACGGCCCGTGGCGATCACAATCCACACCCGACCACACCATCGCCACCACCGAGCCGGCCAGGGTGCTTGCGAAGGCGAGCGCGTACAGCGCCATGCCATCCAGTGCTGCCGCAACCGCAGGCATGCCGGCCGCAACACCCATGGCCTCGAACGCCATCATCGAGCACAGGCCTATGGCACCCAAACTGGTATTCCTCCAGGCGGGCGAGAACAGCGATGAACCTGATCCAGTGTCGACAACAACGTGCATAAATTGCCTCGTGGTTTGCGGGGCACTATCATGCAACCTCAAGTTAGCTTGAGGTCAAGAGATGCCAGGCAATCCGCTGCTGGGCGTGGGTGAGGTGGCACGTCGAAGCGGAATTGCCGTGTCCACCCTGCATTTCTACGAGACCCAGGGCCTGCTGTCGTCCGAGCGCAGCGCTGGCAACCAGCGGCGCTATCGCCGCGACGCGCTGCGCCGTATCGCTTTCATTCGCGTTGCACAGGCTCTGGGCATAAGTCTCTCTGAGATAGCCGATGCGCTGCGGCAGCTTCCGGATAAACGCACACCGACCAAGGCAGACTGGGCCCAGCTCTCGTCGCGCTGGCGTGCTTCACTCGACCAACGCATCGCCGAGCTGCAGGCACTGCGTGACGATCTGCAGGGCTGCATAGGCTGTGGTTGCCTCTCGCTACGCGCCTGCCGTCTTTACAACCCCCTGGATGCGCTGGGTCAACGCGGCCCCGGTCCGCAAAGGTTGGGGAGACGAGGCTCAGTGCAGCCCTGACTGGAACACGTAAAACCGGCAGGGCAGACTTGCACTGCAAAGTGCAAGTTCGTGCTTGGCCAGAGACTGGTCGAGTTTGAAAATCGGCTGGTGGGTGCGGTGAGCCGTTTTGCCGATGCCGTCGGGCATCGGCAGATGAGCCGAATGCCGGCGGTGACCCCGGGCCAGAGCGCGTAGCAATCCCCGGCAGACTTGCGTGTTTGCTGGGGTTCGCTGCGCTCAGCACCAGCCTACAATGCCCGGGAATACGGCTGCTCAGCCTTCGCCAATGCGAATTTGTTGGGCGCGACTGCTCAACACACTGCCCTCAAAGAATATATCCACTGTGTCGAGATTGTGCCGCGCATCCACCGACACATCGAACACTGCGAGCAGCGCCGATTCCGTGTAATGGAAGCGCGAGTCAACCGTACACGCGGCATTGGTAGGCAGGGCCGTGCACAGCATGAACGTCTGCAATGGCTTGGTATTGTCGGCGCAATCTTCGTAACGCTCCTTGGTCGAGATCACCAGGCCACCGGACTTCCCAAAGCCTTCCGACGTTCCCGGCTGCAGTCGTACGCTGCAGATGGCGCGCGCCGTTGATATTCCGGCACTCACGGGTGTGGCGAATGCCGCGAGCGCGACTGCGGCAACTACTGAGTAGATCGTCTTTTTCATGACTGTTCCTTTTGCAGGGTTGAACATCGGATGGACGAATGCATCAACGTGGCAGGACCTTGAATTCGTCAGGGGTAGTTTGTCCATTGGCAGACGGCGGCGCTGTACGCGTTGTTGCGCAGCTTTGTCCGTAGGATGCGAATTGGAAAAAAGGGTTGACTGACACAGTTATTGCGCTCGGACAATGGTCTGTGTAACGCAAGACCAAGCCAGCATCGCATCCACGCTGATCAGCATCGCGATCAAACTGCATCGCCACGTCAGGCCCACATCGGGTTGATAGACTCCACCGATTTTGAACTACTGAGACAGCACCATCATGCGACGACTTCTGTTCTGCATTCTTTGGCTGGTGAATGGCGCCGCGACGGCACAGTCGCCAGGACTGGACGATATCGAGCTGGTGACTTTTCCGGCACAACCTTTCGAGCTGGAAATGCTGCGCGTACGTATTCCCGGATCGGTGTTCGACCAGACTGCGGCGTTGTTGCAGCGCGTGCACATGCCAGGTGGTAACCGTATTGTGGTGGAACTGAAATGCGGCGATCCCTGCATCAGCCTGCTGCCGCCGGAGATGCCGCCCCGCGATATCGTGCTCGGCCAGTTTCCGGTAGGCGAGTACACACTCGAAGTGTTTCTTCACACCAATGGCCAACCCGTCAGTGCGGCGCGGCTGCTGGCGCGCAGAGCAGTAACAGTGGCCGAACGCCCGGTCAAACCCGGCGTGCAGATGCCGCCGAGTCGATACGACTTTACCGACCTTTGGTGGGACCCGAATGAATCGGGCTGGGGGTTGAGCATCTATCAGCGCCCGGATGCGACTTTGTTCGCGGCCTTCTACACCTATGACGAAGATCATCGCGCCGCGTTTTACACCGTGCAGGGCGGAGGCTGGATCGATTGCGCGACCTATGTGGCGAGGCTCTATCGCAGCACCGGTTCACCGGCGCTCGGCCCCCATGATGCCAGCGACCGCAGCGTGACTGACGTCGGTCCGGTACAACTGCACTTCCAGTCGCTCGCTGACCGCAACTGTGCCGACTCGGGCGCTTACAGCAATGCACGCTTCCGCTACACCATCGAAGGCCGCACTCGTGACAGGCCGATCTCGCGGGTTTTTGCGCCGCGTGATTGAGGCGACTGACACGGAATGTTCTGAATGACGATTTGGGTCCACCTCGGAAAATGTTTCAGGGAAACACTGAATCCGCCTGAAAGTGTTCCGAACCAACCATCGTTTTATTGAAACCGAGTCGCGGGCTTCGTTCGGGCGATGTAAAGCATCGCATCGTAAGAGCGATCCGGTACCCACGGAATCGAGTGGAACACCAACGACATCGGGAACTGCGGAACTTCCGGAATCGGGCAGGGTCGGACCTGCCATGAAGTTCCGTTGGCCCCGATGACATTCCGTCGGGTTTTTTCAATCAAGGCAGGAACACAGGAAACGACATGCACATCATGAAAACACTTCGCTTGCGTCAACTGGCAGCGCTGCTGCTGCTCGCGAGCTGCTCGGCCATTGCAGCCGCAGAGACTGGCACGGCTTCGACCGAGGCTATCAAGCCCGATGCAGAAGCCGCCGGTTCGATCTCATCCGCGGCGACCTTGTTTGAATCCGAAGCCACCACGCAACGTCAGGCCTGCCATTTCGGCATGTGCCAGGAACCGCATTTCGATCAGCCCAAGGTCGAAACCATGGTCGGGTCGGATGCCATGCCGATGTTCTTTTCCCCCGCGCTGTGGGTGCCGGGAGAAGCCGAAGCCGGGTGCTAGTGTGGTGCCCCAACTAGGGGCCTGCTGAAATTCCACGCGCACGTTGGCTATCCACGATAGAAATCGAATTTGCCGCTGACTTCGGCGGCAACATTGACATCATTTGAACCGTGCTGAGTTCACGCCTTAGCGCTTATGTCGTCGTCATCCAGCAGGGCTCTCTGCACTTTAGGGATTGCAGGCTGTAGACGGCGGATGTGCGCGACCAGGGCGATGGGGTCGAAAACCGGCATCGGTACGAAGGCATCGGCACCCAGTGCCCGACCGGCACTCGCGGCTATTGCATCGAGGCGAGCGCCGACGGGCGATGGCTCCAGCGACAGGATCAGAAAGGCGGCATCCTTATGCAATTCGCTGGCGCGCACCGCATGCAGCAGCTTGAACATCGATTCTTCCTCAAGGTGCGCGGCACAGACGATGACATCGACGTGATCGGTACCGTTGAGGAACAACCAGGCCTCTTCGACAGTAGCGGCACCTACAACGGCGTAGCCGAATTCCTTGCAGGCCTCCATAAGTAGCTCGTTGTGCTCTGGACTGTCCAGGAACAACACTCGGAAGGTCAGCCCCGGCGGCCTGGCGTCGGCGCGGTCAGGAAGTTCCAGTTCGGGCTCCGTTGTCATTCGATGTCCTTACATGGCGGGTAGGGGCAACTCGCATCCGATCCTGAAGCGCAGTGCGGAAACGTTGCAGCCACGATGACAACAAACAGGCTATCACAGCGAAACCGAGCGCCGCCATCGCGATGTGCTGGTACGTCTGGGAGTTGAAAGGTTCGCAATCATGCCCTGGGCACTTCGCGAAAAACAGGGCGGCGGGCCGATTGAGAACGGTGGTACCAGGCAGACCTCATCGTGCGATCCTTCCCGGGCGACCGCCACGATCGTCGGCGGCATAGGATGAATCTGGTGCATCCAAGCATGCAGACAATCCGTTTGCCGGCACCGCTGTCGATCGCTCAGGCTGACGTTCCTCTTCCTGCAGGCGCATGTCGTGCTGGCCCGTATTGCACAGCTCATCGATACCTTGCCCACCGGCTGGCGCATTCAGCGCACCCGTCACGGTGCCGCAGCAAGTACCCGCGCCGATCTGCAGTTCCTGGATATGGGCGATTGCCTGATCCGCATGCGATGCGCCGGGTCACGGGGGCCGTCGCTGGTGCTGGCTACCGATCCTCCGGTACCACTGGAACTCTACGACAACCTGCTCGCGGTACTGTCTGATCGCTATCGAATCACGATATTTGAACTGCCTGGATTCGGTTGCTCGCTGCCGAGGGCTGGCTATCAGCTGTCGCTGCCGCAGGCCATCCATACGGTGGCTCGTCTTCTGGAGCAGTTGCCGGGCGCGCCGCATGTACTGGGGCTGCCTTGCGTGACCGGGTTTATCGCGATCGGCATCGCCAGGTCGCATCCGCGATTGATAAAGCAACTACTGCTGCTGCAAACGCCGACCTGGAACGCCGCGCAGCACTGGCTGGCCAGCCGTGATCCGACAGGTTTGCTGCGTCGACCGATACTCGGGCAGTTGGCCTTGCTGGCGATGCGCCGCCATCGCGTGCGGCAATGGTACGCCGGCGCGCTGGCGAATCCTGCCCTGGTCGCGCCCTTCGCTGCCGCAACGCTTGAAAACTTCGAACATGGCGGTTGCTTCTGTCTTGCCTCCGGGTTCCAGAATTTTCTGCGGCATCACCATGACCTGCTCGGGGCGGTTCAGCAAGAAGCGCTGATCGTCTGGGGCGGGGCGGATCGCTCGCACCGTCATACCGATATGGCGGCGACGGCCGAATTGGCGCCCAACAGCCGATTCGAAATACTTGCCGATGCCGGCCATTTTCCTGAGCTGGAGGCCGGCGATCGCTTCGTCTCCCTGCTTGATGACTTTCTCGAACCGGAGCGAAAGCAATGAATGCACATGCAAATAGTCGGATCAATGTGCTGCGCAGCGCAGGATTCTGGCTGGCGCTGGTACTGGCTTTGTCGCAGCTGGCCAACGCCGTGCGCGTTTTACTCGATCCAGTTGCCTATAGTGCCTATATGGGGTTGCCGTTGAATGATCATGTGGACGCGGCCTGGGTCCATGTCTACGCGTTGCGCGCACTGTTTCTCGGCACCTTCGCCGGCTTCCTGCTTTTCACGGCACAGTATCGCGTGTTGAGCAGCATGGCCCTGATCGCCATCGCGATGCCCATTGGCGATTTCTGGCTGGTATGGCAGGCCAATGGCGCGGCCGCGACGCTGGCACGGCACGCGTTGATAGCGATTGTGCTGATCGCTGCCTGGTACAGCCTGCGCCGGTTGGCCGATCGCATCGCGGCGACCGCACGATGATCGATGCCGTGCGAGTTTGCGGCGTACGCTGTGATGTCTACTGGACCACAGCCACCAGCGTCTTGATCAGCCAGTCGCGCACTGCGCGCAATGTCGTCTGCGCCGGCGTCAGCGGACGATTCAACAAGTACATGACGCCCAGTGCGATACCGGGCTCGGCGCCATAACGGCGAATTCGTGCCGCGCGGATCCACGGCTGTACCACCGGCCACAGCGCCAGCGTTACGCCCAGGCCCTGTTCCGCTGCACGCATGGCCGCGCCATAGCCGTTGAAGCTGCGCACCAGCTTGCCGGTACTCACCGATTCACCGCCGCGCGACCGCCAGGTTTGCCAGGCGCTCTGGCCACGAAACGGATAGTCGATACGTGCCGGCTCGACATCATCGAGTTGCGCCGCTATCACCGGCACTCCGCTCACCGGATAGAGCGCCTGTGCCTCCACGCCTGGCCAGTTGCCGTCGCCGAAGCGCACGCAGAAATCGATCCCGCCATCGCCCGGGTCTTCCAACACTTCGGTCGCCGAAATATGAATCGAATGATGCGGGAATTCGGCTTCAAAGGCCTCGATCATCGGCACCAGAATCTCGGCGGCAAAGAATGGATTGGCGCTGATCCGAATCACCACCGGCTGCCCCTGCATGCGCAATCTTGCGGTCGCTTCGCGCAGCCGGCCAAAGGCCAGCGCGACATCTGCAAGCAGTGCGCTGCCTTCGCTGGTAAGGCTCAAGCCCCGAGGCAACCGATGAAAAAGCTGCACGCCCAGATAGCATTCCAGATCGGCAATCTGGTGGCTGATCGTTGATGGCGTCACGTGCAGATACGCAGCCGCCGCCTTGAAGCTGCCATGACGACCCGCCGCATCGAACGCGCGCAGCAGCGCGATCGGTGGCAATTGCTGTGGCAGGTCGTTCACGTCCATTCATTCTGGCCCGGGCCAGGCTGCTGGTCACTCCAGCGCGGCGGGGAAAACCGGAAGCGCGGCAAAATCCTCGGGCACGTGCTGACTGACGACGCGCGCGCTGTTCTGCTGCGCCAACGCTTCAACACGGTCCATCGACGCCAGAGTCTGTTCGCGATTGAAGTTGAACGACGGCACCAGACGCTTCTCGCGCGATTCACGCAGATGCCACATGTCACCGGCCAGCACCACTGCGCCGCTGGCGACGGTCTTGATCAGCAGGACGGTGTGGCCCGGCGTATGTCCTGGGGTTTGATGGATCACCACGCTGCCGTCGCCGAACACGTCGTGCGTGGCATCGCCCTCGATCAAAATGGTCTGCGCATTTTCCAGCGCGCTGTACGTAGCAAAGTCTTCGGACTTGCGTGCCGATTCGGAAAACATTGCTGTACGCTCATCCGTGTCCGCGATCCAGGTGGCAGCAGCGAACAGATTGCCGTTGCCAGTGTGGTCGGAATGCATATGCGAGAACGAAACGAACTCGATATCCGCTGGCGTCAGACCGATCTCGGCCAATTGGGCACTGAGCTTTTTCTTCACCACCATGTGCACGGGAAATTCCTTTGGGCGCAGTCCATCGGGCATATCGGCAATCGCCTCGGGTACACCGGTGTCCCAGATCAGATCACCCTTGGGATGGCGAATCAGATAGCAGGGGTCGACGAACGTACGCGCCACGCCTTTCATCGAACCGCCGGCATCAAACATATCGAGGTCGACAAAATTCAGCTCGCCGCAATCCATTGCATACAATTTCACCGCCGGCGCGGCTGCAACTTCTGATACTACGGGCTCAGTGGCCGGAACAGGAGTGGCGTCCGTAGTAGGTGGCGAACCGCCATCGGGGTTGGAACAGGCAGCAATCGCAAGCATCAGGGGCAACAGGACTAGGCGTGACATGCGGCGATCTCCGGGGTAGTTGCAACAGCATTTACTGTGACGCGCACACCGGACGTGGTCAAGGGATTGCACACCTCGGTGGTGATACAGTTGAAATTCACTGGGCTGCGTGTCCGCTGCGGTACGCATGATCTCCTCTCCCGACGCGGGAGAGGACTGAGGTGAGGGAAACCTGCAACCACGCCCGGTGTTCGCGAACTGCCACGCAACAACACTCAGCACCGTCGAACGTCTCCCTCAACCGGTCCAGCGGACCACCTTCTCCCGCGACGGGAGAAGGGCTTCATCGTCCGCATTTCAAACTGAGTCACTACCCACTCCTTCACGGGACCGGAATTGGCGACGTCTTCCCATTTCTGCAGGCAGAATGCGGCTGGCAGTTTCCTCAATCACCTGCCTGCGACCGCAGCAGTTCGGAAACGGTGACGAATCGATATCCCTGCGACTGCAACCTGTCGACGATGCCGGGCACTGCCTGCCTGGATGTGATTCGGCTCGGGTACATGACGTGCAGCAGGATGATCGATCCGGGACGTACGCGGTGTACCACGTGATCCACGATGTCGCTGCCGGTTGCCGCGACATCAGCGTAAGAGTCGGGATCGATGTCCCACATGATGGTCTTGCGATGCTGCTGTTTCAGGACAAAGGGCAGCGCGATGAATTTTTTACCGTAGGGCGGGCGAAAGTGGATAGCTCCAGAATGGCCAGCGGACCGGATCAAGTCATCGGTGCGCTGTAGTTCACGCTCGATGAAGGCGGGGCTTTTGAACATCATGCGCTTGTGGGCGTAGGTGTGGTTTGCGAGCTCATGGCCCGCAGCCACCAATCGCCGCCCCAGCTCCGGTCGACGTTCCAGTTCGTTTCCAATCAGAAAAAAAGTCGCATTGACCCCTCGATTCCGGAGCACCGGCAACAACTCATCCACGGCGGCCAGGGTCGGCCCATCATCGAAAGTGAGCGCGACGATTTTTTCATCGGTGTCCACGCGCGCGACGATGTCGCCGAAGAACTGGAACGTCTTTGCCTTGCTCACCTGCCAGGCCGCGATGGTCAGCGCGATGCACAGAGTGATCAACAACAGGAATTTGTAGATGCGCCGCATGCTGGAGTCTTTCACCACCCGATTCAGCGTAGCAATGTAAGTGCGCCTTCAGTTCGGGTCAATCGCGATGGCTGTCGGATGCTCAGGCGCCGGTGGCGGCAAACATCGATGTCTCGATAGATCAGCGTCCTGTGGTTACTGAACGTGAGGCGCAAGTCGTAGCGACAGCTGTCGCCCACGACTTCGATCGTCGTCGAGTCGCCGCCACCATCCAGGGCGCTGGTGAGCGGCATGGCATGGAATTCGTCATCGCCGGCCTGGGCCAATGCCAGAGATGTCACGCTGTCGTGCGCACGGTTGATCAACTCCAGATAGCGCGTACGCTTGCTGGCTTCGGCTTGGCTGACAGCCGCGCTAAGGAGGGTGGTAAGTACAGCGACGCAGATCGAACACATGACGGAAATCTCCGGCTCGGAAGGATGGCTGCCGGCGGCGTGCGCAATGCATCGCGCAACGGCAGAGGCGCCCATCGGGCCATGAAGCGGCCGCTCGCGATACCGACTTGAGACGAATCGTCGCTGTGCCGTGACGAATCGTAGTCGTGCACCACGACGCTGTTCAGCGCCCTACGCTGCACCTACGATGCCCACCTCTCCGCCGCAACGGCACGCGATGAACATCCGCCTCGGCAATACCTATATCCGGCTGTCCCGCTATCTTGGCCTGTGGTCGGCAGTGGTGGTCGTATTCGCGATGCAGGGGTTCGTGCATGACGCGATCAATGGTAGCCCTTGGTCAATCTTCGACTACCTGCGCTGGTCGATGATCCACTGGTACACCTGGGCCGCGCTCGCACCTCTGGTATTTCGTCTCGCCGAGCGTTACCCGATTCAGCCACCGCTGCGCCTTGGCTCGCTGGGGACGCACGTCGTCGCCAGCGCCGGCGTCACGCTGCTGGCGATCAGCATCGGCGCAGTGGCTTCGAGTCTGTTCGAACCGGACTCGATTGCAGGCCAGTTTCGCCAGTTCGCCGGCAAGCACGTGGCGACCGGCGTGCTCACCTACTGGGCACTGCTCGCGATCCAGCAGGCGCTGTATTTCCACGCCGAGAAGGCGCGCCGCGAGGTCGAGGCCGGCCGCCTCGCGATCGAGCTGGCGCAGTCGCGGCTGCAGGCGTTGAAGACCCAGCTGCAACCACACTTTCTGTTCAACACCCTGCATGCGATCGTGACCCTGCTCGACGACGACAAAGTCTCGGCCGAGGACATGCTGCTGAGATTGAGCGAATTGCTGCGCGCCTTCCTCGAGGACTACGACGGCCAGGAAATTTCACTGCGCCGCGAGCTGGATCTGCTCGATCTGTATCTGGGCATACAGCGCATGCGCTTCAAGGACCGGCTGACCACGCAGGTGTACATCGCGCCGGACACGTTGGACTGCGCCGTGCCCAGTCTGGTGTTGCAGCCCATCGTCGAGAACGCGATCCGGCACGGCATCGGCCAGCGCATCGGCAGCGACCGTATCGAGATCGAAAGCCGCCGCGATGGCGACAACCTCTGCATCGACGTACGCAATCACAACAGCACCTTGGAAGCCAAAGGCGAAGCCGCCGGCCATGGCATCGGTTTGTCGAATACGCGTTTGCGCCTCAAGGAACTTTACGGCGATGCCGCCGAGATCCGCCTCGACATGATCTGGCCCCAAGGCGTGGTGTGTCGCATCCGATTGCCGTTTCGCGAACTCGAAGATGCGGACGACATGCCGGAGCATGTGCCGGCATGAGCATTTCCGCCCTGGTCGTCGACGATGAACCGATCGCTCGCCACGCCATCGTGCGGCTGCTGCGTGAGGATTCGGAAATCCGATTGCTGGGCGAATGTGGCGACGGCGCGTCGGCGGTATCCGCGATTCGCAGCCAGGCGCCCGACCTGGTATTCCTGGATATCCAGATGCCGGCGATGAATGGTCTGGATGTCGTCACTGCGATTGGTACCGCACGTATGTCGGCGATGATCTTCGTCACTGCGTTCGAACAGTACGCGGTGCGGGCGTTCGAGGCCAACGCCGTCGATTATCTGGTGAAGCCGTTCAGTCGTGAACGCTTCTCGATCACGCTGCAGCGCGCCAAAACGCGTTTGTCCAGCGGTGGCGCCGAAGTGCACGCCGCGGCGCAGATCCTGCAGGCACTCGCGGTCCTTCGCCAGCGCGACGAATACCTGCAACGTATTCCGGTACGCGTCGACGAGCACGTCGTGCTGATCTGCGTCGATGACATCGTCTGGATCAGGGCCAACGGCAACACCGCGCTGATCCATCTCGGCGATCGCAGCCACGAGCTGCGCGAGACGATGTCAGCGCTGGCCGCACGCCTGGATCCGCGCCACTTCGCCCGCGTGCACCGTTCCGCGATCATCAACGTCCGCCGCGTCAAGACCATCCACCCCTGGTTCAACGGCTATCACGTCGTCACCATGGACACCGGCCAGCAACTGCGCATGAGTCGCTATCAACACGAGGCCTTCCTGAAGTTGGTGACGACGCGGCGCGAGGAGTGATGGAACGGCATTAGATAGAATTTGCGCAGGTTAGGTGTGCCGCGGATTCTTACCTCGTCGGTATGCGCTGGTCGCAGTCGCAGGTTTTCCTCACCCTGCCTCTGCCGCAAGCGGGCGAGGAGACCATGCCCGCGTCGGCAGCAAGCCGAGCCCGCTAAACTTCGAACCGGGACAGTAGCCCAGATCGATGCAAGTTGTATTCGCCGGACCAGCGCCGGACAATGAGCGCCCCGAGTCAACGGCGGATTCCATGAGCGTACCTGCGGACCCCGATCCATCGGTCGCTCAAGACCTTCAGCCGACACCGCCAGCGACGCGGCGGCGGGCGGAATCTATTGTCGCCACCTATGCCGTCGTTGCAACGCTGTGGATCTACCTTTCCGATTGGGCGCTGGAGCTGCTGTTCCCTGACCCGGCACTATTGATCAGGTGGAGCGTGTACAAGGGCCTGGGGTTCGTTGCGGTCACGTCGATGCTGCTGCTGGGCATGATGCGCCACGCCTTTTGCTGCGATCGAAGCAAGCTATGCCGCCCTCGCAACGAAAGACCTGCAGCTGCGCGTCAGCGAGGCGCAGCTGTCAGGCATAGCGGATACCGCCCTGAAACTGGATGCCGGACGCGAACACGCGCAGGCACAGGCGCACCAGGAGAAACAGTTCTCCGATTCGATGATCGAAAGCATGCCGGGGGTTCTGTATTTCTATGATTCCAGCGGGCGTTTTCTGCGCTGGAATCGAAACTTCGAAACCGTGTCGGGTTACAGCGGCGAAGAGATTTCCAACATGTCTCCGTTCGATTTCTTTCTGGAGACGGACAGGCCAGAACTGGAATCCCGCATCAATGAAGTCTTCGAGGAAGGAGAATCGTCTATCGAAGCGCCGTTTCTCGCCAGAGATGGGACTGCAACGCCATATTTCTTCACCGGAAAGCGCGTCGTTTTTGGCGGCATGATCTGCTTGATCGGCGTGGGCATCGATGTCTCCGAGAAGACACGTGCCGAGGCCGCGCTGAAGAAAAGCGAGCAACGCTATCGCACGACCCTGGACAACATCCTGGAGGCGTGTCAGTTGATCGGATTCGACTGGACCTATCTTTACTTGAACAATGCCGCGGCCAAAGACAATCGTCGACCGAACCAAGAGCTGCTCGGGCGGACGATGATGGAGTGCTGGCCGGGCATCGAGCAGACGGAAATATTTGCCCAATTCCAGCGCTGCATGAGCGAACGCAGGGACTTCAGAATTGAAACGAATTTTACGTTTCCGGATGGCCATGTGGCCTGGTTTGATGTGATCGGCCAGCCGGTCGCTGAGGGAATCTTCGTACTGTCGGTGGATATCACCGAACGCAAACGCGCAGAACGCGCCTTGATCGAACTCAACGACAGTCTGGAGCGCAAGGTCGCAGAGCGCACCGATGCCCTGCGCACAGCACTGGTACGCGCTGAGGCGGCAGACCGTATCAAATCCGCTTTTCTCGCCACCATGTCGCATGAGTTGCGTACGCCACTGAACTCGATCATCGGCTTCACCGGTATCGTGCTGCAGGGACTGGCCGGTCCATTAAATAGCGAACAGAGCAAGCAGTTGGGTATGGTGCGCGGCAGCGCGCGGCATTTGCTGGAGTTGATCAACGACGTGCTGGATCTGTCAAGGATTGAAGCAGGTCAGTTGGAAGTAAGGGCGGAACCATTCAACGTGCCCGCTTCGATCGAGCGTGTTGCGGCCTCGATGCGACCACTGGCAGAACGCAAGGGGCTTTCTCTGTCGGCGACGGTGCAGGCAGAAGTCGACACCATGGTCAGCGACCACCGTCGCCTGGAACAAATCCTGATCAACCTGATCAACAACGCCATCAAGTTCACCGATGAGGGGCGGATCGCATTGCATGTCGACGTGGTTCCGGATTTTCAATCCGATGCGGAACTCGCCCCACAGCCGGCCTTGCGCGCAAGGATCACGGACACCGGCATTGGCATCAAGCCCGACGATTTGTCGCAGCTGTTTGTTCCCTTCCGACAAGTCGACACCGGCCTGGCCAGGCAGCACGAAGGGACGGGATTGGGTCTGGCGATTTGCCGCCGACTGGCGAGCCTTCTGGGCGGGGAGATCTCCGCGGTCAGCCGTTGGAAGCAGGGCAGCGAATTCACTGTTACGCTTCCATTGAACAGGGCAAATCCGCGATGACGCGAACCGTGCTTCTTATTGAGGATAATGAGCAGAATCGCTATCTGGCGACCTATCTGCTTGAGCAGCATGGGTATCGTGTGATTTCCGCGATCGATGGCAGACGTGGGCTGGAATTGGCGCAAACACTGGTTCCCGACGTGATCCTTCTGGATATCCAGCTGCCGACCATGGATGGGTATGAAGTGGCGAGCGCGCTGCGTACCATCGCCGCGCTGCGCAATACCCCGATTGTCGCGGTGACTTCGTATGCGATGATGGGTGATCGTGAAAAAGCGCTTGCGGCGGGCTGCAACGGGTACATAGAAAAACCCATCGACCCGGAGACCTTTGTTTCCGAAATCGCAGCTTATGTCGATGCGCCTGCAACCGGCGGTGACCGCAGATGACACGCGTCCTCGTAGTCGACGATAACGAACAGAACCTGTATTACCTGGATGCCCTGCTCAGGGGAAACGACTACGTCGTCGACAGCGCCCGTCACGGTGCCGAGGCCCTGGTCAAGGCACGCCAGCAAAACCCGGATGTGGTGATCTGCGACTTGCTGATGCCGGTCATGGATGGCTACACCCTGCTCAGGCACTGGAAGCTCGACGAAGTGCTGAAGCACATTCCGTTCATTGTCTACACCGCGACCTATACCGAAGCCGAGGATGAGCGACTGGCGTTGAACCTGGGTGCCGATGCCTTCATCTTGAAACCAGCCGAGCCCGAGGCGTTTCTGGCGCGGGTACGCGAGGTGCAGGATCTGGTGGCGCAGACGGTGTCATCGGGGCCGCGCCGACCAGACGAAGACGAAACCAGCTTGTTGCGCAGCTACAGCCAGGCCTTGATCCGCAAGCTGGAGGAGAAGACCCTCAGACTTGAGGAAACCAATCGCGCACTTCAGCAGGAGCTGGTCGAACGCGGCAAGGTCGAGGCTGCGTTGCAGCAATCATTGGTCGAGCTCAACAACCGCAATCGCGAATTGCAGGAATTCGCCTTTGTCGCCTCACATGATCTGCAGGAGCCGTTGCGCAAGATTCAGACCTTTTCCGATGTGCTGGTGACGCGTCATCGCGACGCGCTGGATGAGCACGGGCGCGACTATCTGGATCGCATGAATCGGGCAGCAGCGCGGATGAAAGTGCTGATCGAAGACTTGTTGGAGTATTCGCGCGTCGCCAGCGGCGCCCGACCCTTCGCACCGGTCAACCTGATGACGATATGCCGTGAGGTGCTGGGCGACCTGGAATCCCGGGTCGAGGCGACGCAGGCGCAGGTCATCCTGTCCGAGCTGGCGACGATCAACTCGGATGCCACACAGATGCGGCAACTGTTCCAGAATCTGCTGGCCAACGCGTTGAAGTTTCGAAGTCCGGACCGTCAGCCGGAAATTCGCATCTCCTGCGCGCACGTCACCTACGCCGACCTGCCGGCAATACGATTGGAGATTGCCGACAACGGCATCGGCTTCGACGCAAAATTCGCCAGCAAAATCTTCAATCCGTTTCAACGGCTGCACACACGCAGCGAATACGAAGGCACCGGCATCGGCCTCGCCATCGTGCGCAGGATTGTCGAACGGCATCGCGGCACCATCGAAACCATCAGCGAGGTCGGGCAGGGCGCGCGCTTCATCGTGACGCTTCCGACTACGCCGACACAGCGCGAACCCCGTTGATTCGAACGTCAGCTGGAAACGTCCTCCCCCAGTACTTCCGGCACCCTGTGACTTCCGTCACTTACTGGTGTTATACGTCACCACCACACTAAAGCTCCAACAGAAGGAGCATTACCATGAGAGGCATAGCGTTATCGCTGTTTGTCGTTGGTCTGATCAGCACGGCCAACCCTTTGTACGCTAAAAATCTCGTTGAAAATCAGCGTAATACGATTTCATCGGTAGCCGACCCGGCGCAGCAGGTCAGGGATTTGGCGCGGATGGTCCGTAGCAACGATCTCAGCGGGCTGGTTCAGGCCTCGGTTCCGCCCAGTAGCTATCAACAACTGCGCCAGGCGTACGAGCTGCACCGCCTGCAACCGACTTCAGAGCACGAGCGCGCCAAATTTGCCGAAAGTCTGGCCAAGATCAGCGCGCCGGATGCCGTCGACAAGTTGATGGCCGAAATCGAACCGAAGCTGGTCGAGGTTCGACCGCAGGCACCGGCCGCAGTGATGATGGGGCTGGGTGCGCTGCAGATGGCGGTACTGTCCAAAGACAGCGATCTCACCACCGAGCAGCGGGCGTCGCTGCAGCAGGCATTACCGGGCCTGCAGCAATGGGCCAGTACGACTGATTTTCTGAGTTCATTGTCGATGCGCCAGGCGCTGACGCTGATTTCCGACGCGGTGCGCGGCACGGGTGTGCGCAGTGTGGATGAGTTGAAGCAGATGTCGTTCGAGCAGGTGCTGGGAAAGACGGAGAACGTATTCGCAGCAGGCAAACAGGCCCTGCTCATCTATGGTCTGGATGTAAATGCCATCGTGGATTCGATCCAGGTCGATGTGGTTGAGATCAACGGTACTACGGCGCGCGTGCGTACCACCGTGACCGTGTTCGACGCACCAATATCCAGCGAGCACGAGCTGGTTCTGCTGGAAGGCCGTTGGTATGGCAAAGAGGCAGTGAAGCATTGGTCCGAGCACGCGGTAGCGCATTCGCAAGGTTGAGCATCCAGCACACCGCGCCCCGGAACTCGAGGCGCGGTCTGTGCATGGAAGAAGCACAGTGAAAAACGTCCTCTAAGGAAGTCCTGATTTAGTCACTACTTCAACTTCGTCATACAGCGTGTTGCTTCACACACCCTAAAAAACCTGCGGTTTTTCACCCCCTGACTCAGGGGGTTATCGCCGCGCCTGAATTGTTCAGAATATCTCCAGGTACCTCCTGACCAGTTCTGAGCAACACCATGCTGTCATACCACTGCTTCCTGAGCCGCCGCCTGCACGATCAAGACGAACCCGCGCATCATCATGCATAGCCAGGCACCGCATCGTCGCCATATTGTGCACACATACAAACTGCAGATCGGTGGTGATGACAATGGCTAGCGTCCGGAAAGCCCCCAGCGGTTTCGTCTTCGGCCTGGCAAGGCAACGCTATGGCGGCGCGCCCAGCGAAATCACCAAGCACAAGAGCGCGTGATGCTGCGCGATATCCTCTCTGCCCGTCCCGCCGCCGGATTGCACCGGGTCGGTTTCTGGCGCCTGGACTCCGGCATGGACGGTTACATCACGCCATTCCTCACCGAACGCTGGCCACGGTTACGTATCGAGCGCTACCACGATAACGAAGCACTCAAGCGATTGAACGTCGACGTCTGGGTTTGCGGCGAGGAACCGCTGCAATTACCCGCTTCACCGGCATTGATTCTCGGCGCCATCGCCGTACTACCCGCCGTCGAACGGGTTGCTGCCTATGCTTGGCGTATTGCGACCCCGATCAATGGACGGCGCCTCGTGGCCAATATCCAGCGGCTATTGGCTCCAGAGCGGTAGCGGCGTTACAGGAGCGGCATTGTGGGAGCGGCGTCCCGCCGCGAAGCTCTTGCTTTGTCTATCAAGAGTAGAGCAAGAGCTTCGCGGCGGGATGCCGCTCCCACGACATGCTCCCTCGTGACAGAATGTCCGTTGTCGCCAAGACTCCGGATCTTCGATGCGCCATTTCATTCTCATGGCCCTCGCTCTATGCGCCGGGCCGTTGACAGCGTTTGCCGAATCCACCGACACGATGCAGGTCGTGCGCGTACACACCGGGGACGAAGCGCTGATCCAGCAGTTTGGGCGTCGGCACGAGCACATGATCGTGGATCGCGGCAAGGGCCTGATCGTGATGGAAGCCGATGCCATCGACTTGGCGATGCTTGCCGCGGCCGGGCTGCGCCATGAAGTCGACATCGAGGCCACCGAGGCAATCCATCGTCCGCTGCTGCGGTTACCCGGCCAGGATGCCGGCATTCCCGGTTTCGCCTGCTACCGGACCGTGGCCGAGACCAAGGCCCGGCTCGACGAACTGGCTGCGCTCTACCCCAATCTCGCGTCGATGATCGACATCGGCGACAGCTGGGAAAAATTCGCAGCGCAGCCCGGTGGCGGCGAAGATCTGCGCGTGCTTCGGCTGACCAATACCACCACCAGCTCAGCCAACAAACCCAAGCTCTTCCTGATGGGTTCGATTCATGCCCGCGAATACACCCCTGCGGAACTGCTGCTGCGCTTTGCCGAATGGCTGCTGACGAACTACGGCATCGATGCCGATGCGACCTGGATACTCGATCACCAGGAAGTGCATCTGCTGGTGCATGCCAATCCCGACGGGCGCAAGAAAGCCGAGGCCGGACAATCCTGGCGCAAGAACACCAACACCGCGTATTGCGGTACCACCAGCGTCAATCGCGGTGCCGACCTCAACCGCAACTGGCCGTTCAAATGGGGCGCTGCCACCAATGGCAATGGCTCCAGCACCAATCCTTGCGAGGGCACCTATCGCGGGCCGCTGGCGGCATCGGAACCCGAAACTACTGGCATGGTGGCTTATGTGCGTTCGCTGTTTCCGGATCGCCGCGGTGATGGCGACAATGACGCCGCTCCGCTGGACACCCAGGGGCTGTTCTTCGACTTGCACAGCTTTTCGGAGCTGGTGCTCTGGTCCTGGGGCTGGAACGGCAACGGGGTCTCGCCCAACAACACTCAATTGGAAACACTGGGCCGTCGTTTCGCCTGGTTCAACGGCTACACACCCGAACCGATCACCGGGCTTTATCCCACCGACGGCACCACGGCGGACACGGTCTATGGCGAACTGGGCGTGGCGTCTTATTCGTTCGAGCTGGGCTCGGCATTTTTTCAGGACTGTGCGTCCTTCGAGAACACGATTCTTCCAGAGAACCTGCGCGCATTGATTTATGCCGCGAAGACGGCACGCGCACCCTATCAATGGCCTGCGGGTCCTGAAGTGCTGACGATCAGTGTGGCACCGGACGTTGCCGTGAGCGGCGAAAGCATCAGCATCTCCGCTAACGTCGACGACACTCGTTTCAGCAACACCCAGGGTGGTACCCAGACTGCGCAACCCATCGCCGCGGCCAGTGCCTGGATCGCCACTGCGCCCTGGCAGGCCAGTGCGATCGCGGTGCCGATGTCGGCCAGCGATGGCGCGTTCAACGCGACCAGCGAAATGGTTTCGGCAAGTATAGCCAGCAGTGCACTGACCCCAGGCAAGACGCTGATCTACCTGCAGGGCCGTGATGCCCAGGGCAACGAGGGCCCCGTCAGCGCGGCATTCGTCGATGTCTACGCCGCATCCGCAGTTGGGACGCTCTCCGGTGTGGTGCGCAGTGCCCGTGATGGGCAGGCGATCCCCGGCGCGGAGATCGCGGCGGGCAACTGGCGCTCGATCGCACTGGCCAACGGCAACTATGTGCGCCGGTTGCCCGCTGGCACTTACAGTGTCGAAGTCGCCGCCGCTGGATTCGAGTCGCTGTCGATCCCCGGCATATCCATCGCCGGCGCCAGCAACATCGAACGCGATGTCACGCTGTTTGCACTGTGCAATCGACTGAGCCAAAACGCTGAAACCGGTATCGGAATGTGGACCGCATCCCCGCCCTGGGCAATCACCGCTGGCAACACCACTCAGACCGGCTCCCGCTCATGGACGGACAGCCCCGCCGGCAACTATCTGGCCAACGCCAACACCAGCCTCACCTCGCCGGTCATCGATCTGAGCGGCTACGAAAATGCCACCCTGTCGTTCGACTCCTGGTGCGATACCGAGAGCGGCTTCGATTTCGGCAGGGTGGAGGTCAGCAGCAATGGCGGCGGTTCCTGGAGCGAGGCGTTCCGTTGCGATGGCGATGCTTCGTTGCAGCGTGTGCGCGTTGCATTGCCAGCGCTGAACAACGCCGCACAGGCGCGCATTCGTTTCCGCTTCAGCAGCGACAGCGGCGTGCAGCGTGACGGCTGGTATGTCGACAACATCGTGCTGGACGCCGGCGGCCCCGGCTGCCGCGCCACTCAAACCGGTGGCGATGCGGTGTTTGCAAACGGCTTCGAATAGTCGCGGTCTGCGGCATGGCGCAATATGCGCCGCACGGGACGTTCCTCATCAGCAAGGCTGGCACACTACCCGGGGAGCATTCCCCAGCATCGGACTCCGTGCAACCCAACACTGAGAGGAATTCGATACTACGTCCCTTTTTTAGAGGATCCCTCGCAGGCGCAGATGCTCGGCTGTCCAGGACGGATGAACACCGGTTCGGTTGCTCTCATGGCGCGGCAAGCAGCCATCCCTGGAGCTGTGCCCCGACCTGGCCATCCATGGCCAGGCGTTCGAGTGAGCAGATGACGCCGATGCGTCATCTAAACGCTCACTCGAACCCATCACGGAAAATGCCGATGCTGGGCGCGGTGACGCGGATGTTGTCGACGTAAAGCAGACTACCGGGCATCGCCTCATGATTGGGCCCGACCAACAGAGCACCCACACCGCGCGTTGTGACGCCGTGGCCGCGCCCGCTGATCAGCGGCAGCCCGTCCAGTTCGATATCGTAGGTGCCAGCATCCATGTGGAAGAGGACTTCCACCTGATGATCGGTGTTCGTAGTGTATTGACCGATTGTTCCAATGAAACCGTTGGCATCACTGGCATCGATGTCGCCGGCGCTGGTCAGCGTCATGGTCAGGAAGGTCTGGGCGCTCGTTCCGGTCTCACGGACGGAGAAGCTATGCCTATCCAGCTGGGTTGCGTGGAAAACCATCCGGATCCGCAGGTCACCGCTGATGATCTCTTCGCTGTCAATAAATTCGAAGCGGGCCTTGCGCGCTAAACCCGTCGCAGACTGGTTGAGTTCCAAGGAAGCCGGTGGCCGCGGCGACAGGCGAATCATGGCAAACAGCCCGGGAGCCACCGTCACCGGCTCGCCAAGCTCCGGGCCGCCAGTGCCGATCGCCTGGCCGGGAATGTGGCTGTTGAAATTGGCTTCGAGCAGGACACGTACCTGGGCGCCGGCAAAGACGCTGCCACTGAACAACGCCAAGCCAAGCTGGCAGGCAAGAATATATTTCTTCATTGTGGCTCCGGTGCTGCTGATTGCAGGTGGTTGGTGGAATTTCCGTCTTGACCATTTCGACGCCGCAGCCGTTTGGCAGGTGCGGCATCATCAAGGCGCTGCTGACAGCTTCATGCCTGGCGCCGTGAAAGTGATTGGATTGGGATGTTCTTGGCGTGCGAAAGACATGACATTTCGTTGATATGTGCAGTGCGTCCGGTCGCAGGAAGCGGCCACGGCCATAATCCAGAACGATGCCAGAACCGACACTGAGACCAGAACCCGTGGTGGAATCCCACCAGGCAAACGCTTTGAACGAACTTCTCGCGCGCGCTCGCGATGGTGATCGACAGGCCTACGATCAGGCCTTTGCTTCGATCTATGCGGAACTGCAGAACGTGGCACGGCGGACCCGGCGGCAGTTGGGCGGAGCCACGTTGAACACCACCGGGCTGGTACACGAATGCTATCTGCGCCTGTACAAAAGCCAGCACGAGGCGGTCAACGCTTCTCATTTTCTCGGCATCGCTTCGCAGGCCATGCGCCATCTGCTGATCGAAATGGCGCGTGCACGGGTGACCCAGAAACGTGGCGGCGAATCCGAAACGATTGCTATCGATGACGTTGACATCGAGGAAACACGCGACGCCGAGGAACTGCTGATGATCGATCGACTGTTGTGTCAGCTGGATCGCGAACAACCACAGCAGGCTGCAGTCGTGGCTTGTCGTTTCTTTGGCGGATTGAGCGACGAGGAGACCGCCGCTGCATTGTCGCTGTCGCCGCGTACTGTGCAGCGCGAATGGGCCAGGGCACGCGACTGGCTCGCGCAGCAAGGCCGATCGTGAGGCAGGCGTGAATATCGATCGTGAACGTCTGCGCACCGGCGGCGCACTCAGCGGCGCGCTGGCGCGGCGTGCGTTGCCAACAGTGGCATGGCAGCACGCGCTGGAGGAAGGCGATATCGTTGGCCCGTTTCGCATTGTACGCGAGCTGTCGCGCGGCGGTATGGCGGTGGTCTATCTCGCCGAACGAGCCGACGGCGAGTTCACGCAGCGCGTGGCATTGAAATGGATGGCGGTGTCCGGTGATCGCAACGTTGCCGAGACGTTGTTCATGCGCGAGCGTCAAACCTTGGCCGAGCTGGAGCATCCAGGCATTGCACGCCTGATCGATGGCGGGCGCACGTCCGATGCCATGCTCTGGTTCGCCATGGAATTGATCGAGGGCGAAGCGATCGACGCTTGGTGCAGGTCGCGGAACGCGTCGCGGGAGCAGCGGCTGTGCCTGGTCATAGCGCTGTGCGAGGCGCTGACGTTCGCACATGCGCGACTGCTGATTCATCGCGACATCAAGCCGGCGAACATCCTGGTCGATCAGCAGGGCCGACTCAAGCTGCTCGACTTCGGCATTGCACGGTTGGCCGATCAGACCGACACTCTGGGTAGTTTTGCGTTGACGCCGGGCTATGCCAGCCCTGAGCAGTGGCGCGGCGAATCGGTCACAATCAGTTCCGACATCTATCAGACCGGCCTGCTGCTGGCGACCTTGCTTGACGTGCTGCCGCAGCAAGGGCCATCGCAGCATGTGACGGCAGTCGACAATGCCGATGCGCAGCTTGCACTCATGCCGGCGACGCTCGATGCCCAGCGCATTGCCAGGTTGCCGCGTGATCTCATCGCCATTCTGTTGCGGGCAACGGCGCTGGACACAGCCGCCCGCTATCCCAGCATCGCGACATTGGCGGACGATTTGACGCGCTATCTGGAGCGGCGTCCGGTCGCTGCCCGCGGCGGGGGCGTTGGATACGGACTCGTCTGCTTTGTGCGGCGCCAACCGTTTGCCATGGCGGGTATCGTGCTTGCGGCGTCGCTGCTGGCCGCGTTTGGCTGGCGCATCGCTGTCGAACGGGATCTGGCGCAACAGCAAGCCGTGCGTGCAACCGCACAGGCAGAGCGTGCCGAGTCAGTATTGGAATTTCTTTATGGCGTGCTCGCCTGGGCAACGCCGCAGAAACATCGCGGTGAGGAAAAGACCGTTGCCGACGCGCTCGCCTATGGCGTCGAACAGTTGCGCAGCAGCGATCATGACCAACCTGCACTGCGTGCCCGGATTCTCTACATGTTGGGACAGGTCTATTCCCAACGTAAAGAGCGCGACATCAGCCGAGCGCTCTATCAGGAAGCCTACACCTTGCTCAGCAATGAGCACGCAGCCGATCAATTGCTGCTTGCAGAGACCGCTTATGGGCTTGCCGCGCAGCTCTCGGATGCGGGTGACCGCAGGCGTTCGCTGGCGCTGATCGAAGAGGCGATGACGCTGTATGCCGACCATCCACAGAAGGCGGAACGGCGCATCCATGCCTGGCGACTGAAGGCGATACGACTGAATCAGGATGGCCTGCTTGATTTGGCCGTCGCGGAGAACCGCGCTGCTGTGGCGAGCGCGACCGAGCGACTGGGTCGCGAAAATTCGGCGACCGCCCGCGCCATCCATGATCTCTCCGGTCGACTCAGTCAGGCTGGCTACGCTGACGAAGCACTGGTGCTCAAGCGCGAAGGCCACTCGATACTGCAACGTCTTCATGGCAATGATCATCCTGAAACCAGTCTGGCTGCGTTGGGGCTGGCCAGTCTGCTGGTTGCACGCGGCGACTATGCCCAGGCCAATGCGCTGATTCGCATCGACGGCGAGGTGCGCCTGCGGCTCTGGGGCGATCAACACACCGAGTACGGGCGATATCTGTTTCTGTTGGCAAATTACCGTCTGCAAACCGATCAGCCGCAGGAAGCTTTGACGCTCATCGAGCGCGCGATCGACATCAACCAGTCCAGTGGAGCCAGTGGACGCACCGCGTTGTCGTTGCAATACGAATTGCTGGGACGTGTTCACGAAGCGCTTGGCAATTTGAATGCCAGCCTGGACGCCTATCGAAACGGTCAGCGACCCGAACTTTTTGGCGCCAAACTCGGTTGGGACGGCGGCGATCTGGCCCTGGGCGAGGCCCGCATACTGCGCAAGCTGGGGCGATCCGGTCACGTCGCCGCACCCTTGGCACTGGCCGCTGATCTTTGGCGGGCACTACCGGTCGAACATCCGAGCCGTGCCGGATTCGCCATTGAACAGGCGTTTGCCCATGCCGCCCATGCCGACATCGTGACGGCGCGTGCACAGGCTCAGCGCGCGCATAAGCTGTTGCCAAAAACCCCCGAATACGATGCACTGCGCCATGAGCTGGCGACGCTCGACAGCGTTCTCAACGCATCCCGTTGAGTGCGCTTTCCGATATTTCCATTGCGACACGCCGACGCTGCTGCTGACATTGTGCATAATCAAGCGTCTACCAACGATGCCGCAAATCTTTCCGAATCACTGTCAAAGAACGCTCGCTCGGAATCGATTGCAGTGCGATGTCCGCTTCGGCAGCAAGATGTGTCAGCCCCCGCTCGGTTGCGACGCGACACAGGCGCTCCAGGCGCTGCCTGCTTGAATCAGCGGCAGACCAATCGCGCATCTCATTGATCAACACCAGCAACGCCGCTTCTGGCATAGCGAAAAAACCGGGCGTGACGCGCGCGACCGTCGGCTGCAATTGCAGCGCGGTATCGCGGATCACCTGGGGAATCATGCGATAGCCACGCCTATGGCGCGTTTCGATATAGCGCGGCTGCTCAGCACTGTCGCCCAAGGCGCGCCGCAGCTCCCTGATTACATGCGGCACCGCGCTGGGAGACAGCGCATGCCGCCCCCAGACCGAATCCAGCAGATCATCCGTGCTGACCAGCGCCGGAGCCGCGTCAAGCAGCAGGCGCAGGGTATCGAACGTTTTGCGTCGAAGTACCTGAAAACCTACGGGCCCGACAAGCTGCTCGCGCACCAAGTCGAGGCGAAAGCCGCCAAAGCCAAAAGCCCGCAGGCCTGGATTGGGCGCAGGTTCTTGTTTGCTGGTCTCGTACCTGAGCAAATGCATTGGCATCCTGAGTGCTGACCGGGACTGATCCTCAACGGGGAAAGCAGATCCCTGCAAGGCTTGCAGTACCTCTATGTCGTCGATAATTCGACATTTGAATATCGAGAACCGACAGAGCGATCCATGTCTTACCCAAGCAATACGAGAAATCCCGGAATTGTTCGCCAGCCGTACGCCCAGCGCACGCGGCAAGCGTAAGATCGCCCACCGGTCATGGCGGCAATCAGTAGTTCAAGACCTCCGGGCTGTCATAGCCATCGCTCAGTCCGTACACATGGCGCGCACGCAAGCTTCCATCGGCATTGAACACCAGCAATAGCGTCGACTGCGCAGCAAGCACCTCATCGGCCGGATGGCTGTACTCGCTATTGATGCCGGCATCGATGTTGACCTTCAATGCGTTGGTTCCTGAAACCGCCGCGTTGTCCAGCCGCACCGTATAGCCCAGCGAGGTGTTCTGTTTTTCATTCAGCAGCATGACGGCGATTTGATCATGATCGACGGCGGCAAAGGCTTTCACGTCGGCCTCGGCGGCACCGTTGACCAGATGCGTGCCTGCAACATAAGAGCCGCGAAAGTTCTGCGCGAGCATCTGATAGTGATAATAGGTGGGCAATCGGGTGCCGCTGTTGGCGATGTAGCCAAGCTGAGGATTGCCCTCCTTCACGCTCCAGAAGGTGATGAAGTCCAGGCCGTGCCTCATGCCGACATTCATCACATCGGCCCAGAACTGGCCGGCCAGAAAACTCTGCGCGCTAACCTGAGGCAGCGTCAAGTCCGCAGGATTGCGGTATTCGAGGTTGATTTCGGTGACCGCCATCTTCAGCGCCGCAGCGCCGCTACGCGTATGCGCGCTATTGCAGCCGTCAACCCGGGCCTTGAGCGCGACGACGTTGTTCTGAAAGCTGCCCTGCGGCCAGGCAATGACCGCCGCCCGCGTTTGGTTCGAATCGCCAGCGAAGGGGTAGGTGTGAAAGTCGACGATGTCCAGGTAGTGGAGCGTTTCGCCACTGCGGCCCGCAAATCCTCCGCAAATATCGCTGGGTCCGTTCGGCGTGGTCAACGCGTTCATGATGGTCGCGTTGTACCAGGACAAATCCGGCCCGACGATGGCGATGGAAGGATCCACATTCTTCATCGCTACCGCGAATTCGCGAAAGTAACCCGCGATGTCGGCGGCATCCGCGCAGATGCCGGTGTCGGGATCGCAGTATTCGGTGTTGGGTTCGTTGGCGATCGACCAGTATCTGACACCGCGATGATGTTCGATGTTGATATAGCGAACCAGCGCAGCCGCTACTGCGCTGCCATACACCCCATCGAAGTAGGGCACCTGCAGCAGCGGCTCGATATGATTGACGCGCATGTTGTCGACCATGGTCAGATACTGCGCAGGGCTCAGCAGCGGGCTATAGCGCTTGTCCACCGAGATGCCGCCGTAGCGCATCAGCCTGACACCGCTCTCGTGGATTTGATCAGGCATGCATAAACCATTGGTCAGATAGAGCGCTCCACACAGCAGCGCCTCAAGATCCCCGAAGTAGTCCTGATCACCGATTTTCTTTGGCATCCACGCGTTCTGCCCAAAAAACAGTCTGGAGATCGGCCTGCCGGGCAACACCGGAACCGTCTCATAGCCGCTCCTGAACACGGCGTCATCCCAGTGCGTCCGCGGCGATTTCTGCCCGGCAACTACGGGACTCGAAATTGCGGACAGCATTTCGATCGCGCTGCAATACCAGGGCGAGCCAAGCAGGAAAGCGTGCAGCACAGCGCGAAGGATACTCATGGTGTTCGGCGGCTCTCGATATAGGCTCAGTTGGCCAGTATTGAGTGATTACGAGAAAACCCGGGGGTTCTCGCCAGTGAGGAATCAGGCATCGCTGTCGCCGCGCTGAGCCAAGAAATCTCTGAACAGGCCACCACATTGGCTTCGCCGACTCGGCCGGCAATGTCACTGCTCTATCCCCTTATTCGAACGAGTCGCCGAACAGGTCATCTTCGAATCGGTTCCGGTAGTAGCCGTCGTACAGATTCTGCACCAGATGGTCGTAGCCTTCGGGCTGAAGATGAAAGCAGTCGCGTCCCAGGCCGGCGCGATCGCGCATCGCAACCAGCGGGCTGGGCATTGTCGGTTCACCGGGCAACGGCCCTCCCGCAGGAATCGTATCGATGCCGTATTTGTTCTGCATCAATCCGAAATGCCGCACATGGTGGATGCGTGGATTTGCGTTGGCGATCCCGGCATACGCGTCGACAAAATCAATCGCCATGGCGTTGAGTTGGGTTGGCGTCGGCTGACCCATGTCGTTCCATCGCGGCGTGCAGAAAAATAGACCGATCAGCCCGACACGGGTATCGCGAAAATTCGGGTAGTCGTAGAAGCTCAGCAGCACTTCGATGTCCGCGCGCTGAGCGAGAATGAAATTGGTGATGATCTGAAGATCCTGCAGGATGCCTTGCTTGAGTGTCTCCACCTGCATCGGCGGCATGGCGGTCGACCAGACATCCAGAAAGTCATTGCCGCCTACCGTCAATTGAACGATATCGATGCTCGGATTGGCCTGCAGCGCGTCGGCGATCAGCTGCAGCCGCACTGGGTCTTTCCACTGCGCCGCGGTAGTACCGCTCTGGGTTGTCGTCGCTCCCAGCGCACTGAACTGTGCGGCATTGTTGGCCGCAAACACCACTTGATGTGCACCGTCCTGCCACATCTCTTCAGCCCAGCTGTCGCCAACGATCAGCACGCGCGGCGTCTGCGCCTGGACCGTTAATGCCAGGCACAGCGACACGATGAATATCAGCCAGCGTTTCATTGGGCGGTCTCCCCGGTGAGGCGCTGGAAGGTAACACTTTCGAACCGATTTCGGCGACACGGAGAAGAAGGCACCATACGGTTCGCTTATGCGTAGGGTGGGTGCCAACCCACCGTTGCATGGCGTTCGACAATGGTGCGTTGGCACCCACTCAACGTTAGCTCTTCGCACCTCACTCAAACCCGCCCGCGAAAATCAAGCGACGTGCAAAGCAACAAGGTCAACTAGCTGGCGCGCGGTCCTTGATGTCATTTTCCGGCCTCTTGCGCCGACTGAGCACTCCTGCGGTCACCAGCGACACGATCAACGCCACCGGCAGCGGCTCCAGGAACGTGATCGCCGCGTTATAGACAGGGTTCTGGTACATCACGACAAACTCGTCCATCTCACTCTTCATCCTGGCAATCGCTTCGTCTGACTTGCCCTGCGCACGCGCCTGCTCCAGCGCATGTTCCTGGTACTCCGCCAGAATATCGGGTCCCAACTTGTTGAAATAGACCACCTGCCAGGTCGCCACATAACACATCGACGACACTGCCGAAATCAGAAAGCCGACAGCGAACGCGCGGCCGAAGCCGACCCTGCCGCCGCCGACATTGTCGCGATACGAGCGCACGCCAAAGTAGACCAGCAGGAAGGCGATCAGCATGGTGGTGTAGCCGACGACCATGCCGTAATCGAAGCCGATTTCGTCGTGAAACGGCAGCGTGGCCAGCATCATCGCCGAGAGCATGGCGCCGGAGATCAGGCCGAAAGTGAGTACGATTTTTTTCATGGGTAGGATCCTCTGTGTGTGGTGCGTGTGGTTGAACGCGGTCAGTCTCCCGCCCTGCCCGGTTTAGCACGTCACCCGAACGGATGATTTTGCTGCAGAACGCCCCATATCATCCTTTCAGGGGATGAGCCCGGCTTCCTTCGCAAGCTGCACCGCCTGGGTGCGTCGCCGCGCCGAGAGCTTGTCGAACAAGCGCGCGGCATGGGTTTTCACCGTGTTCTCGCTGACGAACAGGCGTTCGGCGATCTCGCGGTTGCTGAGTCCGGCCGCCAGGGCTTCGAGGATCTCCAGCTCACGCGGCGTGATGCCGAGCTGCTCCAGCCTTGCCTGGTTGCGCGTGAACGCCGCACCGACCGTCACCTCGACGGGGACCTGCACTTCGCGCACGACCACAGTCTCGCG
>JANMUE010000250.1:0-13001 GCA_031391205.1 Lysobacterales bacterium | reverse complement strand
TGCTGGGGTTCGCTGCGCTCACCGCCAGCCTATATTCTCCATCGCTTCAACTCGCAAACAGGAAATACAGCAGGTTGTTCTGGAAGTAGGGATTGACGGTGAGCTGGCCGTGACGCTCGCAGAGAAAGAACGTCTGCGCGATCGGAAAGAAGTTGAACGGCTCGCGTTCGAGTCCGCTGCTCAAGGTGGCGCGACCGACTTGCGACGCGCGTGTCACCAGTCCGTCGCCGGGTTCGAACAGAAGCGTGTCGTAATCGGGTCCGGCGTCGACCGAGGGCAGCTGCTTGCGGCTGAATATCAGACGTTCGCCTTCGGCATCCGACTCCAGCAAGGCCCTGGCCTGGGTCATCTCGCAGTCGCCGCCGAATACCGCAATATCCACGTCAGGGTCGCTGAAAGACGGCGTCAGTGCCCATTGAAAACGGCGCGCCCGATTGAGATTGCGCTCGAAGGTCTGCTGCATCTGGCGCACCGTGATGTCGCCCTGCTCAGGCGAATCCACCGAGGCGCGCACGCGCTCAATGACCTCAGGCGAATACACCGACCAATGCCGGCTGCGCCAGGATTCGGGATCGTAGATATCGATATCGACGGGTTGCCCCTGCTTATCGACTATGCTTTTTACCAGCGGATGCGGCAGCGTTTCGAACGGAGTCGAGAATGTGGTCAGCACTTCCACCGGCACCGTGCGCAGTGCGATGCGAAAGCCCTGGAACAGGCGCTTCACGCTCTGCACCGAACCCAGATTGGGTGTGCCCAAAAGCACGACGCGGCGAATCCGCGTCGATGCTTCATACCATTGCGCCGGGTCTTCCCAGTCGAGCACGTCGTTGGGGCCGTAGCGCAGGTAGTAGTTAGTGATCAGACCGCCATTGCTGTGCGCGATGATGTCGACGCGCAAGGTCGGATCGGCATAGTCGATGCGGATCTGGTCGATCAGTTGATGCAGGCCGCGTACTGCCTCGACGTTGTCGCGGCGCCAGTCATAAAGCAGTACGTAGTAGTGACGACGATCGCCGCTGCCGACGGCTTTGCCGGGGTGGCCACGATGGTAGCGACCGATACGCTCCAGGGTCTGCACGAGTCCGGAATAGAAGTCGACGCCGCCGACGCCGAAGAACAGATCGCCAGGCTTGAGTCCGCGGCCTTCGCGCTCATCGGCCTCCAGGCGTGCCAGCCCGCGATAATCGCTGAAGGCCAGGGTGCGCAGCGAACCTGGCCATACCTCTTCGCCAGTTTGCTGATCAACCAGGGTGGACCCCATCAAACCATGGATGATGATGACCGGTGGCTGTGCCTGGTTGCTGCTGGCGCCGGCATAAAGCCTGGCCAGATCGGGCCTCGGATCGTTGCCCGCGCAACCCGACAACAACAGCAGGCCAAGCAGCAGAGCGGTGCGGGGGCGCAGGAATGCGGCGAGATCGGTGTGGATCATGATGGCGAAAGTGTGCGATGAATCGCGCAGTGTAGGTACTCGGATCGAAGCGCGCGCGGCTACATACCGCGAGTTCAGCTCGCCAGTATCTCGCCGTTCACATACAGCCAATGGTCTTTGACGCGCACGAATTGACTCACCTCATGCAGGCGGTGGGCGCGATGCCCGCCCTCGCGCCATACCGCCACGAATTCCACTGTGGCGGTATTGGGGCCGGTGGCAACATGGCGCTTGATTTCCAATCCCAGCCAGCGCGTCGTGTCGGCACGGTCAAAGGCCATCGTCTGCGGACGGGTTTTCGGATGCCAGGTCGACAACAGGTATTCGCCCAGGCGCACGACGTAGGCGCTGTAGCGGGAACGCATCAAAGCCTCGGCAGTCGGCGCGAGCTCTCCACCATGAAAAGGCGCACAACACTCGCCGTAGCGTTTGCCGGTGCCGCAGGGGCAGGCTGCGCTGGTGCGATCAGTGGACTTGGTGGACATGTCGGCGGCTCGATAGACACGCACACTATGGCAGGTGTGGCCATGGCGCGCTTCGGCAACGATCCGGCCTGCAGGGCGCCCACCTCCACCGGCGTATCCGGCCGGCTCGTGCAGACCGACTTGGGGATCCTCCGAACAAGTCCGAGCCGCGATAGCTCCCTGACTCAGGGGGCTATCGCGGTTCCCGAACATATTCAAAGGTTCCCTTGCGGTCCGCGACGGCCATTCAAAGCATCGCCAATATCACGGCGACGCCCAGATCAATTCGCGTCGAATGCCGGAATAATGTATTCCGATCGCTCAAAGATGATCGTGCCGGTAGACCAGCGTTCGAAGTAGGCGCCGCGCCGTCCGAGCTGATAGAAACGCGGATAGAAATCAGACTTGTAAGTGCCAGGGACGAGCATATCGGAAGTCCGGAATATCGTGCCCCAGCCGTCGGGGGTGGTCGATGCTGCGTTGTGCTCATGCACCAGTACCACGGCCTGACCATCCGCCGCCCATTGCAGTTCGATGGAAATCCGGCTTCGCTCAACGGTGATGCTGTCCAGAAAAACGTCGTCGAGCATCAGCCGCAGATGGTTGCCGCTGTGCGTGTTTGGCCCCAGCATGCCGTGCGTACCGCTGTAGTCGACGCGCAGTTCGGCGCCGTAGCTGTGCGCGTGCACGGGGATGGTCCAAGCCACCAGGCCAGGCCACCACGAGCGCTGACCGGATACCGGATCGGTATTGCCGACATAGCCGCTGAGGTCGAGCAGCACGCGGTGACGGCTGACGCCAGGACCGATAACGTTGCGCTGCAGGTACATGGCGTTGTGGTTGTTGCCGGCCGCGGCCGGGATGACGAAGGCATCACACAGTCCGCCACCATCGGCGCTCTCGGGAAACGGTGCGCCCAAAGGGATAGGTGCCGCCGAGTTGTTGGCGTACTGATGGTTGTTAACGGGGCTGTAGGAGATACCGGAAGCTTCGCCCGGAGTCAGCGGGCTTGCAGCCAAAGCATTCAGGCAACCGGTGTGCTTGCATCCATAGTCACAATTGATCGCCTGGGCGAGCATGGGGACAAAGGCCATGGCCAGGGCACCGATGGCGAAGAATCGCGTTTTCATTGCGTTTTCCTTGAAACGGGGTGGGAGGGGCGGGAAGCGTGTTGCATAGGGTTACTCGCTAAATGCGAGAGGGCGCGCTCAAGACGGCCTCTGGCCGGGTTGGATTCGGCCGCGTAGGCAGCAAGCAGGGGCGCGGCTTCGGCCCAATGCTGGCGAGCGTCGTCGGTCTGGCCGCGACGCCAGTCCAGCAGCGCGCGTTCGCCCAGTGCAAGCCCGTAGAACAGCCCGTGCTGCGATTGGCGTGCGCCAGCGGCGACGGCTTTGTCGATTTCCGATTCGGCCTCGACCATGAATCCCTGATCCAGCAACGCCGATCCCAGACCCAGGCGAAACAGCGGCTGCCCCAACGGGTCGGGGCCGGTCCGCGCCTGGGCTACAGCGATTGCGCGTCGATAGTCGTGTTCGGCAGCCTTGGCGTCGCCGCTGAGCAGGCGCAGCACCTCGCCGCGGTTGTACAGCGTCTGCGCGACGTGCGGATGATCGGCACCGACCTTGGCGGTGAGCAATTCGATACAGCGCGAGAAATCGGCGATGGCAGCGGCCGCTTCGCCAGCTTCGGTACGCAGATTTCCACGCGAATTGAGCGCATACACCACGCGCAGACTGTCGGCGCCAAACACTTGCTCGGCAGACGCGAGCTGTTCTTCGACATAGCGCATGGCAACGGGAAGATCGCCGCGTCGGGTCGCCTCGCCGGCCAACAGCCGCAGGGTTTCCAGCAGCGCCGGGTGATGCTTCGGCAGGTTTGAGCGCTGCAAACGCAACAGGGCTTCGAGTTCGGCGATGCCCTCATCGCTGCGATCCAGGACCATCAGCAGGCGCGCGCGCAATCGCGACGCTGGGGTGCCGAGTTCCACGTTCGGCTGGTCCTGAAGCTTGAGTTTCTCCAGCGCAAGATTGGCCGCAGCCAATGCCTGTTCTGGCTGCGACGCACGCAGAGCACGGGCACGGGTCAACCAGGTGTTGATCGACGACTCGGCGTCGGCACGATCCCATTGTTCCAGCAGTTTCAGCGCCTGCGCGCTGGCATCGCGGGCCGATTGATCTTCTCCGGCAGCGATCGCGGTTTCCGCCTGCATGCGTTGCCGCTCCAGGCGCGCTGACATCGGCAAGCCTTCGGGTGTCGTGCGCATCACGGCGATGGCGTCGGCATAGCGGCCCAGGCTCATCATCACCTTGACCAGCGACATCTGCATGCGATGCTTCAGCTCGGGGGCATCGACGCGGGTGTAGTCGATGGTGCGCACAGCGGTATCGAGCACATCGTTGACGGTCAGCTTTCTGCCCAGTGTCAGATTCGGATCAGCTAGCGCGAACGTCTGTTCGATGAAACCTGTCACCTGCTCGGCATGGCGACGCTCCTGATCAACGCGCAGCAGTTGCCGGGCGACTTCGTCGCGCTCGTTGCGCAGCGCCGCAGCCTGGAACCCCAGCACCAGCGTAAACACACTCAGCGCGATGACGAACCCGACGGCGAGCGCCGTCGCCACCCGGTGTCGGCCGACGAACTTGCGCATGCGATAGCCGCGCCCCATGCCGCGCGCCAGTACCGCTTCACCGGCGAGATAACGCTTTATATCCGCGCGTAGTTCCGCGGCGCTGGCGTAGCGCTCCTCGGGGCGCTTGCGCAACGCATGCAACACGATGCGATCGAGGTCGCCGCGCAATGCCTGAATCAGCGCACCGCTGCGCGCATTGCCACGCTGCCGGGCAAAGTAGTCGGCGCCATTGCGATCACTGCGTTGCAGTGCCATCAGTCGCTCGCTGGCGGCGGCGGGCGCCCATTCGCAGATGCGCTCTTCGACTTCGCGCGGCGACAATCCTTCCAGCTCGTAGGGACGCAGACCGCTGAGCAATTGATAGAGCAATACGCCCAGCGCGTAGACATCGCAGCCTATGGTGATTGCCTCACCGCGCACCTGCTCGGGCGCAGCGTGGTGCGGCGAAAAGAAGCGCGCATGCGTGGCGGTGCTTTCCATCGCCGCGGTAGGGGCGTCCAGGGCTTTGGCGATGCCGAAATCCAGCAGCTTGGGCTGCCCTTCGGTGGTGACCATGATATTGCTGGTCTTGATATCCCGATGCACGACCAGATGGCGGTGCGCATAGTCGACGCCGTCGCAAAGCTGGACGAACAACTGCAACCGTGACCTGAGGTCGAGTCTGTTGTCATCGCAGTAGCGATCGATGCTGACGCCATCGATCCATTCCATGGCGTAGTAGGGGCGGCCCTGAGCATCCTCGCCGCATTCGATCAGGCGCGCGATCGCCGGATGCTCAAGGCCAGCCAGCATCTGGCGTTCCAGACGAAAACGCCGCAGGGTTTCATCCGTGGCGACCAGCGGCAGCTGCACCTTGATGGCAGCCAGTTGTTGCACATCACCCAGACGCTGGCCGAGATAGACCTGGCCCATGCCGCCGCGGCCGACCAGTCGCCGCAATTCGAAACTACCCAGAACCTGACCCGGCTCCAGACCATCCCAGCTTCCGGCCATCGACGCGAACGGCACCTCGGGCAGGGCGTTGCCAGCGCGCGCATCGGCGACCAGCATGGCGCGCAGCATGGCGGCGATACTGGCATCCAGCAGGGCAAGGCGCTGCACTCGCCCGGGCTCGTTCAGAGCCAGCAATTCATCGAACAGGTCAAGCAAGGCGTCCTGTTCGGCGGCCGAGGCCGTCAAGGCATCTCCCCGAGCCGGGCTTCGAGAAAGGCGCGGGCAAATCGCCACAGCCGCCCTTCGGTGGCCAGCGATACACCCAGGGCTTCGGCGGTCTGCCCGGCATCCAGGCCGGCGATATGGCGCAGCTCCACCGCGCGCGCGGCCTGCTGATTGATCCCCTCCAGCGCTTCCAGCGCCTCGTCCAGACTCAGCCATTGCATCAGGCGCTGCTCGTCATCGCTGGGATGCAGTTCCGCGATATCCAGCGCGACATGCTGCGCGTCAAAGCCGCCACGCTTCTGCGCATGCCGGTCGCGGATGTGGTTGCTGATCACCTTGCGCATCGCATGTGCGGCGATCGCGCAGAAATGCGAGCGGTTCTGCCAGTCCAGCCGCTGCTGTGGCAGCAGCCGCATATAGGCTTCGTTGACCAGCTCGGTGGCCTGCAGCGTGACCGGTGAACTCGAGCGCAGACTACGTGCGGCGACTTGGCGCAACAGTGGGTAGACGGCGTCGAACAAGGCGGTTTCGGCTGCGCGGTCGCCGCCTTTCCAGCGGATCAGCAGTTGCGAGATTTCAGCGTTGGATTCGGTCATAAGGCGGCGGTATCCCGCAAGACTCTAGTTATTGTGTTAAAGCCGTAAGAACGCCAGTGATGACCGCAGTTCCGGGCGGTGCAAGAGCTTCGATCCATGATGTGCGTTCAGCCTCACCTCGCAGCATCGATTGCGATGCCGCGCCCCCAGCGGTGCCGTAAACTTCCGGACGACAGAAGATCCCGGAGCCGCCGGATTGTATCGCCCCGGCTTTGAGCCGATTGTGAACGGCGTTGAACCGACGGATCCCACCCTATTGCCGCAGCAAAGATACGACCCTCGATGTAAAAATTACGCAATCCGGAAAACCTCTGATAGGGTCCTCCGGACTTGCTCAGAGGTTTGTCAACACACGCAGCAAGGGCGGCCGAATTCTCGTCTACGCCAGAAACAGCCGATACGCCGGATTTGTCGTCTCATCCAGGTAGTCGTAGCCGAGGCGGTCAAGGAATTCGCGGAACTCGCGCATCTCCGCCGGCGGCACCTGCATGCCGACCAGCACGCTGCCGTAGTCGGCGCCATGGTTGCGGTAGTGGAACAGCGAGATGTTCCAGTCATGGCTCATGCTGTTGAGAAAACGGATCAGCGCACCGGGACGATCCGGAAACACAAAGCGATACAGCAGCTCATCGGTCGCAGCCGAACAACGGCCGCCGACCAGGTGGCGGATATGCGACTTCGCGAGTTCGTCCTCGGTCAGGTCGATGGTCGGATAGCCATGGGCGCGCAGATCGTCGATCAGCTGCAGCGATTCGGCGCGACTGGCCACTTGCAGGCCGACGAAGATATGCGCGGCGCCTTCATCACTGTAACGATAGTTGAACTCAGTCACGCTGCGCACGCCGATCAGCCCCATGAAGCGTTTGTAGGCACCGGGTTGTTCGGGCAAGGTTACCGCCAGTACGGCTTCGCGCTGTTCGCCCACTTCGGCGCGCTCGGCAACAAAGCGCAGCCGATCGAAATTCATGTTGGCACCCGAAGCAATCGCGACCACGGTGGCATCCTTCATTCCGGTGCGGCGAAGATATTCCTTGGCACCAGCAACGGCGAGGGCACCGGCGGGTTCGAGAATCGAACGCGTGTCCTCGAATACATCCTTGATCGCCGCGCAGATGGCGTCGGTATCAACCAGCACCATTTCATCGACGTGCAGCTGTGCCAGACGAAAACACTCCTCACCCACCAGCTTGACCGCGGCGCCATCGGCGAACAACCCGACCTGGCTGAGCTTGACGCGCTCGCCCTTGGCCAAAGATTGCGCCATTGCATCGGCATCGCGCGCCTCGACACCGATGATGCGGATCTCGGGACGCAGACGCTTGATGTAGGCAGCGACGCCGGCGATCAGCCCGCCGCCACCGACACAGCAAAACACCGCGTGGATCGGGTCCGGATGCTGGCGCAGGATTTCCATGCCGATGGTGCCCTGTCCGGCGATCACATCGGGATCGTCGTAGGGATGCACGAAGCAGAGCGTGTCACGTGCTTCCAGGTCACGCGCATGGGCATAGGCCTCGTCGAAGGATTCGCCGTGCAATACAATCTCGGCGCCACGCGCGCGCACTGCATCGATCTTGATCTGAGGCGTGGTCACCGGCATCACGATCATGGCGCGGCAGCCGAGCCGGCTTGCCGCCATCGCTACACCCTGGGCATGGTTGCCGGCGGAGGCGCAGATCACGCCGCGCGCCAGTTCCTCGGCGTTGAGCCGTGACATCTTGTTGTAAGCACCGCGCAGCTTGAACGAAAACACCGGCTGCATGTCTTCGCGTTTGACCAGCACGCGGTTGTGCATGCGCCGCGACAGCGAGGGCGCAAGTTCCAGCGGCGATTCGATCGCCACATCGTAGACGCGTGCGGTCAGGATTTTTTCGAGGTAATCGGGATGCATCGCAGGCGCGCCGGGAGTTTCCCCGAGCTTAGTCGAATTTCATGTGGGAGCGGCTTCTGTGGGTCCGCGCTGTGCGCGGACGCTCCTGGACCGATCGACAAGACCATCAACAGCGTCCGACCGCAGGTCGGACCCACACATGCACCGAGCCACAACTATTGAATACCGTGCTGCGCCTTGACCTGCGTAATGCGCTCGCTGACCTGGGGCGACAACTTGCCCTTGGCAGCCTTCTCGAATATCGAAGACAGCACCGCCTTCTCGTCGTCATCGATCTTCTGGTCGCGCAGGGCCAGGCCCAGCATGAAATTCAACTCGGACAGATCGATGGTGCCGTCATTGCCGAAAATCTTGATCGACGACAGCGCGATCTCGACATAGCTCTTGGGTTGAACCTTGTTCAAAGCACGTTCTCCGTTTGGACTGCGGCATTCGACCGCAGCAAAAGTCTAAACCAGGACATGAGGAGCGCTTCAGTTACACATGTCAGTGTTAGCGCGTACCAGTACCGACTTCAGGTCAACGAAGCAGAGAATGCACCAAAATAGCGCTAAATCGCCCCACTTTGAAGCATAACCTTTCCCCTGCCAGCTCATATACTATGGAGAACAGTGATAAGTGCTTGTTCTGCAAAGCTTGACTGGGATGGCACGAAGATTGCCAAAACCTAAAGACAACCCCATCAGTTTCCTCACCATTGGAGTGCATATGTCCGTCGACAACGTCTTGAAGATGATCAAGGACCACGAGATCGAGTTCGTGGACCTGCGCTTTGCCGATATGCGTGGCCTGCAGCATCACGTCACCTTCCCGGCCAAGGCGATCGATGCCAGTCTTTTTGAAGACGGTAAGATGTTCGATGGTTCCTCGATCAGCGGCTGGAAGGGCATCAACGAATCCGACATGGTGCTGATGCCGGATGCCGGCACCGCCTTCATCGACCCGTTCACCGAGCACCCGACCCTGGTGCTCATCTGCGACGTGCTGGAGCCCAGCACCATGCAGGCTTATAGCCGCTGCCCGCGTTCCACCGCGAAGCGCGCCGAGGCCTTCATCAAGTCCAGCGGTGTGGCCGACACAGCGTTCTTCGGCCCCGAGCCAGAGTTCTTCATCTTCGACGCCGTGCGCTGGCAGAACGGTATGAATGCCGCCAGCTTCGAAATCGAATCCGAAGAAGCCGCATGGAGCTCGAACAAGAAATTCGAATCCGGCAACAGTGGTCATCGTCCGGGCGTCAAGGGGGGTTACTTCCCGGTGGCACCGGTGGATTCGCTGGGCGATATCCGCGGTGAGATGTGCAAGGTGCTGGAGTCGGTCGGCCAGATCATCGAAGTGCATCACCACGAAGTGGCGACCGCCGGCCAGTGCGAAATCGGCATCAAGTTCAACACCCTGGTGCAGAAGGCCGACGAGCTGATCACCATGAAATACGTGGTCAAGAACGTTGCGCACCGCAACGGCAAGACCGCGACCTTCATGCCCAAACCCATCGTTGGCGACAACGGCTCGGGCATGCATGTGCATCAGTCCCTCGCCAAGGGCGGCCAGAATCTTTTCTCCGGTGACGGCTACGGTGGCCTGTCGCAACTGGCGCTGTGGTACATCGGCGGTATCTTCAAGCATGCGCGCGCCATCAATGCCTTCACCAACTCCACCACCAACAGCTACAAGCGCCTAGTGCCAGGCTTCGAAGCCCCGGTGATGCTGGCTTATTCCGCGCGCAACCGTTCGGCCTCGTGCCGCATTCCGTGGGTGTCGAGCCCGAAGGCACGCCGCATCGAGATCCGTTTCCCGGATCCGGTCAATTCCGGTTACCTCGCCTTCACCGCGCTGCTGATGGCCGGCCTCGACGGCATCAAGAACAAGATCGATCCGGGCGAGGCGATGGACAAGGATCTCTACGATCTGCCACCCGAAGAAGCCAAGAATATCCCGCAGGTCTGCCATTCGCTCGACCAGGCCCTCGAAGCTCTGGACAAGGATCGCGACTTCCTCAAGGCTGGTGGCGTATTCACCGACGACATGATCGATGGCTACATCGACCTGAAGATGCAGGAAGTCACCAAGTTCCGCGCGGCCACGCATCCGCTTGAGTACCAGATGTATTACTCGATCTGATCGTCTCGTAGTTGTATCGAATATCGAACGCCCGGCCTTGATGGCCGGGCGTTTTGCTTTTGTAGATGTTGTCGATGTTGTGGGAGCGGCGTCCCGCCGCGATGCTGTTCCTTCTCCCGCTTGCGGGAGAAGGTGCCGAAGGCGGATGAGGGAGGTATGAGACACCGTGCCCATGTAGGAGCGACGTGAGTCGCGATGCTCTTGCTGTTCGTTGCATCGTCACGAAGATCAATAGCTGGCGCTCTATCGAGCGCATCGTCCCATCCGGGACGACAAAGATGTTTCGCGCTTTCGCGCGAGTCACTTTCTCTTTGTCCACGCAAGAGAAAGTGACTCGCGCAAAGCGCGAAAGTCCTTTTCATCGCGTAGCGATGACGCACCCGCAGGGTGCTTGCTGTTGATCTTCGCGACAATGCAACGAATAGATCAAGAGCGTGTAGGTCAAGACCCACACCTACAAGAGCAAGAGCATCGCGGCGGGACGCCGCTCCCACAACGGCGTCGTGTCGGACGTCTCATCTGAAACTTGCTATCTACGCAGCCTGCCGAGGCTGGGGTGAGCGCAGCGAACCCCAGCCTACGAAACGCCTGCATTGTTCAGTTCGGGCAGTGCACCGCACGCCGCAGCGCGGTATCGGACTCGGCCGCATACGCCTGGCCGCGCTCCGGCAGACGTTCCGAAAGCGCGCGCATGCTGCCGTTGAGACGCCAATCATAAATCTGGGTAAAGGCCAGCACGCGTGCCACATACTCGCGCGTTTCCTTGAACGGAATGGTTTCGATGAACACATCCGTGGGCAGATGCGAACGCGCGCCCAACCACTGTTCGACGCGATGCGGACCGGCGTTGTAGGCCGCTGCCACCAGCCATGGCGATGACTGAAAACGCTTGCCGACCTCGGCCAGATAACGCGTGCCCAGGCGCACGTTCAGTGGCGGATCGAGCAAGGGCGAAGTACCGGCGAAGGCCACGCCTTCGAGCTTGGCCATGCGCTTTGCAGTACTCGGCAGCAACTGCATCAGCCCGTAGGCATTGGCGTGCGAGCGCGCATCCTCGACCCAGGCGCTTTCCGAACGGATCAAACCGAACACCAGCGCCGGGTCGAGCTGCTGTGCTCTGGCCGCAGCCTCGATCAGTCCGCGATGCGCCAACGCAAAACGCAGCCCGTAAAGGCGCTGGTCGGCGGGCGCATTCAGTGCGAACGGAGCACGGTCGAACCATCCTTGCTGATCGGCAACCGCGACCACCTCGTGTCGGCCCGCGGCATCGAGGCGCGCGATCAAATGGCTCCACTCGCGATTGGCCTGAGGCTTCCAGCCGATGGCGCGAAATTCCAGCGCGCGTTCCAGCGCTGGATGTCGCGACAGTACTTCGGAACTGGATACCTGCGGCACATCGATCGGACAGATCCGATACGGAATGCCAAGACGATCGGCCGCAAGAAAACCGTGAAAATTAGGCGTACTGGCCAAGGCGCGCCAGGCCAGATTAGCGAGCCCAGTCTGGCCGGTTTCATCCAGTGCCCGTGCCTGCCAATAGCGCCAGCGTGAATCCGCCTGCTGGACTTCGTCCATGCGCGCCAGGCCGGCAAGCGCCTCGGCATAATCGGCACGCGACAGCGTCTCGCGCACCCGCCATTCGCGCGTCAGTTCCGAATCCTTGCCGATCGGCACCATGCTCATCCAGTCGGCGGCGTCGCTGCGATAGGAGTTGGCGCGGTAGAGCGCGATGGCGTCGAGCATGCGCGCATTGGCGGCACTGCCGAAGCTGAAGCGCGTACTGAACTCGCGCCACAGCCCGGCGGCGAGTTCGTCATCGCGACGCGCAATACGCGCCACCGCATACGACAATGCGCGCCGATGCGCAGCGTCGTTCGGCCATTGCTTGGCGTTACGGCGCTGGCGCACCGGATCGAGGATCAGATCGGCAAGGTGACCGACTGCGACGCGATCGGCCGCTGCCAGACCGGCACCGAGCTGACGCAGAAATGCAGCCTGTCCGCTTTGCGCCGCCAGACCGATGCGCTTCCAGACCAGCTCGCTGTCCAGCGCCTTTTCAGCGCGTAACCAGGCAAACACCGGGTCGCAGGCAGGCGGCAGCGAATGGGGACTCAGCCACAGCGACTGCGCCGCTTCAATCTGGTCGGTAGCCTGATTCCTGGCAATGCGCGCCTGCATCACCCGGCAACGGGTTTCGTGGTCCGGGACCAGCAGATCCAGCGTCAGCACATCATCCCAACGCTGAGCCTCGACGTAGCGCTTGGCCAGCAATTTGCGCAGCTCCGCGGCCAAATAGGTATCGCCATGGCGCCGTACGAAGGCCTCGATGCGCGTCGTCTCCGGATGTTGCGGGCGCATCAACTCGGCGTATTCGACCCAGGGCAGCAGTGGATACCCATGCAGCCGCCGCGCCTGATCGACCCAGGTGTGGCCCTGAGTGGCGAGACGGTGTGCCAATTCGAATTGCTTGCGTTGCTCGGCGAGATCGGCGCGGGTCAGCGGCGAGTAGCAAAACACCAAGGTGGAAACGGCGAAGAAAACGGCAGATCGGATATTGAGCATTACCGCATTCTAACCATGTCGCTCGGCGCTTCCTGTGATGGCATGCGGCGCGACGCGGGCGCTGTATGCAGGAGCGGTGTGAGTCGCGAAGCTCTTGCCTTTGATTTTGTAGAGCGGGGCTTGCTCCGCTGCTCTTGATCTTTCGCCA
>JANMUE010000238.1:0-1361 GCA_031391205.1 Lysobacterales bacterium | reverse complement strand
GTGCTGGCGGCGATGGCGCATATCGAAAAACAGACCGGTGGTTGGCAGGCGCCGAATATTTGAGGAAGGTCTGAATAAGTTGTCATTTCGAGCGAAGCGAGAAATCCTTATTTTTCGAGTACGCACTAAATCATGCGTATGAAAGATTTCTCCCTTCGGTCGAAATGACAGTGACGGGTTAGTCGGCTCGTCGTTGGCTATGAGAAAACCAGATTGAGAGATGTTATGAACACCCAGAACAAAGCTTTGAAGCTCACTCCACCCACCCAGACGCGCCGCGAATTATTCGGCTTGCCGCGACTACCGCAGGTAAGTAGTTTGATCACATTGACGGCAGCGGTCGCAGCGGCGGTGCAATCCGCGCAAGCGGCGTCCACCGACAAGAGCGATGAAATCATTTACATGTCGGCCACCAAGCTGGCGGGTTTGATCCGCACCAAGAAAGTGTCGGCGCTGGAAGCCGTGAATGCCTACATCGACCGCCAGATTGCCGTGAACGATATGCTCAATGCCGTAGTGATGAACAGCTACGAGCGTGCGCGCATGGAGGCCAAGGCGTTAGACGCCAAGGCAGCCAAGGGTGAATGGATGGGCGCATTGCATGGCGTACCGATGACCATTAAGGATTCGCTGGATACCGAAGGCGTCATTACCACCGGTGCAACTTACGGCAGACAGCAATACATCCCCAAGCAGGATGCGACCTGTGTGGCGCGGGTGCGCAAAGCCGGCGCGATTTTGCTTGGCAAAACCAATACACCGGAATTTACGTTGGGCGGACTCGGCGGCATCACTGCGGCAAGCAATTTGTTATTTGGCTCTTCGCACAATCCTTACGATTTAACGCGCACTACCTCTGGTTCATCCGGGGGTGCGGGCGCCATTGTTGCGGCCGGTGGTGCGGCATTCGACATCGGTTCCGACTGGGGTGGTTCGATTCGCGGGCCTGCCAATCACAACGGTATTGCTGGCATCAAACCCACCAGCGTGCGTGTGCCACGCACCGGGCACATCGTCGACTATGGCGGCATCTTCGATTTGTGGCAGCAGTTGGGTCCGATGTGTCGGCGCGTTGAAGATATTGCATTGATCACGCCCATCATCAGCGGTCCGGACTATCGCGATGCGTCGTGTGCGCCGGTGCCGTGGGCCGATCCGGGTAAAGTCGATTTGAAGAAACTCAAAGTGGCCTTCTGCGCCGACAACGGCGCCACCGGCAATGCCGCGACTGATGAAGACACCAAGAAAACCGTTCGGCAGGCAGCCAAGTGGTTGGAGAGCGCTACTGCCAGTGTGAAAGAAGATGTGCCCACCGAAGTGTTGGAAAAGTTGCGCGAAGCACGCTCCAAATTATCCAGCGG
>JANMUE010000199.1:0-14225 GCA_031391205.1 Lysobacterales bacterium | reverse complement strand
ATACCCGCCCCAACACCCGGACCAACCGCCGCGCCGCCGTCATTTGTTTCCAGTGCCAATGGGCTAGACTACGCGGCGTATACCGCTCGGCGGTAGCCGCCCTACTCGCTACGCCCTAACTCGCTACGGAGCGATTCCGCCGCGGCTGTTCATCGCACCACTAGCTGCAATCCCAGCTGTACATCACGCGACTGAAGTCGGCACGCGCGAGGTCCTCGGGGGCGATGAAGAAACCGGCGACACCGACGTCGCCCCACATCATGTCGTTGTCGGAGTCGAGCTGGAACAGCAACTCCATCGACCCACCCGAGCGCGGGTCCTGCTGCGTGAAGTAGGGATAGCCGCCCAGCTTGTGACCGGCACCACTGAAGCGTTCGCTGACGGCACTGCTGAATGCGTCCACATCAATATCGCGTGCCTGTGCGTACGTCTCCATCGCGGCGTAGGCATCGCCACCGAACAACACATCGAAGCGATAGTCGCTGGTAGTCAGCGTTTCCGTACCCAGGGTGAACTGCATACGCCTGGGCCTGGCCGGATCATGCGGCAGCGATGCCGATGGTTGCAGCGGCGTCACTATCGCCTCGGCGTTCTGGTCGGGCCAGTACACCACACGGAAATTGCGTTGAGCACTGAGTGCGCTCACACTGAAATCACTGTCGATGTTGGCGCCGTAGAAATCATCGTCGGCAATGTAGAACTGCAGCAGCCCCTGCCGGGGGTAGCCCTCAACCTCAGGCATCTCGGCGAAATTGATCTGTGCCAGCAGATACAGCGCACGCCCGTTCGCTCCCGTCGGTGGCGTACTACCCACCGGCAAGTACGGCCGGCCGCCTACCTTGCTGACATGCACATCATCGCTGGCCATCGGCGCCAGTGTGATCCGTACCACCTGCCGGTGCGCAGTCTTCAATGGGTCGCGCTTGGATTCCAGAAACGCATCGACGTCCGGTTCGGCGGGCGCAGATACGGCACCGGTATTCACCCGGGTTGCGGTCGCCATGACGGGAGATGGGAGCGACACGCCCGCTACTGGCCTGGACGGCAGCAGCTTGAGCAACAACAACGCGGCCACCACGAGCGCAGCGACCACAGCCACAACCATCACAATCTTCATGGACATCCTGGGTTGAGTGAAGTCGGTTGACCGAGTGAGGAATTCGCTCTACTAGCTGCGCTCCATCCAGACCGGTTCCGCCGCTGAGAGCCGCTGCGCTCCATCCGGGTTATTCGTTCGTCCTGGCTACTCGCTAATCAAACGTAACGATAGGGTATCTCAGATTTTTTTATTTCCACAGAAAGCCCTGCTTCATGAAGCAGCCGTTGAGCGCACTCCCATCCGGACGGAGGGAAGGTTGGCGAAACAACGACTCGCTTTACGATTTCAGCCAAACTTCCGCTGCTATTCGAAATCGGAATCGCGACACGTTTTCGATTGGGGCGCGACTCATCCGGAGGGATTTTCTGCAGATCATGAGTAGACGACTCCAGACCCATTAGCCGCCATTCCGACTCCTCGGAAAACGCCGTATTCTTGTATCGCGGTGCCGTACGGATCAACCATTCCTCAGTTTGCCGCGCGACCGCATCGGTAACATCATCCTGATCGTCAGATTTGCGCGCACCTACGATATCTAGCCAGACTGCAGCACTTGTGAGGTGATCAGATACCATCACGTTAAGATCAAAGGCTGAGTAGACACACTTCAGCAGGTCAAATCCGGATTCGCCCGCGACTTGCGCAAGACGAAACGTATCAAAGATTATGGCGTATCCACGACGATCTGACTTCGGATCCGTGCTGACCGCATAACCGCGCCACTGGGAAAGTTGATCCGCGTTGTCGCTCAAGCATGAAACAAAGACATCGCGGCGGGCTGCCGCGCTAATGCCTCTGAGAACAGCCTCGTTAAGTGCCTCCGTCGCAGAATCAGCATCAATGCTGGCTACCATTGCACCGACTTGGGCGATATTGAACGCTTCTTGTTCGGAGATGTCGTTGAGCGCCTTGATCTCCGTTGCCCAAAGTGTTCGGGATTTGAGAATGCCGTCAAAGCCGGCATGATTGGTGTAATGAGCGAGCTCGGTTGGAATTTGCCGTTTACCTTGTGGATCGGCTCGCGCGAATTCAAACGACCCCGGGCGCATGACGTCTTGCATTGATCTTCCTCCGTCGCAGCGAATGCTGTCCAACATAAAGCGCACGAAATCAGTAATTCGTGAAATCAGGATGCTGAGCGGAGCGCCCGGCACTTCGTGATTTTTACGCAGGACTATTCGATGTAACGACCCCTCGGCGGATACCGCTGCGCGGGATCCGCCCTACGTCAACGCTTCACCCGCACTTGCTATACCCACAATTCAAACAAGTCGCACACCCATCCATGATGATGGTGGATTTGGTGTTGCACTTGAGGCACAGGCTGGCGCTGGCGGGGAATTTTTCGTTGCTGTCGGGGGTGCTGACATCTGCAGGCGCGGGGGTGTTGGCCGGGCGTGAGCGGGCTTCGGCGGCGAGGGCGGCTTCGGCGGTCAGGTCAGGCTTTTTTTTTGAGCGGGCGTCGTAGGCGGCGCGCTTTTCGGCGATCAGGCGGCGGGCTTCGTCGCTGAGTTCGGGGTCGTGGATGAGGCCGATCATCTTCATGTGTTCTTCGACGACGGCGCCGATCTCGGCGACGATCGAGGGCATGTAGACGCCGCCGGCCTTGAAGTAGCCGCCGCGCGGGTCGAACACGGCTTTCATTTCTTCGACCAGGAAGGTGACGTCGCCGCCCTTGCGGAACACGGCGCTCATGATGCGGGTCAAGGCCACGATCCACTGGAAGTGGTCCATGTTCTTGGAGTTGATGAAGATCTCGAACGGACGGCGCAGCTCGTGCGCGGTGCCGAGGTTCAGCACGATGTCGTTGAGCGTGACGTAGAGGGCATGCTCGAACAGCGGCGACTTGATCTTGTAGGTACTGCCGATCAGCACATCAGGGCGCTCGATCTCTTCCGACATGCGGATGACATCGGCCATCTTGGGCAGGTCGGCAACCACCGGGGCTGCGATGACGGGCGCGCTCTGCGCTGCCTCGGCCTTGGCCCGATCCTCGGGCTTCTGCACGCTGTAACCCTTGATTTTTTTACCGATCTTGATGGCCATGGCTGGCGACTCCCGGTGTTGCGCGATGCTGGTGGCATCTGTTTGGACGATTGCGTGTGAGGTGTTGCTGGGGGTGGAAAGCAAAATCGAAGGCAAAAACTTTAGAGCAGCGGAGCAAGCCCCGCTCTACAAACGGCGACAACGGCGGAAAAGCAACAGCAAGCGGAGCAAGCCCCGCCTATGACCGAAGAAAATCCCCTCGGGACAACGGCGGCGGACAAAGGGGCGTCGGTGTGCGACGCCCAACGATGTCCTCATTGGGCTTGCGGGTAGCAGCTTGGCTACCCGATCGCCTTATTTTTTCTTCTTTGCAACCTTCTTAGCGGCCTTCTTGGGGGCTGCCTTCTTGGCTACTTTCTTCGGTGCTGCTTTCTTGGCGGCCTTCTTGGGCGCTGCCTTCTTCGCTACTTTCTTCGGTGCTGCTTTCTTGGCGGCCTTCTTGGGAGCTGCCTTCTTCGGAGCTGCCTTCTTCGAAGCTGCCTTCTTCGCGGCCGGCTTCTTGGCTGCGGGCTTGGCGGCCTTCTTGGCTGCCTTCTTCGGAGCTGCCTTCTTCGCGGCTTTCTTCGGCGCGGCCTTCTTCACTGCGCCAGTGGCTGCGGCCTTGGCCTTGCCAGCTGCTTTGACGACGGCCTTCTTGGCCGAGGTGGCTTTCTTGACGACGGCTTTCTTGGCCTTGGCTACGGCCTTCTTGGCACCTGCCATGGCATCGCTGGCCTTGTCGGCGACGGCGTTGCCAATCTCGGTGGCTTTCTCTGCGATGGTGTCGAAGACACCTGGGTTGTTGCTATCGGTACTCATGGGAACTCCGGCTGCTTCAGTTGTGATTTGGATGTTGCCTTTGCCGCAGCGGAATCCGATCTGCCTTGGCGTTGATGCGAAGGTTGCCCTCTGCATCGTTTTGGGAATCGCGGACGACCAGCCCGCGAATGAGTACACCTTCCTTAGTGCACCCTGTTTCGTGCGCTACTGGTTTCATGAAACCAACTCGTTTCAAAAAAAACCGTTGCGTCGAAACAATCCTGGTGCGGATCATCACGCGATGCGCGATCAGTTGCAATGCATGTGATGAACCAACATTTAGAAACGCAGTGCGGTTTCGTGATCGGACAGTGGAATGTGGTGATCTCGAATCCGTCGCGGTGCGATGTTCTGCAGACGATTCCATCGTGATTGCAGCGTCCGTTTGCGGGATTTCTCCAAAGGCGGCGGGTGTCAGCCCGCCTTGCATCATTTCATTCGTTGAATAGGCGAAGCGGCCGAAAGAAAACCGGCACACGGCATCAAAACTTGCCGTAGTAGCCTTCCTTGAGCGCATCGAAGAGGTTGGCGGCGCTGTGGATTTCGCCGTCGTATTCGATTTCTTCGTTGCCGCGGGCCTCGACCACGCTGCCGTCTTCCAGCTCGAAGCGGTAGACGGTGCTTTCCAGATCCGACTCCTTGACCAGCACGCCCTGGAACGCCGCCGGGTTGAAACGGTAGGTGGTGCAACCCTTCAGCCCCTGGGCGTGGGCGTAGGTGTAGATGTCCTTGAAATCTTCGTACTTGTAGTCGGTCGGGACATTCGCGGTCTTGGAGATCGACGAATCCACCCACTTCTGCGCTGCGGCCTGGATATCGACATGCGCCTTGGGGGTGATGTCGTCGGCGGCGATGAAGTAGTCGGGCAGCTTCTCTTCTTCCTTGTCGGTGTAGGGCATGGCCTTGCTGTTGACCAGGGTGCGATAGGCCAGCAGTTCAAAACTGTAGACCTCGACCTTTTCCTTGGTCTTGCGCCCTTCGCGGATGACGTTGCGGCTGTAATGGTGCGCAAAGCTCGGCTCGATGCCGTTGGAGGCATTGTTGGCGAGGCTGAGCGAGATGGTGCCGGTGGGCGCGATCGACGAGTGGTGGGTGAAGCGGCCGCCGACTTCGGCAAGTTTTTCGACCAGCTCGGGCGCGACTTCGGCCACGCGCTGCATATAGCGCGAGTACTTGGCGTGCAGGATGCGGCCGGGAATGGCATCGCCGACGCTCCAGCCATCGCTGACCATCTCGGGACGCTTGCGCAGCATCTCGGCGGTAACGGTGAACTCCTGGACCATGATCGGCGCCGGGCCTTTCTCTTCGGCCAGCGACAGGGCTACCTGCCAGCCGGCCAGCGCCATCTCACGCGAGACTTCCTCGGTGAACTTGCAGGAGTCGGCCATGCCGTACTGCATGCGCAGCATCGCCAATGTGGAGCCCAGACCCAGATAGCCCATGCCATGGCGGCGCTTGCTGGTGATCTCTTCGCGCTGTTGCGCCAGCGGCAGCCCGTTGATCTCGACCACGTTGTCGAGCATGCGGGTGAACACGCGCACTACTTCGCGGTATTCCTCCCAGTCGAAACGCGCCTTGCTGGTGAACGCATCGCGCACGAACTTGGTGAGATTGACGGAGCCGAGCAGGCAGGAGCCGTACGGCGGCAGCGGCTGCTCACCGCAAGGATTCGTAGCGCGGATGTGCTCGCACCACCAGTTGTTGTTCATTTCGTTGACGCGGTCGATCAGGATGAAACCCGGCTCGGCGAAGTCGTAGGTCGAGACCATGATCATGTCCCAGAGATGCCGGGCACGGATATGGCTGTAAATCTTGCAGGCGACCAGGCCATCTTCGCGATGCACGTAGTTTTCTTTAACCGGCCATTCGCGCCAGATGACCTGCTTGGGGTCGTCCAGGGTGACTTCGTCCTTTTCCTTGATGTTGACCGGGAACACCAGCGGCCAGTCGGCATCGTCGTGGACGGCCTTCATGAACTCGTCGGTGATCAACAACGACAGATTGAACTGGCGCAGGCGCCCGTCTTCGCGCTTGGCGCGGATGAATTCCTTGACGTCGGGATGCGAGACATCGAAGGTGCCCATCTGTGCGCCGCGACGGCCACCTGCCGACGACACGGTGAAGCACATCTTGTCGTAGATATCCATGAACGACAGCGGGCCCGAGGTGTAGGCGCCGGCGCCCGACACGTAGGCGCCGCGCGGGCGCAGCGTCGAGAATTCATAACCGATGCCACAGCCGGCCTTGAGCGTGAGCCCGGCCTCGTGCACCTTGTCGAGAATGCCGTCCATCGAATCGGTGATCGAACCGGAGACCGTACAATTGATCGTCGAGGTCGCCGGCTTGTGATCCAGCGCGCCGGCATTGGACGTAATGCGGCCCGCAGGGATCGCGCCACGACGCAATGCCCACAGGAAACGCTCGTACCAGTACTTCTGCTTTTCAGCAGTGACTTCGGTTTCAGACAGCGCCTTGGCGACACGCTTGTAGGTGTCGTCGATGGTTTCGTCCACGGCATCCCCGCGTTTGGACTTCAACCGGTATTTCTTGTCCCAGATATCGAGTGAAGCAGGCTGCAGGGCAATATCCATCGTCTCCCGCGCCACGGCTTCCAGGCGTACCGTACTCATCTCAGTTGTGTCCTCCCACAGGGCAATCGTTTCTTATTCACATCGTTTCTGTTCATTACGTTCTTCCCTCGCACTCACAACACGGAATCTGCCCGCAACAGTCCGGCCCAAGGCCGCTGCCGTCTCGTCAAATCCAGAATCCGCGCACTTGCAGGCAGCCACAGCAGCCAAGGGCCGCTGAGCCTGGTTTCTCCTCACAAACCCAACAGTTTGGGCTCACTTTGGCTCCCGGCCACAAGATGTAGTGAAGTGCGGGCCGAACGATACGCCCGGTTCAGGGGGGAGTCAACGGGTTTGGGTCGCAGTTTTATGATGTTGTGCACTGGCGCGGCTTGTTTGGAAGTCAAGGGCAAACCGCACAGACAGCGGGTCGGTCCATGACTTATGGACTAGGGAATGTTGTTCAGTTTGGGAGGGAACCGAGAGGCCGTTGTCTCAGTCTGAACGAGGTGCACGTAGGGTGGGTGCAACCCACCATTGTCGAATATTCGAGAACGGTGGGTTGCACCCACCCTACGACACAACGCTTGATTGGGTTGCGACCAACCCCCACTCTGGCGCATCGCATTCTTTTTTTGAAACAGGGCAAGGAACCATGAAGACGATTGCACACCCTCCGCAAGCAGCATCGCCACGCTGGCTGCGTCTGGGCTTGACGGTACTGCTGGGCTTCGCCAGCGGCGCCAGCTTTGCCGATCTGCCGGTGGCGGTGGATGGGCAGGCGCTGCCGACACTGGCACCGATGATCGAGCGCATCACGCCGGCGGTGGTGAACATCAACTCGAAGACACGGGTGAAGGTGCGCGATCCGTTCGCGAACGACCCGTTCTTCCAGCACTTTTTCGGCCTGCCCAATATGCCGCGCGAGCGCGTGCAGCAGTCGCTGGGCTCGGGCGTGATCGTGGATGCGGCACGCGGCTATGTGATGACCAATAACCATGTGGTCGATGGCGCCGACGATATATCGGTGACGCTGAGCGATGGCCGCACCTTGAAGGCCACCCTGGTCGGCACCGATCCGGACTCGGACGTGGCGCTGATCAAGATTCCGGCGGAACGCCTGAAAGCGCTGGCGCTGGCCGATTCGAACAAGCTGCGCGTCGGCGATTTCGTGGTCGCGGTGGGTAATCCGTTTGGCCTGGGGCAGACGGTGACCAGCGGCATCGTCTCGGCGCTGGGCCGCTCCGGCCTGCAGGGCCTGGGCGTGCAGAATTTCATCCAGACCGATGCCTCGATCAATCCGGGCAATTCCGGCGGTGCTCTGGTCAATCTCAATGGCGAGCTGATCGGCATCAATACCGCGATCTTTTCGCCATCGGGCGGCAATGTCGGTATTGGCTTTGCGATCCCTTCGATGCTGGCTTCGGATGTGATGAACCAGCTGCTGAAGTTCGGCGCAGTGCGGCGTGGATCGCTGGGTGTGGATGCGCAGGACGTGGACGAACAGCTGGCATCGTTGCTGGGACTGACTTCGCCACGCGGCGCTGTGGTGACTGCCGTGCAGTCGGGCTCACCGGCGGCATCGGCTGGGCTGAAAACCGGCGACGTGATCGTGGCGCTGAATGAGCGCCGCATCGCGAACAGTGCCGACCTGCTCAATACCGAGGCGTTGCTACCTGTCGGCAAGCAGGTGTTTCTGGGCGTGGTGCGCGACAAGAAACCGCTGACCTTGACGACCGTACTGAAGCCTGAGGAAATTCGCGAAGTCGCCGGGCGCACGCTGGACGAACGCCTGCAGGGCGCGACACTGAGTGACCTTGGCGAGAAACTGCGGCGCCAGGGATTGTCGGGCGTTCTGGTCGGCAAGCTGGAGAAAGGGGGCCGCGCGGCGCGCAATGGCTTGGCCGATGGTGATCTGATTGCCGCCGTGAACCAGGTCGAAATCCGCAATCTGGCCGATATGGAAGCGCGCCTTGAGCGCCCATCGCAGCAATTGCTGCTGACCATCGTGCGCGGGCGGCGCGCGTTTTATGTGTTGATGGAGTAACAGTCGGTGTGGGAGCGGCGTGAGCCGCGATGCTTTTGCTCTGACTATCGATAGCAGATCAAGCGCTTCGCGGCTCACGCCGCTCCTACATTAGATCAGAGCAAGAGCTTCGCGGCGGGACGCCGCTCCCACGACGACGCTCCCACAACGGCTGAACTCGTTCACGGTTGTCATCAAGGGCGCATGCTAAGGTTTGCGCCCTTCGTTTTACGGTTGTGTACGTGTCGTATTTTCTCGCCCGTGCCTTGCCTGCGCTGCTCATCGCGCTGAGCCTTTTCTCCGCGCCACTGCATGCGCAGCTGACGATCGATGCGCGCGCCGATATCGAATCGATCCGCGCCTTTGGCAGCGATACAGCGGCCGTTTTTCTGCGTCAGGAAAAGATCACGCTGAAATTCAGTGAGCTCAGCACCATCAGCGCCATCGAAGCAGTGGCCGATGGCACCGCGACGATGGCATTGAGCGCGCGTGGCATGCATCCGGGCAGTGTCAAAGAAGCCGATCTGGTCTTCGTGCCGATCGCCTGGGAGGCCATCGTCGCCATCACCCATCCTGGCAACCCGGTCAACAACCTCACATTGCGTCAGCTGCGTGATATTTACGCCGGCCGCATCAAGAACTGGAATCAGGTCGGTGGCCGCGCCGGGCCGATCCATCTGGTCGCTGTGGCGGGGCCGATGGACGGCATCGAGTATGGACTGCGCAAGGCGCTGTTCGGCCGCGGCCATATTCCGGTCGCGGCCGAGCGCTGGTATCTGAATACCTTGCAGCTGGAAGCGGCGATTGCGATCGATCCGAATGGCCTGGCGGTCAGTGGCCTATCCAATGTGTTGAACAACCGCAAGATCAAACGCCTCACTTTGGAGGGCGTGACCGCGACACGCAGCAATGTGAAGCAGGGTGAATACCTTCTGGTGGCGCCGATCCATGTGGTGCACCGTGCCGGCGAGGGCTCGATCAGCCCGGTCGGACGCTACCTCAGCTTCCTGCGCGGCGACCGACCGTCACGCCTGGCGATGCAGCGCAAGAAGCTGCTGCCGATGCGCGAGGCGCATATGCTCAACGAGAATTTCGCCAACCGCGAGCAGCGCCTGTTGGCGATGCTGGCATCGCCGCCTGCAGTGATGACAGATGTCGCGCCTGCAGCGCCCGCGCCCGGCAGCGCTGCCGCAGGCGGCACCGCCGAGCCTGCCAAGGTGGCCGCACCCAAGCAGGCCGATCAGACGCAATGATCCGCGCCATCAGCCTGGATCTTGATGACACTCTGTGGCCAATCGCGCCGACGATACAGCGCGCCGAACACGCAATGCATGCCTGGTTGAGCGAACGCCTGCCGCATATCGCCAGCGACTGGTCGAGCGAACGCCTGCGCATACATCGCGATGCGGTGGCGCTGGCGCATCCGCAACTGGCGCATGACTTTACGGCGCAACGCAGGCTCTCTCTGGCCAGCGCGATCGGCGCGCATCCCGAACGCGACACGCTGATCGAAGGCGCGTTCGAAGTGTTTTACACGGCGCGCAACACGGTCGACCTTTATGCCGAAGCCGAAGCTGCACTGCGTTATCTGCACGCGCGCCTGCCGTTGATCTCGTTGAGCAATGGCAATGCCGATCTGGAACGCATCGGCCTGGCGCATCTGTTTCACAGCCGGATTTCAGCGCGTGATGTCGGTGCCGCCAAGCCGGAACCGGGCATTTTCGAGGCGGCTTGCGCTGCCCTGAAGCTGCCCGCGCAGGCAATTGCACATGTCGGCGATGATCCGGTCATGGACGTGATCGGTGCGCGCCAGGCCGGGATGTTTGCGGTGTGGTTGAACCGTGACGGCCGCAGTTGGTCGCATGACGTGCAACCCGATCTGGAAATATGCAATCTCACCGAGTTATGCACCTGGTTGGAAGTCCACATGAACGAAGCGATGCAGGCATGAGCACACCATTGATCGCACTGAACGCCGCCGCCCTGCCCGCCTGGCTTGCACAGGCCGATGCCGTCACGCAACGCTGGGTCAAGGCGCAGGGGTTCACCGCCAATCCGGGCAGCCACTGTGTGCTGCCGGATGCGGGCGGCGGTATTGCGCGTGTGCTGGTTGGCATTGGCCAGACCGATGATCTGTATGCACTGGCGCATCTGCCGATGCAACTGCCGGTCGGGGACTACGCACTGAGTGATTCGGGACTGCAGCTTGATCCGCTGCGCGCTGCGCTCGGCTTTGCCTTTGGCAGCTACCAGTTCAATCGCTATCGCAAGCCACGACGCGCACCCGCGACGTTGCAACTTCCGGCCGGCGTGGATGCGCACCTGTTCAACGGGCTGGTACGCGCCAGTGCGCTGACCCGCGATCTGGTGAACACCCCCAGCGAAGATATGGGACCGGCGCATCTGGGCGAACTGGCCAAATCATTCGCCAGCGAATTCAATGCGGAGTATCGCGAATGGGTGGGTGACGAACTGCTCAGCGCGAATTTCCCCGCCATCCATGCAGTGGGCCGCGCCAGTCATCGCGCGCCGCGGCTGATCGAGCTGCAATGGGGGGACCTCGCTCATCCGCGTGTCGCCATCGTTGGCAAGGGCGTCTGCTTCGATACCGGCGGTCTGGACATCAAGCCGGCCGATGGCATGCGCAACATGAAGAAGGACATGGGCGGCGCCGCACATGCGCTGGCGCTGGCCGAGCTGATCATGCGTCTGCAATTGCCGATCCGTCTGCATTTGCTGGTGCCAGCAGTGGAGAACGCGATCGGCGCCAATGCCTACAGGCCGGGCGAAGTGATTGCGACCCGAAAGGGCCTGAGCGTGGAAATCGACAACACTGATGCCGAGGGCCGTGTGGTGCTCTGCGATGCGCTGGCCTATGCGGTGGAACATGCGCCGCAGCTTATCGTCGATTTCGCCACCTTGACCGGTGCCGCGCGCGTGGCGCTGGGCGCCGACCTGCCGCCGATTTTTGGCAATGACGATGCGCTGCGTGATGCCGCAGTCGCCGCCGGACGCACGGTGCAGGACCCGGTCTGGCCGATGCCGCTGTGGCAGCCGTACCTGAGCATGCTCGACTCCAGCATCGCCGATATCGCCAACGCCGGGCCGTCGCGCTATGCCGGCTGTATCACCGCGGCGCTGTATCTGCAGCGCTTCGTACCCGACAGCATTCCCTGGCTGCATCTGGACACCTACGCCTGGAACGACGGCGACCGCCCCGGCCGCCCGCGTGGCGGCGAGGCGCTGGGGCTGCGTGCGATCCATGAGTTGCTGCGGCAGCGCTATGCGTAGGGTGGGTGCAACCCAACATTTTCAAACTTTCGAAAACGGTGGGTTGCACCCACCCTACTTCAATACCTCGCCGGCACCTCGATCGCCTTGGTACCGACCACATCCTTGCCCAGACGCTTGCGCTTCAGCGGCGGCAGGTCGAGTTTTTCCTCGGGCACTTTGAACTCGGGCAGCGTGTCCAGAAGATGCGCGATCATGTTGAGCCGGGCACGGCGCTGATCGTTGGCGTCGACCACGAACCAGGGTGCATGCCGGGTATGCGTGACCTTGAAGAAGGCATCGCGGGCCGCGGTGTAGTCGTCATACCTGGCGCGAGCGGCGATGTCGATGGGTGAAATCTTCCAGCGTTTCATCGGATCTTCGGCGCGTTCGGCAAAGCGCTTTTCCTGCTCCTCCTGATCAACCGAAAACCAGTACTTAAGCAGGATGATGCCCTCATCGACGAGCAGCTTCTCGAACACCGGCACCTGGTCCATGAAGCGCGCGTATTCGGCATCGTTGCAAAATCCCATCACCTTCTCGACGCCACTGCGGTTGTACCAGCTGCGATCGAACAGCACGAGCTCGCCCGCCGCCGGCAGATGCGCGATATAGCGCTGGAAATACCACTGCGTGCGCTCGCGATCATTGGGCTTGGGCAACGCCACGACATGGCAGGAACGCGGATTGAGTACCTGCGAGAAACAGTTGATGGCACCGCCCTTGCCGGCGGTATCACGACCTTCGAAGAGCACCACGATGCGCTGGCCAGTGTGCTGCACCCAGCGCTGCATTTCGGAGAGCTGCACCTGCAGCGGCTCCAGATGCTCGTTGTATTCCTTTTTCTTCATCTGGCCCATGTCTATGCTCCGCTGCGGTCGATGCAGGCAGCGTAGGTGGCTGGGGATGGCTAGGCAAGCGAGGACAATGTAGGAGCGGCGTGAGCTGCGAAGCTCTTGCTCTGATATTCGACATCAGAGCAAGAGATTCGCGGCTCACGTCGCTCCAACATTGTTTTAGCGCTTGCGCGCCTTCGGCTTCAGTATCGTGCCAGTGCAATAGGCCGCGCCGCAGCGACAGCCCCATATCTTCAGCAGCTTGGCGGTGTGGCGCTGCTGCAGCGTGATCTTGTAGTCGTAGGTCAATTCTTCGCCATAGGCAATCGGGCGCAGTGACTCGATCATCACGAACTGGTGGCGTGGGTTGCCATCCGGTGATTCGTGCAGGAAGGCCTGGCAGTTCGGATCGCAGCTATGGTTGATGAAGCGCGCGTCGTTGCCATTTTCGTTGCCATCAATGATGTACTCGTCGTCCAGTGTGAACAGGAACGTGTGTCCGGTGTCGACGGTTTCGCCGTATTTCGCGTCGGCTTCGGCATGCGTCAGGCGACGTCCCTTGTACTCGATCAGTTCGATACCCGCCGGAATGTCGCGGGCGGCAAAGATGCCGTTGCCGTGGATGGGGGAACGGCGGGTAACGATGTAGGGCTTCATGCGCAAGTCAGTATGGGCGGGGGCGTGGATCATAGGCGAGTTGCCGGATTTTTCCGAGGGTATCGGCGCGCTGCCTCTCTCTGGCAGTATCGCGGTCATGTCGAAGATTCCAGGCTTCATGCTGTTGCTGGGTGTCCTAGCCGCGACGGCTCCGGCACGGGCGGCGTGCCCATTGACACCGGCGTCACCAGGTTCGGGTCGCCGTGATGTCTGTCAGTTTCCGGTGCGCAGCGAATCCTGGGACCAGGTGCGTGATGCCTTGGGTGTCTATGAGCCCGAGCGTTTCGGCAAACCCGGCGACTGCGACGCACCGGCCAGGAAACTGGTGAAAGCCTGGAGTCTGCTGCGTCTGATCGATCTGCCCGGTGTAGGCAATGCCGCCGAGTACGTGGACCGGAATATCGACAGTTCCGCGCTGGATACGCGTCTGAACAATGTGCTTGCCCAGTATGTGCACGGCAGCGATACGCTGATGCTGGCACCGGCCTTTTTCGAATCAGAAGACTCCAGCGATGCCGAGCGCGCCGGCACTCTGTTGCATGAGGCCAGGCATGCCTCCAGCCGCCGCTACAAGCACGTCATCTGTGGAGCGAATTCGAGCCGCCTGGCCTGGACCCAGCGCTGCGATCACCGTTTTTCGGCAGCGCTGGACGATCCGCGGGCAGGTGCCTGGTCGTTCGAGGTGGTATTCCATGCGTTATTGCAGGATGCGGAACCCTGCCTTGATCAGCAGCTGATGGCGCGCCGGATCGAGGGCAAGCTGGCCGCGGTGTTTCGAATTGTCACCCGCGAGCAGCGCCGCGCGCTGCGCGATCATGTGCGCTGGGCCAAACAGGTGAATCGTTGAGGTGAACCGCTGGGAAACCTCTGGACCCTGGTCGTTGAGTGGTCTGCGCCTAACTGGTACCATTCCGGTCCTGTTT
>JANMUE010000147.1:0-4814 GCA_031391205.1 Lysobacterales bacterium | reverse complement strand
CCGTCGCGCGTTCACCGTAACGTTGCGCATCAAAAATCAGCATCTCGACTTCGGCATCGGTCACCACGTGCAGATGATCGGCTAATGCGCCGAGCGGATGCATGGGCACGGCGGTGGCCGCGAGCAACTGCAAGGCATTGCCGACATGCAGCACCTCGGGCCGATTACTAGACAGCAGACCAACGCGCGTGCCGGCGCCGACACCTACACTCCGTAGCGCCTGCACAAACTGACTGCACGCATCGCGCACCTCGCCGACGTTAAGGGTGCGCCCACCCAATAGCTGCAGCATTGGTCGATCAGCATTCTGACTGAGCGCATTGACCAGCAGGTCAGGCACAAACAGCGGTCGGTGTAGTTCGTCGGCGTGCATGGGCGATTCCTGGCAATCGGAAGCGATCATTGTATGCAGTCCTGCGGGGACTACGCCTGAATTGAACGGATGTGATCGACCCACGGCAGTCAGTCAAGTTGCTTCCTAGTGGTCATTGGAAAACACGGAAGCAGAGTTTCACTTAATAATAATGCCTCGCCCAGCGCCGTTCCCCACTTTAAAAGTTAGGTTGCTGGTGTTGCGTCAACCCAAGCGGTCGATCATGTTGCTCGACATTAGTCATTGAAGAATATGGAAGCAGAACTTCATTTAACAGTAATGACGCACTCAGCTTCTCTCCGCTTTTAAACGTTATGTTGGTGTTGCGTCATCTCTCGCGTTCGGGTAATTATGTTTCTCGCTGCTGTGGCAAGAACAATTCGTGACGGACAGGCAGCTAACTACTAAGTCTAATAATCAGGGATAAGCTGAAAAAGCCAAACCCGGTGTGAGCCGGGGACGGAAAACTACGAGTCTTGCAATAACGGTAAAAGCTGGCGTCAGGGGCCGAACGCTTTTGCCGAACCCATTGCCAAGATAGTCGAGTCGCCAACTTTCCCGAGCAACCTCGGGGATTTTTCATGAAAGCTACTAAATTTCTTTTGGCTTTGGCGATACTGGCCGCTGCTGGCTCTGCAAACGCGACGACCTGGAATATTGAAATGAGTGGCAGTGGCATCCGGCCGCCTGTCGGCCCTGTAGATTTTATTGGATTCGTGGGCATTTGGGATGATGTCAGCAACACCGGCACCTGGACTGGTACAACCACGCTTTCCAACTTCGAGACGACGCTGCACTACACCCAAACGTTCACCATGAACGAATTTACCGGCGTGGGTACATTAAACGCGTGGAACCTAGCAACCTGCACGGCTACTAGAATCGGTTCCTGGTGCGAAGGTCTTGATGACTACTTATCAAGCCTCTTCGGAAACGACTTCTTAAACACTGCAGTTAATCCGGCAGATCCGAATGGCTATAAACAACAATTAGCGTTCATCCCTGTAGATGGCTGGACAGGTCAATGGACCTTACAAGTCTATTGGCCCTTTGATGACCCACTTCAGTACTTCCCGCTGCCAATGAATGTAACGCTGCATTCGCAAGCACCAGCAGTGCCAGTTCCTGCCGCTGCCTGGCTGTTCGGCTCCGGCCTGTTGGGCTTGGCTGGCGTCGCTCGCCGCCGCGCTGCTTGATCGGCTTACGGTGATTCGGTCTCGATGGATCGTCGCGATGTCGTCAAGACTCGCCATGATCCGAGCAGTCCAACCCCAGCAACCTCAAGGAAATTGAAATGAACGCGATCAAAACTCTGTTGGCTGTATCGGCTCTGGCCGCAACTGGTGCAGCACATGCCGCCGTTTATACATTCGATGCGTCTATGAACGAGCCCTATAACTATGACTCAGGCCTAATTTGGCAATCAGTGGGCATTGGTACGGGATCACTTGATACCAGCACTGGCGTGCTCGACATTTTGCTCGCCCAGACAACCACTCTGTTTATAGGTAACAGTAGCTTTGGCGGTGCAACCTACACTGAGCATGATGTCGTTAACGGCACATTGACCGGCAGCTCATTCCTATGGACCAGCGGCACCAGTACGCGTTCCGCCTGCACACCTAACGGTCCATTTGGTGGCGCCGTATGCGGTGGCAGCGGTAGCGGTACTTATTTGCTTGCTCCGGATCAAAATCCGATTGCGTTCGATCTTTCTTACGGTGGCTTGACAACTTTCACCACCAGTAGATTGGCGAGCGACGGCGGTGTAATCACCGCTACCTACACGCTAACCAACACCACTCCCGCAGTCCCAGTACCCGCCGCCGCATGGCTATTCGGCTCTGGCCTGTTGGGCTTGGCAGGCATCGCTCGCCGCCGCGCTGCTTGATTAGCTCACGGTAATTCAGCCTCGATGGATCGTCGCAACATCTTCAAGACTCGCAACGATCCAAAGAGACCAGAACCAATAACCACAAGGAAATTAAAATGAACGCGATTAAAATTCTGTTGGCTGTATCTGCCGTAGTGGCCGCAGCTAGCTCAGCAAACGCTGCTATTTATACATTCAGCGTATCGAAGAATCAGCCTCTTGCTACATCAGGATTCACGGGATCCAATTCGGGCACGGGTACGGCATCGCTCGATACTGTCACTGGCGTGCTCGATATTGTCATCTCGCCCACTACATACGCTATTTATGATCCATACGACATGGCACACGCCTTTTTGGGCAGTGGTACATACACTGAACATGATATTTTCAACGGCACATTGACTGGCAGCGCATTCGCGTGGACTAGCGCCTCCACCACGGGTTCCGACTGCACGGCAAGCGGCTTTTTTGGCACTAACATTTGCATTGGCGTTGCCAACGGTACCGGTACCAATACTAAAACAAGCGCGTTTACTCCGAATGAAAATCCAATTACGTTCAATTTTGGCAGCGTAACCACTTTCACCAATACTCAAACCGCTTTTGACGGTGAATTGCAGGTTGCGACCTACTTGCTGACAAACACTACTCCTGCAGTACCGGTACCCGCCGCCGCATGGCTGTTCGGCTCTGGTCTGTTGGGCTTGGCAGGCGTCGCTCGCCGCCGAGCTGCTTGATCAACTCACGGTGATTCGGTCTCGATGGTTAGTCACCGTACCCGGTCCAACGGGAGCAACGTGCTGGCAATCGTAATGCCAGCGACATGATCACACCGCTACAGCTCGGAGGGGGATGCCATGACTGATACCTTGCTCGCCACACTGGCCGCAGAGCGCGCTATCCGGCGGCTGATTTCCATCTATGCTGATGCGGCCAGCAGGCGCGACGCGGACGTGGCCGGCACACTGTTCGCACCCGATGCCCGCGTCCAGATTGCCGGTGGAGCGGAACGCGTCGGACGCGAAGCCATTGTCGAAGGCATGCGCCGGACCGTCACGGCCTACAGCTTCTTGCATCAAAAGTGCGATACCGGACTGATCGATGTCGAAGGCGATCACGCAAGAGCGCGGCTCGGAATCTTCGAAATCAACCGACTGTCCAACGCCGACAACGTGGCGATGATCTTTGGCCACTATGAGGACGAATACACGTTGCTCGAAGCGGGATGGCGTTTCTATCGCCGCTGCTTCACGCTCCAATTTCGCACGGTCCTGCCCGTGTCGGAGATGCAGCAGTTTCCGGATATCGCACCTGGTTTTGCGTTTGTTCCTTAGGCTTAACCTTCTAGGTGGGGCGAGCCCGAGGGGGCGTCAACGTGGCTTTGCGGTCTTAGCCAGACTTTGAGCTTGCAATGCTTCGCGGCGTGGACGAAATCTTGAGCGGTACCTAGGAGAGTGACGTCGTGCCTGATGCAGAGTTGCGCAATGAGCGCGTCTACTGTGCCAATCTGCATACCTGCTCCGCGGCAGGAGTTTCGAAGACTGGCTGCTGCGATTTAGTCTTCGCGCTCCGGCTGGATCAATGCAAGCGACCAGACGCTCGGGTCGAGCAGGAGCGTCACTTACGTGAACGCTCTGTCTCGTAGTCATACGACTGATCCCACTCAAGTTTTCCCATCAAATCGGGCCTCGCGCTGCGTGATTAGGTCACTGTAATTCAGCCTCCCCGAATCGTCGTGACATCTTCAAGACTCGCGATGATCCGGGGAGACTACCGACACTCCAATCCTCGCTACGCAAGCGCCTCGAACGACACCACGCCTTCATTACGTCGCACCCAGCCCGCATGTGGCGTGGGGAAATGCGTGGGAATGGCCAGTGCATTGCGCTGCACACATAGGTCAACAACACGGCGGCGCGTGTCGATGGCCATGTCGAGATTATCGCAACCAGCTAGGTGCAGAGTGGGGTCGATGATCTGCAGCGGATGATGAAACACATCGCCCGTGAAATAGGCTTCTTGCGCTTGCGAGATGAGATGCAATATCGAATGTCCCAGCGTATGACCGTAGGCGGGCTCGATCTCCAGGCTGGACGAAACGCGATGTCGGTCGTTCACAGTTCCGCGAGCCCCGCCTCCATGACGGGCAACACGCTTTGCTTGAACACACCAACGTTGTAATCCACTTCGCGATGATCGGCGCGTCGCGTGTCCCAGCGCTCATACTCGCGTCGCACGAACAGGTAACGCGCATTCGGGAACGTCGGCACATATTTTCCATCGCGTAGCTGGGTGTTCCAACCGCAATGATCGTGATGTAAATGCGTGCAGAATACGTAGTCGACTTGATCCGGTCGGATGCCGGTGGCAGCGAAGCGCTCGATGTAGGGCGTCTTGAGGTTCTCGAACAGCGGATACATATGGGGCCGGCCATTGCCCGTACACGGATCGATGACCACCACCTTGCCATCGACCAGCAATATCCAGCTTTGAAAGATGAGATCCCACTGACCATCGGCCCTCAGAAAGCGCGGCATCAGCCAATGTTTGTGCGCATCAATAAAT
>JANMUE010000123.1:0-2235 GCA_031391205.1 Lysobacterales bacterium | reverse complement strand
TGGCGACGAAGCGTGTGGCAGCACGCTTCAGCGTGTCGGCCGTTAGCTGCGGTACGCCATACACCTCGACTTCCACCTGGTGGCGCTCGCATAGGCGATGCACGAGCAGATCGAAATCACCATCGCCGGAAGCGAGTACCACAATATCGGTGGTCGCAGCGTAGTCCATCACGTCCAATGTAATGCCTACATCCCAGTCACCTTTTGACGAACCATCGGCGCGGGTAATAAAAGGTTTTAGCTTCACCTCAAACCCGATCCCACGCAGAATGTTTTGAAACTGCCTCTGCTTTTCATCATCGCGAGCGACCGCAAACGCAGTTGCTTTAACGACTTCCCTGCCGTCGGTGACTTGTCGCCAAAACACGTTGTAGTCAAAGTGCGCATTAAACGCTTGCCGCGTCGTGTAGTAGATATTCTGAACGTCGACAAAGACCGCGACTCGTTTCATTGTTACCACCAGAAGAATAGTTCGCGCCAGGTAGGAGGCGCTTTGGTTAAAGCTCCTTCGACCATGACTGTTCGACAGCCTATATCAAAGCCATAACCGCGTTGGGACCCAGTGTGAGCGGCACGGGGCTTGATGCGTGTGCTGATGTAGCAGTCAAAGCACCAGTGCCGCGTGCGGCGTGACCAATCTTAGTGTCAAAGCCGCCGCAGCCACTGGAAATGACCCCTGGCCCGGTTTCTTCCTTGACACCACTATCTAAGTATTTATATAGTCAGCGCGCAATAAAAAAAGGAATGGCATGAAGCCGCTTAAATTTATCGGATCCAGCCTGGATGATTTATCGGCCTTTCCCCAAGAGGCACGTCGAGCCGCAGGTCACGAATTGTGGCAAGTGCAGCAGGGACTGCAACCTTCTGACTTCAAGCATATGTCTTCAGTTGGCTCAGGGTGTTACGAAATCAGGATTCACTTATTTGGCGAATGGCGAGTGATCTACCTGGCTAAAGTCAAAGACGCGGTGTACGTGCTGCATGCTTTTGCGAAGAAAACCCAAGGGACCCAGCAAAGCGATATAGAGCTGGCCCGGCGGCGTTACAAACAGATTAGCGAGTAGTGTATGGCGCGCGAAAAGATCACAAAGTCGAGTGGCAATGTATTTGCGGATCTTGGGTTTCCGCCTGCAGAGGCATCGATCCTCGCAATACGCTCCGATCTCATTGCTCAGTTGCGCTTGCTGATCGAGCGCAAGCGGTGGACGCAAGCACAGGCAGCAGAACACTTAGGCATCACGCAATCCCGAGTCAGCGATCTGATTCGCGGCAAGTGGGACAAGTTCAGCGTTGACATGCTCTTGGTGTTCGCCGCTCGCGCAGGGCTCCAGCCACGGTTGAGGCTATCGAAGGCCGCTTAGCGCTTGCTGGAATGGTGCCGCAGGTCGGGTGGTCGGGTATCGTCTTGAACAAATAAAATGGAGCCAGGGCAGTGGCGAAGCAACAGACAATCTCACTCGTACCGGTCGAGCATATCGCTCAGTCGATCCTGGTCCTGCGCGGCCACAAGGTCATGCTCGACGCTCATTTGGCGACTATGTATGGCGTCGAGACCGGCACGCTCATCCAAGCCGTCAAGCGCAACCGGGACCGTTTCCCGGAAGATTTCATGCTGCAACTGACCGCCGATGAGTGGTCGTCTTTAAGGTCACAATTTGTGACCTTAAAGACAGGCCGCGGACAGCACCGAAAATACTTGCCTTATGCCTTCACCGAACGAGTTGCATGAGAAAAAGAAATCATGAGTCTTGAATCGCAACACCCGATCACCCTACCCAGCTTCGTTCATCACGGGCAAAATACCTGCGAACCGACGGCCCGGCGCTCATTCCTCGGATACTGTCCCGAGCACTAGAGCCGCACAGACTTACCTCAGAGGAACGATGAGCACATCAAACGGTAACCAGCGTCTGTATGACACCCTTTGCAAAGTACTCGACGCGCTCAGAGCTGAGGCCCCACCTACCAACCTTACTTACAATCCACCGGCAGGCAATGGTGACGCTTTGATTCAGGCACGGTCGCGCGCACTTCTACACTTGTTTCTTAAGGCACGCTTTGGGCTAGTGCGGTTTAAAGATCGAGAACGCTTCATTACAGATGGAAGTAGTGATGGAGGAATCGACGCCTACTACATCGACTCAAAAAACAAGAATATCTACGTACTGCAGTCAAAGTTTCGCGCCACTGCCGAAAACTTCGTCTCTAAAAACATGGGAGTGTCCGATCTGCTTA
>JANMUE010000116.1:0-1199 GCA_031391205.1 Lysobacterales bacterium | reverse complement strand
ATTAGCAACCGTGATGCCCGGTGAAGTGGTCAAACTAAACACTCGTTTGTTTAAATACACTGATCGGAGCACCGGAAGAATTCTGGGCATACATGGCGGCACTGGACACCTTGTGAAGCTGCTCGGGGAATATCATACAGAGGCGTTAAAATTTACAGCGCCAGGCCTAGACCATCCTGTCATCCTGGTAGTTGATAACGATAGCGGCGCGAACGGCATATTCGAGAAGGCAAAAAAGTTAACGGGACACAACGTTCCGCGATCCGCAGGCTTCTTTCATGTAACGCAAAATATGTATGTGGTTCCAACTCCGCGAGGACCAAAAGACACCCCGACAGCAATTGAAGATTGTTTTGATACAGCGACCAAATCCATAAGAATAGATGGAAAGTCATTCGACCAAAATAATAATTTCGACCCATCAACGCACTACGGAAAAAATGCATTCGCACACAAGGTAATTCAGCCAAATGCCAACTCAATAAATTTTTCAGGGTTTACGCCGCTACTAACGCAAATTGACGCTTGCATAAAGGAACACGCTAAGCGCGTGGCAGCCAGCATTGCAAAGCCAGGAACGCCCGGCCCCTGACACTAAGTATTATTTGGGAAGCCCCTTATCTAAAAACAAAACGGCCCGTCGATTTCTCGACGGGCCGTTTGTTTTCAAGCGTTAACGCTTTGGCTTACATCGCAACCGTCTTCGCCTCGTCCGCATACTCCGCAATCTGGTTGAAGTTCATGTAGCGATACACCGATGCGGCATCCTTGTTGATCACGCCCATGTCGGCGTGGTACTCGGCGACGGTGGGGATGCGGCCCAGCTTGGAACCGATTGCTGCCAACTCGGCCGAGCACAGATACACATTGCTGTTCTTGCCGAGACGATTCGGGAAGTTGCGGGTGCTGGTGGACATCACGGTCGCGCCTTCTTTCACCTGTGCTTGATTGCCCATGCAGAGACTGCAACCCGGCATTTCCATACGTGCGCCAGCGCCGCCAAAGGTGTTGTAGTGACCTTCTTTGGTGAGCTCGGCTTGATCCATACGCGTCGGTGGTGCGACCCACAGACGAGTCGCAATGTCCTTCTTGCCTTCCAGCAGTTTGCTCGCTGCTCTGAAATGACCAATATTCGTCATGCACGAACCGATGAACACCTCATCAATCTTGGTGCCGGCGACTTCGCTGAGGAACTTGGC
>JANMUE010000096.1:0-3813 GCA_031391205.1 Lysobacterales bacterium | reverse complement strand
CACTTGATCCTGCCTTTGTAGAGCGGGGCTTGCTCCGCTGCTTTGCTGTTGCCGTTCTGATCAGAGCAAAAACCAAAGCCAAAGCAGCGGAGCAAGCCCCGATCTACAACATCAACTGCATTGCCAGCGCCGCCAAAGTTCCGGATGCTTGTACCCGCGACCCATCAACTCGGTCTGGGCAATCGAAGCCGCCGCCGCATCTCCGCGATAAGCCCGCAGGCAGGCGCTGGCGATGTCGAGCACCGGCAGGCGCAGGCCGCCCGCTATCAGCTCGTCGAGCAACGCTCGCAATCGCGATTGTGCATCAGCGCTATTCGCCGCTTCGTGCATCAATGCATCCAGGCCCAGCCCGATCTGCCAGACGTCGATGGGTTCGGCGACGTCGTTGTCGGCTGAGTTATTCGTCGATGGCAGCTGCGGACGAAGACGCGCCAGCAGCCGTGCAGTTTCCGGCTCATCGGGAAACTGTGATACCAAGATGTCCACGGTGCGCTGCACGCAGGGCAGATCGTCCAGCGCGGCGCAGACATCCGCCTTGAGTTCCAGCATCCACACCTCGTTGACCTGGTCGGCGACAGCATCGAGTTCTGCAGCTGCCTGCCGGAATTGACCGCGATGTGCACGCAGCAATGAACCAATGAATCCGTCCATGCCATCGCCGGGCGTCTGTGCCAGGAAGGCGTCGCAGCGCGGTCCATCGCCGCCATAGCAGGCAGCTTCTGCGCGACTGGTGCGTGCCGCCACCAGGCTGGGTTCCAGGCGCATGGCTTCGTCCAGCCATTGAATGGCAGCGCTGGGTCGTCCGCTGTAGAGCAGGGCATTGCCCAGCCATAGCCGGATCACTGCATCACCCGGATCCAGTGCCGCGGCTCTAGCAAGGATAGCGGTGGCTGCGCGATAGCGCGCGTCCATCATCAGCGCGAGCCCCTGTGCTGCGTGCGCGAGGCCGAGGTCGGGGTCGCTGCGCAGCGCGCTGTCGATCGCCTGTCTGGCGGCTGCCAGGGCATAGCCGCGGTCCTGCAGTCCATACTCGTAGGCCAGCAACTCCGCGGTCGCCAGTTGCGCCTGGCCGTGTGCAAAGTCGGGCGCCTGTTTTACGACATCGATCAAGGCGTCGCGGGCCGCCGCGACATCACCGCGCGTGCGCCGATTCAGGCGCGCCACCGCCGCCAGAAACTGATTCATTGCCGCCTCGTCCACTGCGCCCTCGACTGTGGGCAGCGCGATCGGAGCCTTCAGTTCGCCGGCTACCCAGTAAGCGGCCTCGCCCGTCCATTCGCGGCGCGCTGCGCGCGGCTGGATCAGGGTTTCCTGGCGGGTGCTGTCGTCACGGCAGTCGCGCAGCTGCAGAATCACCAGGGCGCTCTGTTCGGTGAACTCGCGCGTGATCGTCAGCGCATGCGAGGCCGCGTCATCGTTGCCGCAGCCGCGCGGATCGATACGTACGCTGGCATCCGGCATGGCCCGCAGCTGCGACAACAGTAACGCCCCCAGCCCTTCGGCCTCGAGTTCAGCGTCGCCCGCGCCCGACATCGCCACCGGTGGCACCAGGGCGAGTTGAACGGGCCTGGCCGCGTCGCGCGCGCAGTGACTTTGCGCAATCGCCAGCAGAAGGATGCCTGCGCGTTTCCAGTTCATGCGGGCATCGTGCCATAGGCAGAGGTGTGAATGCGTCATCACATCGACTTCGCTACACAGCTTATTGTTTGCCACACCCCGTTTTTAACAGCGGAGCTGGTCAAAAACCTGCGGTTTTTCGCCCCTGGCTCAGGGGGCTAATGCCGCACTGGAGGTGCTCAGAAGTTCCAGACGGGTATCAAATACTGGGCAGGTATCAAATCCGAACCTGACACAAAGGCAGCGCTGGCGGTACTGACTTTCGATAGTGGCCGGGCGGATGGCGCACCCCGGTTTTGGGGTGGAAGCGGCCGTCGACGGCGATCAATATATTGCCTTGAAGAAGCACGGAGAGTGCCTCTCTGACTGGAGTTCATCATGTATACCATCGTCGCCCGAAGTGTCCTGCGCTGGTCACTGATCGTTTTCGGTTCCGTGGCACTGGTGGGGCCGGCATCTGCCCAAACCATCTTCGCCGACGGCTTCGAGAACACGGGCGTCACCAGCCTCAACGCCGGTGTCGGCGTCAACCTCGAAGGCGTGCGCGAGTTCTCGCCCGAATATCACTTCGTCGATGCGTTCAAGCAGTCACGGGCCTGGACCACATCGATCAACGGCGGCGCGTTCGATACCAATGAGGCGCAGTGCCTGCAGCTGGATGCCAACGGTTTCATCACCACGCTGACGCCGAACCCTGCCGTCTCGGGTTGCGCCTCCGCCACTTACAACTCGGTGCTGACCACGGTGCTCGAAGCGGTGACCGAAGCCCCTGCAGGCACCTACACGGTGACCTTCGAAGGCGCCGGCACGATGGTCTATCAAGGTGTAACCAATCTCAACGCCGGCACGCCGGGGCGTCACACTTTCACCTACAACCCGGCCAACGGCATCCTGGTGCTGCGCATCACCGCGATTACAGCGGGCAATCATCTGCGCAACATCCGGGTGTGGATGCCGGGCTTCGACGAGGTGAATGGGCCAGCGCAACTCTTCCATCCGGATTTTCTGCGCGTGCTCACTGATGCGCCGTTCCGCTCGCTGCGCTTCATGGATTGGGCAGTGACCAATGGCGAGTTCTTCGTACCGAATGTGCAGACCAACTTCACCGACCGGCCGCGGGTGAGCGACGAGCGCTACACCTCGACGCGCGGCGTGCCGCTGGAAATCATGATCGCGCTGGCCAATCGCGTCGACGCCGAGCCCTGGTTCAACATCCCGCATCGCGCCAGCAACGACTACGTCACCCAATACGCCACCTTGGTGCGCGACACATTGGACGCCGGTCGCAAGCTCTATGTCGAATATTCCAACGAAGTGTGGAATGGCGGCTTTCCACAGGGCGGCGAAATCGAAACCGTCGCGAACACGGCGATGGGCGCCATCGGCGACAGCGGATTCACGCGTCGCATGAACCAGCACGGCCACCGCACCGCGCAGATCTGCACGCTCTTCCGCCAAGTATTTGCGGCTCAGTCCAATCGTGTCGTCTGTGTGCTGGGCGCTCAGGCCGCCAACACCTTCATTGCCGAAGAGGCTCTGGACTGCCCACTGGCGATTCAGGCCGGCCTGCGCGCCACGCCCTGCCGCAACGACATCAATGCGGTCGCGATCGCACCGTATATCGGCGATTACATCGCCGGTGCCGTCAACGAAGCCACGGTCGCCGGCTGGGGGTTGAATGAACTGTTCACGGAGTTCAACAGCAGCCGCAACGAACTGTTCGATCCCTTCGCCTTTCCTGCACCCGGTCCGGTGCTGACGCAGAGCGCGCTGACCATCGCGCGCAACCGCATCATCGCGCATCGGCAGATGCTGACCAACAATTTCCCCGGTGTTTCACTGGTCGCCTACGAAGGCGGCCAGCATCTGGTCGGCATCCAGGGCGTGGAGAACAACAGCGCCATCACCACATTGTTCGGCAACGCCAACCGCGATGCGCGCATGGGCGCCGTGCTAAGCACGCACCTGGGTCAATGGAAGACCGACGGCGGCGAACTCTTCATGCATTTCAACAGCACCTTCCGCTACAGCCGCTTCGGCAACTGGGGCCTGCTGGAGCGCATCGACCAGCCGCCGAATACCGCCAAGTACAACGCCGTGAAGGCATTCATCGCCAACAATCCGTGCTGGTGGGCTGGCTGCGGTCCTTGACCGCCTGCAGGAGCTACTGTCTTTGTGGGTCCGTCCAGTGGTGGG
>JANMUE010000124.1:0-4163 GCA_031391205.1 Lysobacterales bacterium | reverse complement strand
TTGGAGCACAGCAAGGCCCTGCACACCGTGCACGAGTTCCGCACCAAGTTGCAGTTGCTGTGGAACAGCAACATGAGCAACGACAAGTTGCTGCAACACTTGAAGGAATGGATCGCCCAGGCCGAGGCCAGTGGCATCAAGTCGCTGCAAGACTTCGCCGCCAGCCTGCGTAGTTACAGCATGCCGGCGATGGCGACCGCTTAACGCCGCATCAACATGCGTGTTACAAAAGGCCCGCTCAATATCAATATTGGGCGGGCCTTTTTATTTTTGAGAGCAAGCTTTGCGAGTAAGACATGAGCGGCCCACCCAACAACGTCATTCAATTACGCAAAGCCAAATCAGCAAGAACTGCCAAACGCGCTGAAGGCAAAACACTCTGCGACTCGGGCTTTCACAAGTGGCAAGTCGTCAAGCAATCGCAGTTCGACGTGAAGCTAGGCAAGCTGGTCACTGCCGAGCAATGCGCGCGCTGCGGAATAAAGCGCACGCGAGGTACGTAAATCCGTATTGCTCCACAGCAAGGAGCGTTCCTACTCAGTTGTTAGGAGCTGACGCACCCCACCCGGCGTTTCCGTCACCGCCGCCAATCCGGCGTTATCCCGAATGGAAAAATTCCTTTTACAACAAAAGGTTGGCTGTTTGTTCCACCCTGGTTTACAAAAATACTATTGAAAGATACTAACAAACGATATATCGTTTAAATGCCAATTCGGCAATTCAGAGATAGATCAATCATGTTTCATCACAAGTTTTCAGGCCATTTCGGCCATCATCATGGCCCCCGTTCAATGCATGGCGAGCGAAGTGGCAAACGTGGCGGTCCTCGCTCACAAGATCCTTCCGATTCGCCACTGCCTGGGCGTGGCGGGTTCGGTCGTCGCGGCGGTGGCGGTGGTCGCGTTTTCGGCCCAGGCGACCTGCGACTGCTGCTGCTAGCGTCTATCGAAGAAAAACCTCGCCATGGCTACGAGCTCATCAAGGATCTCGAGCTTCAGTTCGGTGGCGGTTATGCCCCAAGTCCCGGCTCCGTATATCCCACCCTCACACTGCTGGAAGAGCTTGGCTACGTTCGCGCCACTACCTCTGAGGGAACGAAGCGCCTGTTTGAGATCACTGCAGAAGGTAGCCGCTACTTACGCGAGAACGATGCGGCGCTAAACAGCGCGAGAAAGCGCATGGAGATGGCCGCACGCGCGGTATCCGGTGAAATGGCACCGCAAGAAATCCACCACGCCATGCACACGCTCAAAGCAGCACTAATGTTTCATCGTGGCGGTTGGGAAGACACAGAAATCAAACGTGTTGCGAAGATCATCGAAAGCGCGGCCGAGGAAATTTCGCAGAGGCCCAGCCATGAATAGCGAACCGCAGATCGTTCGAGTTCGTCACGAGCTTAAGCGGCGACGACTGACAGTCTCTCGCGTCGAGAAACTTGCACCGAAAATAACGCGCGTCACACTGGGTGGTGAAGAAATGCAGGACTTCACCTCGTTGGGTTTCGACGATCACGTCAAGCTGTTCTTCCCTACCCTTGATAACAATCACGACAATCTCGAACCCATCATGCGCGACTTCACGCCGCGGCGCTTCGATGTCGAAGCGGGCGAGTTGACCATCGATTTCTTTCTGCACGCTGAAGGGCCCGCGACAACGTGGGCTGCACAAGCCTCACCGGGCCAAGTGCTCGCAGTCGGTGGTCCACGAGGCTCATCAATTATTTCCGTGGAAGGAATCGACGCACATGTATTTATAGGTGACGAAACTGCGTTACCCGCCATCGGACGGCGTCTCGAGGAACTATCTGGAAGTACTGCACTGGTGGTTGTCGAAGCCGAGCCTGGATGTGAGTATCCACTGGCCAGCCGCGCAGAGCTCCAAGTCATATGGGTACCACGAGATCACCGATACATCGCTCCCAGTGAGCAGATCATCGCCACACTCCGCACCATTAAGTTTCCTCAAGGTCGCTGTTTTGCGTGGGTCGCCACCGAAACTCACGGCGCGCGTGCCATCCGCCGCTATCTCACAGTGGAACGAGGCCTGGAGAAATCGTGGGTCAAGGCAGCCGGCTACTGGCAACGCGGCGCAACGGCATCGCACGAAGTCATTCAGGACTGAAATTTCATCTGCATCGAGCAACGAACTGGTGCTTCAAGGCGAACTGCTGCTTGCCTAATCTCTTTCTAATCTTCCGCCGCCACGCCTTTGGTCTCACGCAGGAACAATGTGCCCACGATGAGGCACATCACAACGACAATCACCGGATACCACAGGCCTGAATAGATGTTGCCGGTATAAGCGGTGATGGCAAACGCAATCGACGGCAGAAAGCCGCCGAACCAACCCAAACCGATGTGATACGGCAGCGACATGGAGGTGTAACGGATACGCGGTGGAAACAGCTCCACCAACCATGCGGCCACCGGCGCATAGGTCATCACGGCGTACACCGACAACACCGTCAGCAGTACGAACACCATGAAGTAGTTGGCGCGCACGGGATCAGCGTGGTTGGGATAGCCAGCCGCGGTCAGTGCGGCATCGAGATCGGTGCGGAAGGCAGTCGACTGTGTTTGAAACGTTGCAGCATCCAGTGCGCTACCAGCAAAGGAGTCGATAATCGTGTTGCCGACCCGAACCTTGGCAATTGATCCCGGTGGCGCCGCCTCGTTGGCATAGGGAATGCTGGAGCGTGCCAGCGCCGACTTAGCCACATCGCATGACGACGTGAAACGCGCCTTGCCGACGGGATCGAACTGAAAAGTACAGTCATCGGCATTGGCCATCACCACTACCGGACTGGTCTGCTGTGCTGCTGCGACGGCGGGATTCGCGTAATACGTCAATCCTTTGAAGATCGGAAACAGAGTAAACGCCGTCAGCAAACAGCCCGCCATAATGACGGGCTTGCGGCCGATGCGATCCGCCAATCGACCGAACACGATATACAACGGCGTGACGACCACCATTGCTCCGACCACCAACAGATTCGCGTGTAGCGCATCAACCTTCAGCGCCTGCGTGAGAAAGAACAGCGTGTACACCATCGACACATAGGCGATCACCGCTTGACCGGCCATCACCCCGAACAAGGCCTGCAACACGACCTTCAAATTGGCCCACTTGCCGAATGAATCAGTCAGCGGCTGACGCGACAGTGTTCCCTCGCGCTGCATTGCCTTGAAAACGGGCGACTCCGCCAATTGCAAACGGATGTAGACGGAAATCGCCAGCAGTATCAGCGAGGTTAGGAAGGGCACACGCCAACCCCAGGTCTCGAAGTGTTCGCCGAACACAAAACGACAGATAAGCACCACGATCAAAGACAGCGCAAGACCGGCGGTGCCCGTGAGCTGGATCCAGCTCGTGTAATAACCGCGCTGTCCCGGCGGCGCATGCTCGGCAACATAAGTGGCAGCGCCGCCGTATTCGCCGCCCAACGCCAACCCCTGCAACAATCGCAAGGTGATCAACAGAATCGGCGCCAACACACCGACGTCTGCATAAGTCGGCAGCACACCCAGCAATGCCGTAGACACACCCATCAATACGATGGTGATCAGGAAGGTGTATTTACGCCCCGCCAGATCACCCAATCGACCGAAAATAATTGCACCTAACGGCCGAACGGCAAATCCTGCAGCAAACGCCAACAACGAAAAAATGAATGCCGTAGTTTCGTTAACGCCCGAAAAGAAATGCTTGCTGAGCACCACCGCCAGCGCGCCGTAAAGAAAAAAGTCATACCACTCGAACACGGTACCCAGTGACGCTGCCACGATGACGCGGCGGTGCGCGCGGTCGATTCCGGTCCCGTCGATTGGCTGTGTTGTTATCACGGTGAGCCCCCAAGATTTCCTTGAGAAGTAGAACACATCGTCGGGTGATGAGGACAGGCATCGAATTCAGAAGTGGTTCGAACCAGTCGCCATGAATTCAGCTTCTAAATCGGTCTGCCGCTAGAGAGCGCTTCGAAGGCCGAAGCACTAGGCAGGAAAGCCACGCATGTCCCTTTTGCTTTTTTCATTATCATCGACTACAAAGGAGGTAAGTGATTGTCGAACACAGGAAAGCAGGAGGAGATTGTGTCGATGTACAGCACTAAGTCCCTTTGTAAAGGGACAATTAGGCCCCTAAAAATGGCCTCTACTTCTAGTTAG
>JANMUE010000078.1:0-1391 GCA_031391205.1 Lysobacterales bacterium | reverse complement strand
AGCGCACGCCATCCAGCACCGCGCTCAGCACGTTGTTATCGAGCGATACATGGGTCACCTTCACCTTACGGCCATCGCCCACGACGACCTCATAACCGCCAGCACGGAATTGCAATGTGAGTCCATGTAGTTCATTCGCGTCGCGCAGTTGCAGGTCGTAGTGACTGTCGGCATTCATGTTCCAGCCGTTCACTTCGTACCACGGCGAATACGGATCAGCGAGCGCGCGACGGCTTGCATGTGCTTCGGCCGATTGGCGCAGCAGAAAGGCTAACGACGCGAGCGCGAGCACTTCATCCGGCGTCCGCGGCGGCGGCGGGAGGAGTTGTTCGCGGTGGCGCTCGATGAAACCGGTATCGATTTCGCAATCGGCAAACGCGGGATGCGATGCAATGGCCGACAAGAAACTGATGTTGGTCGTCAGGCCGGCAATCTCATATTCGGCCAGCGCATTACGCAGCCTGCGCAGTGCGGACAAACGGTCTTCGTCCCAGACGATGAGTTTGGCAATCATCGGATCGTAGTAAACCGAGATTTCGTCACCTGTACGCACGCCCGTGTCGACACGCACGTGCGGTCCTTGGGCAGGCGCATTGAGATGCGTCAATCGGCCAATGGCGGGCAGGAATTCGCGTTGCGGATCTTCGGCATACACGCGAGCTTCAAAGGCATGACCGCGACGCGTCAACTTATCTTGCAAAAGCGGCAATTTCTCGCCCGAGGCGACGCGCAATTGCCACTCGACGAGATCCTGTCCGGTAATCATTTCCGTGACGGGATGTTCGACCTGCAGGCGCGTATTCATTTCGATGAAATAGAACTGCCCGCCTTCATACATAAATTCAACGGTGCCAGCGCCGACGTAGTTGACTGCACGCGCTGCCGCGACGGCAGCTTCGCCAATGCGAACACGCAGATCATCCGATAGCGCAGGCGCAGGCGCTTCTTCGATGACTTTCTGATGGCGACGTTGCAGCGAGCAGTCGCGCTCGAACAAATAAACGCAGTTGCCGTGCGTATCCGCAAACACCTGGATCTCCACATGGCGCGGCTGGCTGAGATACTTTTCCAGCAGCAGCGTGTCGTCGCCGAATGCGGCCTTGGATTCGCGCTTGGCGCCGGTAACGGCATCAGCAAGTTCCGCAGCGGCGCGCACTACGCGCATACCCTTGCCGCCGCCGCCCGCCGAGGCTTTAACCAACACGGGGTAGCCCATGCGTTCGGCTTCGCTACGCAGTGTTTCGAAACCCTGCGCGGTACCGTGATAACCGGGCACCAGCGGCACACCAGCGGTGCTCATCACTCGTTTGGAATCTGATTTCGAGCCCATGACGCGGATCGCTTCGATGGGCGGGCCGATAAAGACCACGCCGGCTTTCGCGCAGGCGTCA
>JANMUE010000072.1:0-33959 GCA_031391205.1 Lysobacterales bacterium | reverse complement strand
CGCGACGCACACAGCAAGTGAATGTGCGTGCAAGTCCATAGCCGCAGATCTTCCGTCGCTGTGTCTATGCCTTCTCGTGCATCGATCCAAGCCGCGTAGAATCATCCGTGTCGGCAGCGCCCCGCAGCAACGTCAGCGTTTGCTGAGCAGCCCGAGCAATTGTTCGGCCATGGCTAAGCGCTGGGACGGCTCGGGCATTTCGTGGCGCAGTTTGAGTTTGTTCTGGCCATCGAGCGCGTAGATTTTCGGCGCCGATTGGATCATCTTGATGATGACCATTGGGTCGATATCGGGCTTGGCGCGGAACAGGATGCGACCGCCCTTGGCATCGAAATCGAGCTTGCGAATGCCGATGCCCTGGCAGTGCAGTTTGAGCACGGTAATCGCAAACAGATTTTTCACCTGCTGCGGCAACAGGCCGAAGCGATCGATCATCTCGACCTGCAGTTCGCGCAGCTCATCGTCGTCGCGGGCCGAGGCGATGCGTTTGTACAGGGTCAGGCGTGCATGCACATCGGGCAGATAATCGTCAGGAATCAGCGCAGCGACGCGCAATTCCACCTCGGCGTGGCGCTCGTCGCGTGATTCCAGGTCGGGAATCTTGCCGGCCTTGAGTGCCGCAACCGCGCGCTCCAGCATCTCCGTATACATCGAGAAGCCGACTTCCTGAATTTGTCCGCTCTGCTCCTCGCCGAGCAGTTCGCCGGCGCCGCGGATTTCCAGATCGTGCGTCGCCAATGTGAATCCGGCACCGAGCTCATCCAGCGATTCGATTGCGGCCAGGCGCTTCTCTGCATCCGCGGTCATCGCCTTGCGTTCAGGCGTCAGCAGATAGGCGTAGGCGCGATGATGCGAGCGGCCGACGCGGCCGCGCAGCTGATGCAACTGGGCCAGGCCGAACTTGTCGGCACGGTGGATGATGATGGTGTTCGCGCTGGGCACGTCGATGCCCGACTCGATGATGGTCGTGCATAGCAGCACATTGAATCGTTGCCGATAGAAATCCAGCATCACCGCTTCCAGTTCCTTCTCGGGCATCTGTCCGTGCGCGATACGGATGCGCGCCTCGGGCACCAATTCCTGCAGGGAGCGGCTCATCTTCTCGATGGTCTCGACTTCGTTGTGCAGAAAATAGATCTGCCCGCCGCGCGACAGCTCGCGCTGGAAGGCTTCCTTGAGCAGGGCGTTGTCCCAGGTCGAAACGAAGGTCTGAACCGCAAGACGATGCGCCGGCGGTGTGCCAATGATGCTGAGATCGCGCAGACCCGACATCGCCATGTTCAATGTGCGCGGAATCGGTGTGGCGGTCAGAGTCAGCAGGTCGACTTCGGAGCGCAGCCTCTTGAACAACTCCTTTTGGCGCACACCGAAGCGCTGTTCCTCGTCGACGATGACGAGGCCCAGATCTTTGTAGCGCACATCGCCCTGCAGCAGCTTGTGCGTGCCGATCACGATATCGATGTCTCCGCGCTCGATTTTTCGCAGCGCCTCATCGGTTTCTTTCTTGGTCTTGAAGCGCGACAGCACGTCGACGCGGATCGGCCAGTCGGCAAAGCGGTCACTGAAATTCTGGAAGTGCTGCTGTGCCAGCAGTGTGGTCGGCACCAGCAGGGCGACCTGCTTGCCGGCATGCGCGGCAACGAAGGCACCACGTACCGCGACCTCCGTCTTGCCGAAGCCGACGTCGCCGCAGACCACCCGATCCATCGGGCGCGGACGTTCCAGATCGGCGATTACCGCTTCGATGGCGCTGGATTGGTCCGGCGTTTCTTCGAACGGAAAAGCCGCGGCGAATTGTTCGTAGGACGCACGGTCGACATGCAGCGACTGCCCGGGGCGAGCTTCTCGGCGTGCATAGATTTCCAGCAGTTCGGCGGCGGCATCGCGTACTTTTTCGGCGGCGCGTTTGCGTGCCCGTGTCCAGGCCTCGCCGTTGAGCGCATGCAGCGGTGCCATTTCCGGCGCCGCGCCGGTGTAGCGCCCGACCAGATGCAGATTGGCGACCGGCACATAAAGCTTGTCGCCCTTGGCGTACTCGATCGCCAGAAACTCGCCTTCCTCTCCGCCGATTTCCAGTTTGATCAGTCCGAGATAGCGACCGACGCCGTGGTCCTCATGCACGATAGGTGCGCCCAGGCTGAGCTCACCCAGGTCGCGGATGATGGTGTCGGGATCGCGACCGGCACGGCGCCGCCGCCGCGATTGCTGCACGCGTTCGCCGTAGAGCTGGCGTTCGGTCAGCACCACTACCGGCGGCGTGGTGGTAGCCAGACCATCGTCCAGTTCGGCGATGGTTATGGCGAAGCGCTGATCGCCTTGAGCGAATGCGGTCCATGAATCCACCGTCTGCGGATTCAACGCAAAACTCTGCAGCAGCTCCTTCAGCGCCTCGCGCCGGCCCGGAGAATCCACGGCGATCAGTACGCGTCCCGGGTAGTGCGCGAGGAACTGGCGCAGTTCCCGAGCCGGATCGGCATCCTTGCGCTGGATAGGCAGCGCCGGCGGGGGCTGTGCCCCGAGTTCGCTGACGTCGGCCTGAACGCGGCGTCGACCAGTTCAATGCGCGGCAGCAGGTTGAGTGCTGTGCGCAGTTGCTCGGGTGCGAGATACAGCTCGGCGGGTTCGAGCACCGGGCGCTCGATATCGTGAGCGCGGCTGTCGTGACGTTCGCGCACCTGCTTCCAGAACACCTCGGCGGCATCCAGTGCACCTTCTTCCAGTGCGATCAGCGCGTCATCGCCGACATAGTCGAATAAGGTGTCGAGCTGCTCGAAGAACAGAGGCAGATAATATTCGATGCCGGCAGGCGCCACGCCTTCGCGCAGATCCTGATAGATCGGGCTACGCCTGGGGTCGATGTCGAAGCGCTCGCGCAGTTTGCTGCGAAATTCCTTGGTCGCCACCTCGGTCAGCGGAAATTCGCGCGCTGGCAGCAGGTTGATACTCGGAAGGCGATCCAGTGAACGCTGCGTCTCCGGATCGAAGGCACGGATCGAGTCGATTTCCTCGTCCAGCAATTCGATACGGAAAGGCGTGTCCGATCCCATCGGAAAAATATCAAGCAAGGCGCCGCGCGTGGCGTAGTCGCCGGGCTCATGAACCTGCGGCACATTGCGATAGCCGGCACCATCCAGACGGCGGCGCTCGGATTCAAGCGACAGCGTCTGGCCGACCTTGAGCTGAAGACTGGAACCCGAAACGAAGCGCCGCGGCGCCACGCGCTGCATCAACGTGGCGACCGGAACCACCAGCACGCCGCGACGCAATCCAGGTAGCCGATACAGCGTGCTGATGCGCTGCGAAATGATGTCCGGGTGCGGCGAGAAGACATCGTAAGGCAGGGTCTCCCAGTCGGCGAAATGCACCAGTTGCTGATCGGCATCCAGGAATACACGCAGCTCGGATTCGAGCTGGTGCGCCGCATGCGTGTCCTTGGCGACCACCACCAGCAGACCGGCATGCGCGCGCGCTGCCTCAGCGAAGGCGAGCGCCTTGGCCGATCCCGGCGGTGTGCGCCAGTAGCTGCGTTTGTGCATGCCGTGCGGCAGCACCGGAGTGAGCAGGGAACGCGTCATGCAGATTATGGACTGAGCGGGCCGCACAGGATAGCGCTCGGCCGGTCTCAGTGGGAGTGCACATTGTGGGTGTGGGAGCGGCGTCCCGCCGCGATGCTCTTTAATATTCAAAGCAACGGCTTCGCGGCGGGACGCCGTTCCCACAGAGGTATTCAAATTGGTGCGTAACCCGCATGCAGGCATTCATCCCTGCTCCTGATTGACTGCTATCTTGCGGAGCGAGAAATGAAGACGGATTCGTAGCGCATGATTCGCTCAAGGCTGGTTGTCTTTATCGTCGTAATTTCGATTGCCGCCGCTATGGCTTCGGCCATTTGGCCGACCCTGGGACGCAGCGCGCTGGCCCAGGTCGGGCTATCGCCGTCCACTGGACGAGCCGCTGCGGCGCGTCAACGCGTACTTCCTGTGCTTGAGAAGCGGCTGACGCCGCAGGGACTTGTACCGGGCGATGAGGTATTTATCCGCATCTTCAAGCAGGAAGCCGAACTGGAGCTGTGGATGCGGCCAAAATCGCAGCCGGGTTTTGTGCTCAGCCAGCGTTATCCGATCTGTACATTCTCCGGCGAACTCGGACCGAAGACGCGTCAGGGCGATGGCCAGGCACCGGAGGGTTTCTATTCGGTGCGTCGCGGTCAGCTCAATCCCGCCAGCAGTTACCACCTCTCATTCAATCTTGGCTATCCCAACGCCTACGAGCGCGCCCAGGGCTGGACCGGTGACTATCTGATGGTGCATGGCAACTGCGTATCAATCGGTTGCTATGCCATGGGCGATGCCGCGATCGAAGAAATTTATACCCTGGTTGAGGCAGCTCTGCGCAACGGCCAATCGGCGGTTTCGGTACACGCCTTTCCGTTCAAGCTGGATGACGTACACGAACCGCAACGCCTGGACTCACCGCACGCGGAGTTCTGGGCGCAGTTGGCGGCGGGTTACAGGAGTTTCGAGGAGCAGCGCATTCCGCCCAGGGTGAGCGTGCATCGAGGGCGCTATCGCGTCGATTAGCGGCCCACTGATGCTGAGGCAACGAGAGCGGCAACGGTGTAGTCTCCCTTGCAGGACGCCGCATTCGCAGCGGTGATCGGAGCAGTCATGGATCGGGAGACGGTGGCATCCTGGGTCTCGGCCTGGCCCGGTGTGACGCATGAAGTGAAATGGCACGATGATCTGGTGTTCATGGTCGCCAGCAAGATGTTTATGGTGTATTGCTTTCAGGGCAAAAATCATGGCCAGCTCAGCTTCAAGGTCGAAGACGAGCGGCTGCTCGAGCTTACCGATCGCCCGCACGTGATCCCGGCACCGTATATGGCGCGCGCGCACTGGATATCGTTGCTGCCGTCTTGCGAAATGAACGAGGCGGAAAAACGTGCGCTGGTACGCCGGGCCTATGAGCTGGTGCGTGCCAAACTCACCAAGAAGCTACAGCGTGAACTCGCGGACTAAAGCTTCTTGTGCACGCGGGTAATGCCGTGCTCGCCGATCAGGCTGTGGTGTGCGAAGCCCAGTCGTTCGCAGAGCCTGAGCATGGGTGCGTTTTCGCCGAGCACGTCGCCGAATACCAAATTGAGTTTGCGACGGCGCGCATAGTGGATCAGCTTGCGCATCATGTAGCTGCCCAGTCCCATGCAGGACAGTGGACGGCCGACCACCAATGCAAACTCTGCCTGCCTGGTATCCGGATCGATGCTCAGGCGTGCCACGGCGCCCACCAGCGCCTCGCCAGCGGGCAGTGGCTCGGTCGCTACCAGCGCGAACTCGCGACCGGCTTGCAGATGCGTTAATTGATGCGCATATTCCGGCGTCATCTCGGTGATCGGATGCATGAAGCGCAGTCGTACTTCCTCTGGCGACAGCGCGGCAAAAGCGGCGCGCAGAGGTTCGGCATCCAGAGGGGAGATTGGACGCAAAACCAGATCACGACCGTTTGAGAGCGTGAGCGCTTCTGTCCATGGGCCGAGGCGCCGATGCAGGATCGCTTTGTGTTTAGCCATGAACCCAGTATCGCGCTAACCAGCCGAGGAAATGTTCTATCCAGGGAATCTCTGGACACATCACCGCATTACCTCGCCACACAGCTTCTCGCTCGCCGCGCGCCGATAGGCCTGAGGCCTTTCGCCCGTAATTCAGTATCCAGGTTTGACTTGTTCAGAATATCCTCAGAGCACCACGCCGATGCCCACCGACCAGCGCGTCTGGTCGAACTGATATCCCGATGGCCAGCGTCGAATCTGGGCGTCGGTGATGATGGGATAGACATAACGGGATTTTCCGATCACGCCGTCGCGGGTTCCAATCAGGCGCCCGCGTGCACTCAGGAACAAACCTTCGGGGAAGTCCAGCGACTCCACAAACCCTGGGATGCGAATCCGGAAGCGTCCCTGCGACGGCGCCCGCGGTATCGGGCGTTGCCCGCGATCCAGAGGAAACGCCAGTACCTCGACTTCGGAATCGTTTTCAAAATGATGTACCTGGATGATCACGCCGCCCCAGATCACATCGACGTTATCGAGGGTTTTTCCTGCCACTTCCCAGGGGGCGAGCCCGGTTTGCGCTCCCGCAGGATCGAACGTGGGGGCGGCGCAACTGCACAACGTCAGCATCACCAGGGGCAGTATTGATTTTCCGCAGATTGCAAACAATGATTTCGACATGGCCATTCCTCAGTCTTCTGCCAGCCATTCCAGTCGATGTTGGCTGAACCGGCTCTGAGCAAGGTGTTGGGCGAGCAGCGGCAGGCATTCGCCGATGGCGCGGTCGATGCGATACGGCGCGTTGATCAGGGCCATGCCACAACCGTTGAGCCGCAATGCCGAGTCGTCCGGATGCAGCAGCAATTCAGCGATCAGAATCTTGCGCATGCCACTGGCCTGCAGCCAGCGATGAAACGGCGCAATGTGTTGGCGTAGCTTGATCGGATACCAGATTGCGTAGACCCCGTTGGGGAAACGTTCCTGGGCCTGCTTCAGGCTGCGCTCGATATAGCGGAATTCCTCGGCCTGCGCCTCGAACGGAGGATCGATCAGTACCAGGCCGCGCTTTTCTTTCGGCGGCAGCAAGGCGCGCATCGCTTGGTAACCATCCCGCTGATGCACGGCGACGCGCGCATCGCCCTTGAACAGGGCGCGCAGCTGTGTGTATTCGGTCTCCTGGATCTCGCACAGCTGCATGCTGTCCTGATCGCGCATCAAGGCCGCCGCTATCGCCGGGGAACCTGGGTAGTAGCCTTCGGGCGTCGTGCCATGGATGCTGGTCTGCGAACGCACCAGGTTCAGATAGGCGTGCACCAGGGTCGGTAAGCGCTCCGCGGCGAACAACCGCTTGACGCCATCGCGGAACTCGCCGGTTTTTTGCGCCTCGATGCCGCTCAGGTCGTAGCGTCCTGCGCCAGCGTGCGTATCGATAAAGGCGAATGGAGTTTGCTTGGATTTCAGCGCTTCCAGGCAGGCCACCAGGACTACGTGTTTCAGGACATCGGCAAAATTTCCAGCGTGATAGGCGTGGCGATAGTTCAAGGCGGTCCCCGAGTTCGATGGACCGAGTATGCGGGTTTGTCCCGGCGTGTCGCAATCGCCGCTGGGTGAGGGCGTGATCTGCGTCAATTTGTCGAAGTGCAGGACCGAAAGCTCGGATTGCAGGCGCCGTGACTATGTCCAGGACAGCGAGAGCAGGGCCAGCGACGCACCGATTGCAACCGCCGCCATCACGTCAGAGGGATAGTGCAGGCCAAGGACGACGCGTGACAGCGCGATCAGCAGTGTCAGCGGAGCCAGTATCCACGTCAGCAGCGGATAGTAGCTGCAGGCCACGATGCTGAAGGCGGTGGCATGCAAGGTATGCCCGGACGGAAAACTGAATTCGTCCAGCGGAGCAATATGCGCGCGGATGGATCGATGGCGTGCGAACGGGCGTGGCCGCCGCGTCCAGCGTTTCAGGCTGCGATACAAAGCCAGGCAGACCACGCCAATTACGGCCAGATGAAGTGCTGCAGTGGCGCCGGTCTCGGCGCCGAACAGCGCGAGCGCACACATCAAGGCGTACCATGCGGGCCCATCGCCGAGCCGGCTGACCAGTCGAAACACCCGAAGTGGCGCAGGGCTGCATCCCCAACGATTCATGGCATGACAGATGCCAAGTTCAGGTGCCGCAATCCAGGCGCGCAGACGGGTACTCGCCGAGCTCATGCTGCCTCCTCGACCTGGGCAGGGGACAGCGCATCGAGCAGTCGCTGTGCCACCTGACGTTGGTCGAGGTTGATCAGCGCGCTGCGTGCCAGCAGATTCATCTCGGCGCGCAGACTGCGATCTTCTGCGAGTTGGGCAGCCGCGTGCACAAACGCGGCGCTGTCGCCGAATGCAACTGTGCGGCCGGAAACGCCGTCGTGAATGTGCTCGCGCGCGGCGGCATAGTCGAACGCGACCACCGACAGTCCGCTGGCCATGGCTTCAAGCGTTACGTTACCAAACGTATCAGTCAGACTGGGGAACAGGAACATGTCGCCGCTGGCGAAGTGCCTGGACAGGTCCTCGCCGCGGCGTATGCCGCAAAAAATGTGATCGGGATGGCGGGCACGCAGCTCAGCGCAGGCCGGACCATCGCCGACCCAGATCATGCGCGCGTCCGGCACGGATTGGCGAATGCGTTCGTAGGCGAGGGCGACCAGATCTAGATTCTTTTCGGGGGCGATCCGCCCGACATGCAGCACGGCCAGCGCGTCTGGCTGCACACCCCACGAGGCACGAAGTTCAGGGTCTCGATACCTGGGATTGAAGCGCTCACAGTCGACAGCGCGAGGCAGGTGCCCGAGCTTGCTGAAACCCTGCGCGCGTAATGCGTCGAGCAGCTGCCGCGTCGGCACCAGAGTGAGGTCGGCGCGATTGTGAAAGCGGCGCAACCAGACCAGTACGATGGGGCTAAGCATGCGTGCGCCGTAGTGCGCCACGTAGTCATCGAAGCGGGTATGAAATCCGGTGACGACGCGAATACCCATTGCTTTGGCGGTGCGCACCGCCGACCAGCCCAGTGGACCTTCGGTCGCGACATAGACAGCATCCGGTCGTCGCAGGCTCCAGTTGCGCCGGAACATCGCGGCGCTGGGCATGCCCAGACGCAGATCAGGATAACGCGGCAGGCGCACGCCACGAACCAGATGCTGCTGCAGATCCGATGTCGGCGATGCCGCGTGGTCGGTAGGCTGAGTAGGGCGCGACAGCTCGACCTGATGACCCAGCGACTGCATTTGCTGCACGAAATGCTGGACCGTCAACGCGACGCCGTTGACTTCGGGCGGCCAGGTTTCGGTGACGACAGCGATGCGCATGCAGGTTTTCCTCTTCTGCTACCGAAGTGTGCTGCAGAGAAGTTGCGCTGCGATGAAGCGGAGGTTCCAGGACTGTGACAGTGTCAGGACGTGTGTGTGCCCACAACCAGCCGCATGCCCAGGTCTTTGAGATAGTCGCGTTCCTGATTGAGGTCAGTGCGCGTCAGCGGATGCGAGTCAAGCCAACGCTGGGGCAGGGTGATGCTGAGCACCTCGCCGCGGGCATCGGCATTCAGGCGGGGCGGACGCTCGTCGACGCGGGCGCGATGCAACAAGGCAGCCAAACGCAGCAACACCATCACCCTGCGTGCCGGCAGGGCAGCGCGCGGCGGCAGCGCACGCAGCTTGCTCACTGGCGGATTGCGGCGATGACCGCGTACGATGATGGCGAGTACTTCCTGATCAAAGCGGGTGAAACCGGCGAGATCGGAATTCTCCAGCAGGTATTCGGCATGTTGATGATGCTGACTGTGTGCGATGGCGAGTCCGATCTCATGCACACGCGCGGCGAACTGCAGCCAGGAGCGATGCTCGTCGTCCAATTCCCATGCGGTCGCGACCTGATCGAACAGATGCAGCGCCATCAATTCGACACGCTTGGCCTGGGCAGCGTCGACCGCATAACGTTGACCCAGCCCTTCAACCGTAGCGATGCGCGGGTCGACTTCTGCGGCGCGGCCCAGCATGTCGTACAGCAGGCCCTCGCGCATCGCGGTTTCAGCCACCTGCACGCTCTTGATCGCCAGCGTGTCCATCACCGTGTCGAACACCACGAAACCACCGGCGATGATGGAGCGCCGATCTTCCTGCAGTCCCGGTAGATCGAGACGGTCGTTGTGTCCGGCGCGCAGGATACGCTCACGTATTTCGTTGACGCTGGCCCGGGTGATGTTGCCCTCGCGATTGCCCAGCGCACGTGCGATCGACCCAATCGCGCGCACAGTACCCGATGAGCCGTAGACTTCCTTCCATCCGCGCGCGCGAAAGTCTGCGGCAAACTGCTGCAGTTGCAGCGCGATGCTGGCCTGCGCCGCTTCGTAGCGCTTGCGCGTGATCAGGCCGTCGGCAAACCATTGCAGCGAGCCGGCCACGCAGCCCATTTGCAGGCTCTCGCGTTCGATCGCCTCGAAGCCCTCGCCGATGATGAACTCGGTACTGCCGCCGCCGATGTCGATCACCAGACGACGGTTGCCGGTGTCCTTGAGTCCGTGCGCCACACCCAGATAGATCAGGCGCGCTTCCTCACGGCCGGAAACGATTTCGACAGGATGACCCAGGGCGGTTTCGGCCGCGATCAGAAAGGCGCGAGGGGATTTTAGCCGGCGCAGGGTCTGCGTGCCGACCACCCAGACGCGGTCGTCCGGCAGATGCGCCAGGCGTTGACCGAAAACTGCGAGGCAGGCCAGGGCCTGTCGGCGTTTTGTCGGCGTCAGCACGCCATCCTCACTCAGGCCGGCAGCCAGCCGGATCGATTCGCGCAAGCGGTCAATGACGCGGATCTGACCACGCTCAATGCGCGCGACAACAAGGTGAAAGCTGTTTGATCCAAGGTCGACAGCCGCCAGTTCATCACCATCCAGAAGCGTCTGCGACATGGTTGGCCTCAGTGGCAGAGTTTGGCGAGCAGCGCCTGCTGCGCAGAGTGTGGCATACCCTCGCCACAGGCGACACGCACATAGCTGCCGTCGGAATTCAATTGCCAGGACTGCTGATTGTCGGCCAGATAGTTGTCGATTTCCTCTTCGGCGACGCGTTTGGCCAGAGTCTCGTCCATGATCGGAAAGCCGACTTCGATGCGGCGCAGGAGGTTGCGGTCCAGCCAGTCGGCGCTGGAGCAATAAGTCTCGGGGGCGCCGTCGTTGGCGAACCAGTAGACACGGCTGTGTTCCAGGAATCGACCCACCACTGAGCGCACCGAAATATTATCGGAGACGCCCGGCACACCGGGCCGCAGGCAGCAAGTGCCGCGCACCACCAGCTCGATTTTCACTCCGACACGCGATGCGGTGTACAGGCTCTGGATGACCTGAGGCTCGTTGAGGTGATTGAGCTTGGCGCGAATGGCGGCAGGTTTTCCGGATTCGGCAATCGTCGTTTCACGGAGGATTTTCTGCAGCAGCGTCTTGTGCAGCGTGAACGGCGCCTGCAGCAGATGTTTGAGTATGATCAGTGGGCCCAGGCCGGAAATCTGCTGAAACATCTTGTGCACGTCTTCGCCGATATCGGGCTGGCATGTGAGCAGCGCCAGATCGGTGTAGGCGCGGGCCGTGCCGGCATGATAGTTGCCGGTAGAAAGGTGCACGTAACGACGTAGACCCGAGGCTTCGCGGCGCACGATCAACACCATCTTCGCATGCGTCTTGTAGCCGACCACGCCATACACGACTTGTGCACCCGCTTCCTGCAATCGGTCGGCAACACTCAGGTTGGCTTCCTCGTCGAAGCGTGCGCGCAGTTCGATCACCACCGTGACGTCCTTGCCATTGCGCGCGGCTTCGATCAGGCAACTCACCAGGGGTGAATCCTTGCCGGTGCGATACAGCGTCTGCTTGATCGCCATCACATCCGGGTCGGTGCTGGCCTGGCGCAGCAGATCAAGCACGGTTCCGAATGAATCGAAAGGATGATGCAACAGCACGTCTCCCTCGCGCACCGCATCGAACACAGTCGCTGCCGCTGCGAGGCGCGGCTGAACGCGCGGCGAAAACTTCGGGAATTTCAGATCGGGGCGGTCGGTCATGTCGAACACCGCCGAGATACGGCTGAGATTGACCGGACCAGGGCAGCGATAGATATCGTCTTCGCCGAGTTCGAAGTTCGCCATCAGGAACTTCAACGTCGTCTTGGGGCAGGCGTCGGCGACTTCCAGGCGCACCGCCTGCGCAAAGCCACGGCCATGCAGTTCGTCCTTGAGGGCGTCTGCCAGATCGTCGGTTTCATCCTCATCGACGATCAACTCGCTGTTGCGGGTGACACGGAACTGGTACGAGCCCTTGACAATCATGCCGGAAAACAGCTCATCAACGAATTCATGCAGGATGCTCGACAGCAGCACGAAGTCCTGCGAGTTGTCACTGATTTCTGTCGGTAACCTGATTACCCGCGGCAATGATCGCGGCGCGCGCACAATCGCCATATGACCTTCACGCCCGAACGCGTCCTTGCCCTTGAGAACGACGGCGATATTCAGGCTCTTGTTGAGGATGCGCGGGAACGGATGCGCCGGATCGAGTCCGAGTGGCGACAGCACCGGCAGAATGTCGTTCTGGAAATAGGCCTGCAGCCAGCGTCGCTGGCGCACATTCCATTCGTCGCGCATCAGAATGCGGATGCCCTGCTCCTTGAGTGCGGGGCGAATGGTTTTGTTCCACAGCTGGTACTGCGCCTCGACCAGATCCAGAGCTCGGGTGCGGATGCGGGTGAATGTTTCCAGTGGGCTGAGCCCATCCGGTGCCGGCTGTCCGCCGCCGTAGGCGATCTGTTGCTTGAGCGCGGCCACGCGTATTTCAAAGAACTCGTCGATATTGGTCGAGCAGATGCACAGAAAACGCAGGCGCTCGAGCAGCGGAATGCTGTTGTCCTGCGCCTGTGCCAACACGCGCGCGTTGAACTCCAACTGCGACAGTTCGCGGTTGATGTAAAGCGCGGGGTCGCGAAGGTCACGAAGTTCGTTCTTGCGGGTCATTGCGTGACGTTCCTGTCGGTATCGGCAACCTGTTGAAGTGGCATTGAAGCAGAAGTACCGGCGACTGGGGCGATTGTCTCCAGTCGGGCCGCCGGGAATTCGCAGAAGAAGGTACTGCCCATACCTGGCTCGCTCTCGATTCTGAGTCTTGCCTGATGCAAGGCCAGCACATGCTTGGCAATGGAAAGGCCAAGGCCGGTGCCGCCTTTCTCGCGCGAGCGGCTGGTGGAAACCCGATAGAAACGCTCGGTGATTCTGGGCAGATGCTCGGCGGGGATGCCATGCCCGGTATCGCGTACGCTCAGGCAGGCACCGTCGGGCAGATCGCGCCAATCGATGTCGATGCTGCCACCCGGTGGCGTGTAGCGCACCGCGTTGAATACCAGGTTCGAGAAGGCGCTATGCAAATCCTTGGCCGATCCGAGCAGGTCGCGACGGCAGCTCAGATGTGCCTCGATGCGGTGCTGCCCGCCAGACAGCGCCTCGGCTTCGCGTTTCAGCAAGGAGAGCATGGCGCTCATGCTGACCAGCTCGTCGTTCAGCCCTTCCTGCGCGTCCAGACGCGACAGCGTAAGCAGGTCCTCGACAATCTGGGTCATGCGTGTGGACTGGCGCCGCATCTCCAGAATCATGTCGCCCGATTCCGGGAATTCGCCCGGCTCGACCAAATCCAGATAACCATGAATCACGGTGAGCGGAGTGCGTAGCTCATGCGACACATTGGCGACGAAATCGCGCCGCACCTGCTCCAGCTTGAGCAGAGTGCTGATATCGCGTACCACCAGCAGCCATTGCCGCTCGGCATAGGGAATAATGCGCATGCTCAGGCGCATATCGCTGTTGACCGGGGAGGGCACATCAATCAGCGGTTGCTCGGTACGTTCGGCACTCAGCCATTCCAGAATCTGCCGGTTCTGAATGAGATGATCGATCACCTGGCCGCGATGGCGGTATTTGTCCAGACCCAGCAGACGTCGCGCGGAGGCGTTGGACCAGACCAGCTGCCTGGTATTGGTGAGCACCATGACGCCATCGGGCAGCGCCTCGGCGGCTTCGCGATAGGCACGCAGCAGCTGTACCAGACGCCGGCGCCGTTGCTTGCCCGCTTGATGACGTGAATGCACGAAACTGGCGATATCGCTCCATACCCCCATGTCACTGGGGGGCGCAATGCGGTTGCGCCCCATCACCCAGCGTTGCAGGCGCATCAGGCTGCTCAGTGACCAGACCACATAGATCGCGAACGCACAGACGAGGGCGCTGCGGATATCACCAAGCCACCAGCCGATCAGGATCGACGCGGCAACCAGCACGACAAGGCGCCCGATCGACACCTGCCAGGAGTGCGAGCGCAGAAAATGCTGTTCGGTTTCCGGCATGGCAGCAGTTTAGCTTTTCAGTCGGTGACGAGTGGGTGCAAGCCGTTGGTATGAGGCTTCGAGGCTTAGGTGCGGGTCTTGCAACTGCACGCTCTGAATCTTCGGTCCGTAAATCGAAACTCAAGAGCGAGCAGGTGCAAGCCCCGCTTCTATGACCGAAGGGGCTGTCAACAGCGCAGCTGGTAATCCCTTGCGGACAAGCATCGAAGCCACAGATCTTGAATGATGACTATTGCAGCATCGAGAAGCGATAGCCCGAGCCACGCACGGTTTGCACCAGACAGTCCTTGCCGAACGGTTCCAGCGTTTTGCGCAGACGGCGGATGTGCACGTCGACCGTGCGTTCCTCGACATAGACGGTACCGCCCCAGACATGGTCCAGCAATTGATCACGGGCGTAGACGCGATCAGCATGGGTCATGAAGAAATACAGCAATCGATACTCTGTCGGGCCGATAGCCACCGGCTTGCCGTCGGCGAATACCCGGTGCGCGGCACCGTCGATGCGCAACCCGGCGATTTCGACGTTGCCGTTCTCGCTGTCGCCGAGGGCGCGGCGCATCACCGCCTTGACCCGGGCGACCAGTTCGCGTGCGGAAAACGGTTTGACCACGTAGTCGTCAACGCCGGCATCCAGACCCAGTACCCGATCGTCTTCTTCGCCACGTGCAGTCAGCATGATGATCGGGACTTCTCGTGTCAGTTCATCGCGGCGCAGGCGGCGGGCGTAGTCAATGCCGCTGATACCCGGCAGCATCCAGTCGAGCAGGATGAGGTCCGGCACCTTGCGCGCGATCGCCTCCTGGGCGGCGCGCACATCGGCGGCGTGCTCGGCACGCATGCCGGAGCGGGACAGGGCGACCGCGATCATTTCGCGGATGGCGGCTTCGTCTTCAACGATCAGGATGTGTTTCTGCATGTCGGGTCAGGGCGTTGGATAGACGCATTACACGACAGTTCTGTTGCGAGTGTGTGACAGTCATGTAGGGCCGAGCTGTGCGCGGACACTATTTCGTGGCATATCGAGCCCAATTAGGGACCCTCTGAACAAGTCCGGAGCCGCGATAGCCCCCTGAGTCAGGGGGCGAAAAACCGCAGGTTTTTCGGGGTGTGGCAAGCAATAAGCTGTGTAGCGAAGACGATGTGGTGACTTATTCAGAGGTTCCTTAGGTGATAGAGCGTCTGGTCGCAGGCCGGACCTACAGGACTCAGGCTGGCCGCGGTGCACGCAGGCGCAGGCGTTCGATTTCCAGCACCCAGGGGGTAATGGCCTGGATGCGCGCCTCCACACGGGCGCGCTGGTAGTAATCAAGCTTGGGGCGCTCCAACAGGCGCCGCAGCTGTTCCATCGCATCGACCGGACTGCCATTGAGCAAGGCCACCTCGGCATGTGCCTCCAGTGCGCGCAGCTCCTGTCCGGCGACCTCGGCGGCGCGTGCGTAGGATTGCTGTACCGCTGGATCGTCGGGATAGCGGGCGATCAGCTCGCGCAAAAATTCCGTTGCCTTGCGGCCATTCTCTGCGGTGGCGGTACGCGTCAGTGCATTGGCGTAGCCGATCAGAACGGCGCGATTGCCGGGGAAGTTCTTGGCCAGACGGTCCAGGCGGTCGAGTGCAGCCGCAACTTTGCCAGTCTCGCTCTCGGCTTCTGCAAGCGGCAGCTGGAACAATGCGTCATTGGGATCGGTGGCAGCAAGCCGGGCAAGGATCGGAATTGCCGCGTCCGCCTGTGCCCCATAGAGCAGCGACAACGCCAGGCCATAATTGAGCGATGGCTTGGTCGCGTCGCCTGCAATCGCCAGTCGTTCGCGGTATGTGGCCACCAGTTCCACCGGGGCGATGGCGGTTAGAACATGGGCGCGTTCGCGCATCAACCAGAAACGCGGATCGTTGGGGCGTTCTTCACTGACTGGCCGGCCGCTGTCCTTGCGGAGGGCCTCGGCGCGATTCTTGGCTTCGGTGACGCGCGAGAGCGTGACGGGATGGGTGCGCAGGAACTCCGGCATTTCCTCCCCGTTTGCGCGCATCGCACGTCCCATTCGCGCAAATGTGGAGGCCATGGCATCGGCATCAAAGCCGGCACGGTGCAGGGTATGGATGCCGATGCGATCGGCCTCGTATTCGTTATTACGGGTGAAGTTGATCGACTGCTGCTGCATCAGCCCCATGCCGGTCATCAGCGCCGCTTCGGTGCCATCGCCGCTGGCACCTTGGGCGGCGATCACCGCGCCGATCATCGCCAGTGCGATAGGCAGGGTCGCCTTCTGCATCGATTCCCACGCACGTACCAGATGGCGCTGGGAAATATGCGCGATCTCGTGCCCGAGCACGGCGGCGAGTTCGCTCTCCGATTGAAACTCGTGGATCAGGCCCACATTGACGCCGATATACCCACCTGGGGCGGCGAAGGCGTTGATCTCGTTGGAACGCACCATGAAAAAAGTGAAATCATCGGCCTGACGTTCACTTTGTGCAACCAGGCGGTAGCCCAGTGAGCGCAGATAATCGGCTACCAGCGGATCCTCCAGCACCAGATTCTGGCGCCTGAACTCGCGCAGCATGCTCTCGCCGTAACGGCTTTCTTCCTCGGGGGAGACCAGGCGATCTGCAGACGCGCCGATGTCCGGCAGCTCGACATCACCAGCAAAGGCAGCCGGAAGCATGCTGCAGAAGGCTATAATCGCAATGAGAATTCGGTTCAGCACGGATGTCTAAGTCCATCAACCAGCGTATAAGCCTAGCGCGAGAATCGGGAAGCGTCCTAAAGTGATCTACGGGCTGTTCATCCAGGATTCTCCCAGCAACGGTGCGGCTTTTCACAGTGCCGCGCGCTTTGCAGAGGCTGCCTTGACGCGGGGGCACCAGATTCGTCAGGTTTTTCTGTATGGCGACGCGGTTCTGGCGGCACTGCATCCGCAGCCATCGGGCATCAAGGGTCTGGATAGCCTGGCTCAACTTACCCGAACCCACGGGATCCCATTGCTCGCCTGTCAGGCGGCGATGGAGCGCCTGAGCATCGAGGGATGCCGGCATCCTGCGATCAAGGCAGGCAGCCTGGGCCAGTGGTACGACGCTGTCCATGACCTGGACCGAATCATGAGTTTCTGTCGTTGACCGCGGTGCTCGTCATCATCGCGTCGGCGGGCGGCATGTCCGCGCGTGACGGTATCGATGCAGCGCTAGCCGCCATCGCGTACGAGCATTCGGTTTCGGTGCTGCTTATCGCCGATGGGGTCTGTCTGTTGTCGGCGCAGCACAGACCGGAGATGCAGGGGTTACCAGATTTGGCGCGCGGCCTGGCCGCATTGCTGCATCACGGCGCCGCCACGATCGCGGCGAGTTCCGAGTGCATGCGGGTGCGCGAAATTTTCGACGTTGCCGTTGCCGTGCAGCGACTTGGCGCTAATGAACTTTCCGTTCTGATTAGCGGACATCGCCATGTCCAGCGTTTCTGATTCCGGCGTTCTGCATGTGCTTTCCGGGCAAACCGGCCTGCAGCCCTTGCCGGCCCTGCTGCTGGCTGTCTCCGCGGGCGATAGCATCGTGTTGCTGCAGGATGCCGCCTGGTTGGCGCTTGCCCCTGGTGTTGGCGGCGATATCTGGGCAAAGCTTCCTGACGGCATCGCCGTACTGGTCTTGCTGGCTGATCTGGAGCTGCGCGGATTTGAACGTCAGGCGTTGCATCCATGTGTGCGCGTTGGCGATGATACCGACTGGGTCGCTGCCAGCGAGCGGCATGCGCGCTGCATAACCTGGAGCCCGGTCTGATGAGGGACGACGCGATCGAGACTGTGGCGGTGGATGCCCGTGGTTATCTCCTGGATTCCGGGCAGTGGAACCGTCAGTGGGCCGAAGCCATGGCCGCGCGTGATGCCATCGAACTTGGCACCGAGCACTGGGAAATCATCGAGTTTCTTCAGGATTACCACCGGCGCTTCGCCATGGCGCCGCCAATGCGCCTACTGGTGAAAGAACTCGGCCGCCAGTTTGGTCCCGATAAAGCAAGCAGTCGCTATCTTTATCGCTTGTTTCCGGATGGCCCGGCGCGGCAGGCTTGTCGTTATGCCGGACTGCCCAAACCTGTTTCCTGTATTTGAGTCCACCATGAACCGAATCGAGATGTACACCACCGCAATCTGCCCCTACTGCCTGGCGGCGAAGAGTTTTCTGGCGCGCAAAGGTCTCAAGGTCGAAGAGATCCGCGTCGATATCGATCCGGCGTTGCGCACCGAAATGGTCGAGAAAACCAAGCGAATGACGGTGCCGCAAATTTTCGTCAACGGCCACTATGTAGGTGGTTACGACGATCTGGTGGCGCTGGATCGCAAGGGTGGTCTCGATCCTTTGCTGATGCCTGCCTGATTTCTCTAACCCCGCCTTCGGCCACCGTCTTTCCGAACACGGAGCATCCCTGTATGAGCGACCGCGTCCAGCAGTTCACCGATTTTCGCAAGCGCATGAATGAGCGTATTCTTTCCGAGGACAATCAGGTCGTAAGGCGCTTCTTCGCTCTGGATACGCAGACCTACAAGGACGGCGCACTGGACGTGAAGACCAAGGAAATGCTCGGTCTGGTTGCCTCCATGGTGCTGCGCTGTGACGATTGCATCAGCTACCACGTCGCGCAGTGCAAGGAGGCGGGCGTGAACCGTGAAGAGTTCTTCGAAATCTTCAGTGTCGGTCTGGTGGTAGGCGGCTCGATCGTGATTCCGCATCTGCGTCGGGCAGTAGACTTTCTCGACGAGCTGGAACAGGGCGCGGGCACCAACTCTGCCTAAGATTCGCCGCGTTTCCCCGAACACCCTATAATGGCGGGCTTGAGGCTCGCACCGCAAAGAGACCAAGCAATGAACAAGACGATCGCCGTGATCCGTGGAGACGGTATCGGCCCCGAAATCATGGACGCCTCGCTGCGCGTTCTGGACGCACTCAAAGTTGGGCTGAACTACGAGTTTGTCGACGCCGGCATGACCGCGCTGGAGAAGCACGGCGAACTGTTGCCGGCCACGACCCTGGATTCGATCGGCCGCCATCACATCGCATTGAAAGGTCCGCTGACGACGCCGGTGGGCGATGGCTTCACCTCGATCAATGTCGAGCTGCGACGCCGTTTCGATCTCTACGCCAACGTGCGCCCGGCGATCACCTTTCCCGGTACCAAGGCACGCTACGAGAACATCGATCTGATCACCGTGCGCGAAAACACCGAAGGCGCCTATGGTTCGGAAGGGCAGACCATGTCGGCCGACGGCCAGCAGGCTCAGTCGCTGATCCGTGTCACCCACCGTGGTTCCGAGCGCATCCTGCGCTATGCATACGATCTCGCGACCCGGCTGGGCCGCAAGAAAGTCACCATCGTGCATAAGGCCAACATCATGAAGACCACGTCAGGATTGTTCCTGAAGGTGGGGCGCGAAGTGGCGGCCGAGTATCCACACATCCAGACCAATGAAATGATTGTCGATAACACCTGCATGCAGCTGGTGATGCGACCGGAGCAGTTTGATGTGATCGTCACCACCAATCTGTTCGGCGACATCATTTCCGATCTCTGCGCCGGCCTGGTCGGCGGACTCGGGCTTGCGCCGGGTGCCAACATCGGCACTGAAGGCGCGATTTTCGAAGCGGTGCATGGATCGGCACCGGACATCGCCAGCAAGGGCGTAGCCAATCCCTGCGCGCTGTTACTTGCGGCCGGCCAGATGCTCGACCACCTGGGTCAGCAGGAGTCCGCCAAGCGCCTGCGTGACGCCATCCGCGCCACAATGGCCGCCAAAGACCGGGTCACGCCGGACCTGGGCGGCACTGGCAGCACACCGAGTTTTGCCGATGCCATCATCTCGCGTCTTTGAGGCAGTTGGTATGCAGCGAGGGGGCTTGCCCCCGCACTGCTGGCATTCGATACAGGATTCGTCCCACGCGATCAGTGCATGCTGTCAGCCGCTCACCGCGGTTGCTGCGCGACAGAGGGTATCGACAGGATGACCAGCGGCGACGTCGTGCGCGCAAACACACCGCCCTGAGCGCCATTCCAGGTGGCAGTGTAGGTCACCGTACTTCCTGCCGTCCCAGCGGGCTGCATATTGAAACTGATCGAACCGATATCGGTGTCACGCCCGGTTGGAAAACCGGAAGGAATAGCGCAGGCACGACAATAGCCATTGCGGCTGATCATGTCCGCGGTGCTGTTGGGTTGCAGATTGCCGAGTGACGAAAGCGCCCAGCGTGGATTGCCCTGGGCATCGTAGTAATAGAGGATGCTGAACAGCCCGCCGCTGCCACCGTCAGGGATAGAACCCAGCGAAAATCCCCAGCCCGAATCCTGTGGCCCGGCATACCAGATGCCGGTAAGGTCGCTGGTGGGCCGCAACAAACGCGGAATCAGTTCTCGCATGCACCATTCTTGAGGAGCCGAACCGCCGAGTGAGAAGGTCATCACGGCCAGGTAGCCGATTACCGATTGCGAAGACGCACACACCGGGGAGTTGGCGGCCTGGACGAAGTCCATTTGCACCGTACCGCGATAATTGGGATCGATGCTTTGGCGCTGACCGGACGGCTGCGTTGGATCGTAGATATAGCGCTGAAGGCTGTTGTCGTTGGCGTCGGTCTCGGGCAGGAATTTGCCATCGACCATGCGACCCACCGCCTGAAACCATTCGGGATTGCCGGCGTCGTCATAGGTGTAGAAGGTCAGCACGTAGAGATCGCCACCGGGCGTAACCGGTGAGAATTCGATGCCATGACCGGTGTGCTGAGGATCATAGAAAAACCCACCCAATGGAACTGGATCAACCGGCGCCGTTGCGACGGCGTTGCTCCAACCCACGCCGTCAAGAATCGCGCGACCCAGGGACAGCGAGCGCTGCGTGCCTGAACTGAATGGACGCATCATTTCACCGGGGTAGGCGATCTGGTTGAGGTGCGAGACCGACGAGCCATTGTCGATCACGCTTGGGGCATAGAGCTGGATCAGATTGTCTGGTGGCGCGAACGGTGCCAGAGGATTTGCCGGAGAGGCCGCTGCATTGGTGCTGCTCCATTTCAGATTGCTGCCGGAAACCGCAGCAAGCATGCGCTGGGCGTCGGTCAGTTTGTGGAAGGGACGCAGCACGCCAGCGTCCAACCAGGCGACGTTGCTGGAAAAAGCGTCATCAAACCCATCAAACTCTGAACCGGGCACATCACCTTGTGTGTCATTGAGCGCAACCAGGCTGAGGAAGCCAAGCCCGTGCGCGATCTCGTGCATGGCGATGGAAATGAAATCCACATTGCTACCGCTGCTGCCTTCATACCCGTAATAGAAACCGTTGCTACCCAGCGCGCTTGGCGTGTCAATCTGATTGTTGAACGTCGCACCGATCTCCGCTAAGGAACAGTCATCATTGGCCAAACGGCAGAATGAGGTGCCGGCAATGCGTGCTGCCGGTGGTCCGGCATACCAGGTGTATTTTTTCTCCATCGAAGCGGCATCGCGCAGAATGTTTTTTGGGCCGGCCTGTGCAAGGGTGACCGAATTGCCGATGCCAAGGTTGTCCCAGCAAGCGTCGATCGAAATCGGCACCGGGCTGCGCATTTCCTGTGCAAGGTTGCTGGCGGCGCGCAGCATGACATTGCGGCGTTGTTCGCCGCGCGTAGTGCCGGGGTTCCCGCCTACCGGTGTGGCAGCGGTGGTGTCGAACCACTCGCTGTTGCTGCAGGGGTTTTCGCTGGTTCCGACCGAATTGAAGTTGACGGTGAAGTCAGCTGCCGGTGGTGATGCAGCCGACAACGTTGCCATGATGGTGGTATTTGCGGTGATCGACGCGCCTTGGCCGGTTATGGTGTTGAAGGCGAACAAATACCAGCGACCAGAGCGTAGAGGCTGGCCACCGGTCTTGCTGATCACCACAAACTCGTCGTTGGTTATTCCGGTCGAACGATAGTGCGCCAGGTCGGCGATATAGCTGAGACGGACCGGCCGTCCGCCACTGAACGTGTCAGGAAACGGGGTTCCGTAGCGCAAGAAGAGGCCAATATCTACGCCGGCAGTAGGCGAGTCAAAATCGACACGCAGGCTTTGGTCCACCTCCTCGACATCAACATAGAACGAGGTGGAAAATGAACTCGGCGGCAGATCAAAATTGACTGGAGTACCGGATTGCAACTCGACTGTAGGTGTCGCTGAAACTGCTGTGGCTGCAAGAAACAATAGGAGTGAGCAGAGGTAGGACTTCATCGCGGACGCTCCTCTGTAGGGAGGCGTTCATGCCCAGGCGCATGCACCACGTGGTCGTTGCAATGCAACTCGATGCTGCCATCGGGGCGCAACGTTGCGTGCATTTCGGTATGTATGGGTGTGGGCTTGATGTCGACTCTGCTGCCGAGCGCTAGCTTGTCGTTTGCTTCCGGCGCCATCGCGTGGAACTCGATCTTGGGTGCGTCGCCTGCCGCGATCGCCAATTGCGCTGCGCACAGCGCGAGTGCGCCGAACAATGAGATTCTTGTTTGCATGCGTGCTTTCCTCTTGATCGGCACTTATTTTATTGGATCGACCGCTTCAGCGGGCGAACGCCGTCACATCGGGCGAGCTGCGGTTAATAAATCCGTATCCTGGACTGCAGGTATTGGACGACCCGAGTCGAAGTGGATGACGCAGCGCCGACTGCAAATAGGCGTGTGCATTGACCACAGCCGCGGCAGTTGGTTCGCCCAAAGCCATTTCTGCGGCTATCGCGCTGGCCAGCGTGCAGCCGGTGCCATGCGTGCGCATGCGCAGACGTTGCGCCCGCAATACAGTGATGCCATCGTCATCGGCATATATATCAGTCACTTGCCTACCCTTGGCATGCCCACCCTTGAGCATGACACTGGCTGCACCCATCGCAAGCAGGGATTCGCAGGCGCGTTCGCGATCGCGCAAGGTGGTTACTGAGCGCCCCAACAGCGCGGCCGCCTCCGGTAGGTTGGGCGTGAGCACCGCACAAGCCGGCAGCAGGTGTCTTCGCATCCAGGTCAGGCCAGCCTTGCTCAACAATGCACCACCGGAAGTGGCGATCAGCACCGGGTCCAGCACCAAAGGCACCTTGCAGTGCTCGATTCTCGCCCAGACCTCGCGCGCGATCGCGGCACTGCCCAGCATGCCGATCTTGATCGCGGCGATATCCATGTCCTCTAGAACCGCTTCAATTTGAGCGCCGACCTGAGCGGGGCGCATCAAATTGAGTGATCGGACGGCGCCAGGGTTCTGGGCGGTCGCAGCCGTCAATGAACAGGCACCGGCCAGCCTATAGGCACCGATCACCCGCAAGTCCGCCTGAATGCCGGCGCCGCCGCCAGAATCCGAGCCGCCGATGATCAAGATTGTCGTGCTGTTGTTTTTTTGCGACACTGCCGGTGGTCCAAAGCGAGAAACGTGTCGCAGTGTGCATCAAACTGCCCGAAAACGGATATTTGACGCCATGTTGTTTTTTTGAGACTATGTCGCGAACTCGCAACACTGCACACTGGGGACCATGACGAAATTCGTACGCCATGCTGAGCTTTTCTCGCTGACATCGTTGTCGGTGTTGATTGCTCTTTCGCTCACTCATGAAGCGCAGGCTGCGGATGACACTATGGACGCTTGGCGTAATTACGCGGGTGCGTCGATGACACCTTCATACGATTGGGTAAATCAGCCCAAGGCTCAGGCGCCCAGTTTGCTCGGTCGCGCTCTGGCACCTGAATCGACCATCGTAGCTGCGCATTTTGGTGCAACGCGCTCGATGCCCCTCGAAGTCAATTTCGCTACAACAGTCTCCGGTGACTCACCAGACCGCAACAACAGCTTCGGAGCTCTCCGTGATGTGGAGTTTCCGCAGGCTGGTTTGGTGCGCAAGCTGCTTTCCGCCGATGTGTCGCGCGAAGTCGGTAACGATGCCCGCGTTACTGCAGGTATCGTTTTGGCCAATCAGCAGTTCGCATCGTTTGGTCTGGGAACAGAAATTGTCGAACATCAGGATCAGGCAAGTCGTGACCTGACGGAAAGCACGTCTGGTACTGGAGTGCGGGTCGGCTTTGAGACGAACCTCAATGATCGTTTCACCGTTGGCACTACGGTGCAGTCGAAAGTCAACATGGAAGCTTTCCAAAGCTATCGTGGCGTTTATTCCGACCCCGGTGACTTTGATCTTCCGGCACGCGCGAGTGTGACCGCGCGTTGGAGCCCGTTCTCTTTTGCAGACTTCTCGGTATCTGCTCAGCGCGTTTTCTACGGCGATCTGGTGGCATTTTCCAGTCGTTCACTGCCGGTACGTTTTCTTGCGCTGCTTAATGACGGAAGCCAGCCCGAGTTGACCTGGCGTGATCTGGATGTGTACAGCGCTGACGTGGGCGTTTCCATGGGTGCTGCTAGCCGTCTGACATTGCGCTATAGCACCCAGCAGCAGCCTGAGCCGAGTTCCATCGTATTGAACAATGCTTTCGCTGAGTTGTTGACTGACAACAACTTCGCGCTAGGTTTTGAGCATCGTTTCGATCGCGCAGGTCAGCTGCGACTGGCAGCGAGCTATGCACCGTCCGAGTATTACCTCGGCAATATTTCGGGGCCCAGCGGCACACTTGGTGTCGGGTCCCAGGTTGAGGCCGAAGCAGTTTGGCGTCTCGACTTCTAGTTAGTTGGTTTCAGGGCTTGAATCCACTCGGGGCTCCATTGGAGCCCCTTTTTTTGTCTGGCATTCAGGCATGCACTCTATTACAGACTTTCGGATGCGAAGTCGGCCAGTCGTGAGCGTTCGCCGCGACGCAGAGTAATGTGCGCGCTGTGCTGCCACTGCTTGAAGCGATCCACCGCGTAGGTGAGCCCGGACGTCGTCTCGGTGAGATAGGGCGTGTCGATCTGTTCGACGTTGCCCAGGCAAATCATCTTGGTGCCGGGACCAGCGCGCGTCAGCAGGGTTTTCATCTGCTTGGGCGAAAGGTTCTGCGCCTCGTCGATGATCACGTAGCGATTCAGGAAGGTACGGCCACGCATGAAATTCATCGAGCGGATCTTGATGCGCGAAGCCAGCAAGTCATTGGTGGCAGCACGACCCCAGGAGCCGCCTTCCTGCGGATCGGCGAGTACTTCCAGATTATCGGTAAGCGCACCCATCCACGGTGTCATCTTTTCTTCCTCGGTGCCGGGCAGAAAACCGATGTCCTCGCCGACTGACACCGTGGCACGGGTCATGATGATTTCGCGATAACGCTGCTGGTCCATCACCTGCGCCAGGCCCGCGGCCAAGGCCAGCAAGGTCTTGCCGGTACCGGCGGTACCCAGCAGCGTGACGAAATCGATCTCCGGATCCATCAACGCGTTCATCGCGAAGTTCTGCTCGCGATTACGTGCGTGCACGCCCCAGACCGAATGATTGCCGCCGCTGAAGTCATCGACGATCTGCAATGTGGCGACACCGTCGCGGACCTTGAGCACGCGAAACTCGGGCTCTTCGTCGCCATTGAGATACAGAAACTGGTTCGGATGCCAGACCTCATCCTTGCGCATCTTGATCTCGTAGAAGCTGTGCCCCTTCTCCGACCAGGAACGAAGATTGCGGCTGTGCTTGCTCCAGAAGTCGGCAGACAGTTCGGCGAGGCCGGTGTAGAGCAGGCTGAAATCATCGAGCGCGCGATCGTTCTCGTAATCCTCGGCGGGCACGCCAAAGATGGTGGCTTTGATACGCAGGTTGATGTCCTTGGACACCAGCACGACGTCTGCTTGCGGATTCAATTCGCGAAGTACCAGGATTGAGGCGAGGATCTGGTTGTCCGGAATGGCTTTGAGCTTGGTAAGCGCAGGCAGTGCCGTGCTGGTTTGAAACAGCAGCCGGCCGATCTGGCCGTTCTTGCGCAACTTCAGTTCTTTCGGGCGCAGCAATTTGAGGCCGCGTTCGATAGGTTCGCTGCCATTGGCTTCGATCAACTCGTTGATAAAGCGGCTGACCTGTCGCGCGTTGCGCGCCACTTCAGAGGTCCCTTTCTTGCCTGCGTCGAGTTCCTCGAGCACGGTCATCGGCAAGAACACATCGTGTTCCTCGAACCGGTAGATGGCGGTCGGGTCGTGCATCAGCACATTGGTGTCCAGCACGTAGATACGCTTTCCAGCTGACATCACAGGGGATTACTCCTGGTGGGGGAGGGGAGGATGCGCATCGGACGGATACACACATCGATGCGGGATGCGACGATCTCGAGACGGCTTGGAATCGGGGGCAGGTTTGTCGGGGTCGCAGAGCGTGGCATCATCAAAATTTCATCGGGTCCATGATGGCGTCGAGATTCAGCGAGTCGCAGAACTCAAGGAAATCATCGCGCAGGCCGGCGATATGGGTCTTCGAAGGGATGCCAATGGTGATCTGTGCAGAGAACATTTCAGCGCCAGTCTGCATGGCGCGAAAGCGGCTGGAAGATAGGCTTTCAATGCTGATGCCGTGATGCGAGAAAAACTCTGCCAGCTGAAACATGATGCCGGGCTTGTCTGCAGCCACCACTTCGATGACATAAGGGAGCAAGTCGGTCTGCATCGGCTTGGCCAAGGTGCGATGCGCGTGCACCTTGATGCCCTCATCGCGTTCGATGCGTGCCGTGGATGCCTCAAGTTTCGCCACCGCGTCCCAGGAGCCCATCGCCAGCAGGGAGACACTGACATGCGTACCCAGCGCCGACAGGCGCGACTCCACCAAGGTGCAGCCACATTCGCTGATTCTCTTGGTCAGCGGCATCAAGGGCGACTTGTCCTGCGGGGCTACGGCCGCGATCAGAATGTAGTTTTCGTTCGAAGTGGGTCGTGCCACGTAACTTTCCTGCTATTGGCCACCGCTGCCCTGAGCCGCAGAATACTTGTGGCCCAAGGGGGCCGCAAGTAACATTCTGGGCGTCCCCCAAGTGATTCCACCATGCGATTGCAAGGCAGTATCTGCGCGCTCGTCACACCGTTCGGTGCGGACGACAACATTGATTTTCCGGCGCTGAGCCGACTCATAGCCTGGCACATCGAATGCGGCACCAAGGCCCTGGTTATCGCCGGGTCCACGGGTGAGGCGGCGTTGCTTGACGATGCCGAATACCGCAACTTGATTCAGGCGGCCGTTGCCGCAGCCGCGAAACGCCTGCCCGTCATTGCCGGCGTTGGCTCGCCGTCGACAAGGAAATCGCTTGCCCTGGCCCAGTTTGCCCGCGACGCCGGTGCCGATGCGCTGTTGGCGGTGACGCCTTACTACGTGCGCCCGACACAGCAAGGGTTGCGTGCGCATTATCTGTCTCTCGCCGAGCAATCAGGTCTCCCGTTGGTGCTTTACAACGTTCCAGGGCGCACGGGCTGCGATCTGCAGCCGGAGACAGTGGCCGAGCTCGCTGAGCATCCTGCGATTGTGGGTATCAAAGAGGCGGTGCCCGATGCGACTCGTATGTGCGACCTGCTGGCCCTGGCCACGCCGGATTTCTTTGTGCTGAGTGGCGACGACCCCACGGCGTTGCGGGCCATGCTGGCCGGCGCAAGTGGAACGATCTCGGTCGCAGCCAATGTGGTACCCAGGGCGTTCGCGCGGCTGTGCGCGCTGGCAACTGGCGGCCGGAATGCCGCGGCTGCACAGATCAATGAGCGACTGCAGGCGCTGTACGCGGCGCTCGGCGTGCAGTCCAATCCGATCCCCGCAAAGTGGCTGTTGAGCCGAATGGGGCAATTGCAGGGCAATCTACGTTTGCCTCTGCATGCGCTGTCCGAGACCTTTCGCGAACAGGTCGACGCCTGTCTCGCCGATATTCATGCTGGCGAAGCTACAATGGCTGCTGGAACTGACGGGAATGGATGAGATGAAGCGACTGAAGCTGCTCCGGGTTGGACTGTTGCTGACGATGTGCGTGCTCGCCGGGTGCGGCATGTTTTCGCGTGATAAGAAGGAGGCATATCTGGACGCGCAGCAGGGCAAGTCGCTGGATGTCCCGGCGGATCTGGACTCGCCGGCGCGCCGTGATGTGATGATGGTGCCGGAAGGCAGCACCAGTCAGGACGGCATGAGCGAAAAGCCGGTCAGCGAAATACGATCGAGTGCTGCCGATGTCGCCGAGAAATTGTTCGTCGACGCAGATCCCACTCAGGCATTCGAGCGCGTTCGTGATGCCCTCGAACAGGCGCAGATCGGAACGCTCGGAGCAGTCGATGCTGCCGAGCGCACGATTGCAGTGCGCGTCGAGGTCGAGACGGTGAATGAGCGCTGGCTGCGCAAAGACAAGGTGACACGTCAGGAATTCGATCGTGTTGCCAAGGTAGTGGCTGATGGCGCCAAGTCGCGGGTGCTGGTGCTGAGCGCTGCCGGTGAGGAAGTGGATGACGAAGCCAGCAAGAAGATTCTTTCAGCGGTGCGTGAGCGCGTTACTGATTGATCGTGCCGGAGTCTGGTCGTCGCCGGCATGCGGGTGGTGTCGGTGATGTGGCTGTGACCTGCGGTTTTCCGGTAGGTCCGAGGATTAACGTTCGAGCAGGCCCAGCTTGTCGGGCTTGCCATCCCATTCCTTGGCGTCTTCCGGCGGTTCCTTGCGCTCGGTGATCACCGGCCATGACTTCGACAGCTCGGCATTCAGCGCGGTGAAATGCTCCTGCCCGGCGGGCACATCGTCTTGGGGATAGATCGCGTTGGCAGGGCATTCCGGCTCGCACAGCGTGCAATCAATACATTCGTCAGGGTCGATCACAAGGAAGTTGGGACCCTCGTGGAAGCAGTCCACCGGACATACCTCGACACAGTCCATGTACTTGCACTTGATGCAGTTTTCCGTAACGACGTAAGGCATTGAGTAGGCTATCGAGGCCGGAGTGGTACTCCCAAGGGGAATCGAACCCCTGTTTTCGCCGTGAGAGGGCGACGTCCTGGACCGCTAGACGATGGGAGCGTGGCTTGAGGCCGGTGAAGTCAGCGACGTAGTATAGCGACTGTTTTCTTCACGACAAGCCCGCTATTCTGGGAGGCTTGTCCGGTTTTTCCTTTCCCGAGTGCGTCCTGACTGCATCGCATGCTGAAACGTCTATTCGATCGTGCCTTCCGACATGGCAAGGCCGCTACCCCCGCGCCCGAAGCTGTGGCCGCCACGCCATTTGTCGATGTAGTGACCAGGCTTGAGATCATCGGTCGCGATCAGCACATCATTTCGCGTCGCAATATCAGTCCCAACGCGTTGCGCGTGCTGTACAAGCTGCGCGAAGGCGGTTTTGCTGCGTACCTTGTGGGTGGTGCAGTGCGCGATCTGCTGCTTGATGGGCATCCCAAGGACTTCGACGTTGCCACAGATGCAACGCCGGAACAGGTCAAACAATTGTTTCGCAACTGCCGGTTGATCGGGCGACGTTTCCGCCTTGCGCATGTGCACTACGGTTCTGAAATTATTGAAGTAGCGACTTTTCGCGGCTCGGAAGACGATGGCAGCGGCGCGCGTGAACTGGTCGACGGACGCATCGTTCGCGATAACGTCTACGGCAGCATCGAGGAAGATGCAGTGCGTCGCGACTTCACCGTCAATGCGCTGTATTACGCGGTCGAAGATTTTTCGGTGCGCGACTATGTCGGCGGCTACCGTGATGTGCAGGACAAAGTGCTGCGCCTGATCGGCGATCCTGATCGGCGTTTCCGCGAAGATCCCGTACGTATGCTGCGTGCTGCAAGATTTGCCGCGAAACTGGGATTCCGCATCGAGCCCGGTGCGCTGGCAGCGATCGGTAAGCTCAAGCAACTGGTGGCGGATGCACCGCCGGCGCGGTTGTTCGATGAGTGCCTCAAACTGTTCCTGGCCGGACATGCGTTGCAGAGTTTCCGCATTCTGCGTCAATACGATCTGCTCAATACTCTGATGCCGAATTTCACCGCGGCATTGTTGCGCGATCCATCGGCCTTGGTGCTGATCGAAGCAGCCCTGCAGAATACCGATGAGCGCATTCGCGACGGCAAGTCAGTGACCCCGGCCTTCCTGTTCGCAGCTCTGCTGTGGCCGGCGCTGCAGCATGCTTTGGCAGCGAACGGTGATGATGACGATTGGCTGAGTGCTACCCAGGAAGTCGTCTCCACGCAGATCGCGCGCAATGCATTGCCCAAGCGTTTCTCTTTGCCGATGCAGGAAATCTGGCTGCTGCAGCCCAGGCTCGACGCGCGTCAGCGCAAACGTTCTACGCGATTGCTCGGACATCCCAGGTTTCGCGCCGCTTACGATTTTCTGGTCCTGCGCGCCCTTGCCGACCCGCGCCTCGACAGCGCAGTTGCGTTCTGGTCTGAACTCTATTCGGGTTCGGCCCCGGTTGCGTTGTCGTCAGTGTCCGATCTCGTGGCTAGCGAGTCCGTCGCGGAAGCGCAGTCCGCTCCTAAAAAACGTCGCCGCCGCCGTCGCAAGCCCGGTTCAGGGAGCGCTGCGACGACGCCACTGGACGCCTAGTAGTGCCTACGCCTATGGTGGAGCGCGCCTATCTGGGCCTTGGCTCCAATCTGGATGATCCCCGAAGCCAACTGGACCGGGCGTTGAGCCTGCTCGATGCGATACCCAGTCTGCATCGTCTTCACGTGAGCGGCTATTTCCGCACTGTACCCTGGGGTAATCGCGATCAACCGGATTTCGTCAATGCGGTGCTTGCGGTGGATTCCGTACTTGCACCGTCAGAGTTGCTGGCACGCATGTTGTCGGTGGAGCGCAGTCTGGGTCGAAAGCGCGACGGCACGCGCTGGGCACCACGCACGATAGATCTGGATCTGCTCTATTTCGGCACGCGGTCGCTAGCGACTTCGCAGCTCGACCTGCCGCACCCACGCATAGCCGAAAGGGCATTCGTATTGGTACCGTTGCTCGAAGTGGCAACAGTTCTGGCGGATCCGAGACGGTTCGAGTGGCATCATATGCTGAGCAAACTTCAGCATCATGATGTGGTAAGACTGCAGCCCGATTTTGGGTCGAAAGCACCGGCCTGAGCGCTTCAACGTCATTTGCCCAAGGAAGTGTCGATGAACTCGGCTGAACCCATCACCAAGCCCGTATCCCTCAAGGTGCCGGCACTGCGCCAGATGAAGGCCGATGGCATGCGTATAACGGCGTCGACTGCCTACGATTCCACATTCGGTAGTTTGCTGGACCGCAGTGGTATCGACGTGGTGTTGGTCGGCGATTCGCTGGGCATGGTGGTACTTGGCGAGCGCCATACGCTGTCGGTCAGCATGGACGACATGGTGCACCACACCCGAGCCGTTTCGCGCGGCGTTCAGCGCGCACTGCTGGTCGCCGACATGCCGTTTGCATCCTACCCCGATCCGGCCACGGCGTTTCGCAACGCTGCACGTCTGATCAGCGAAGGCCGCGCCAGCATGGTCAAGCTCGAAGGCGATGGCCACGTCTTCGAGTCAGTGCGCTATCTGACAGATCGTGAAATTCCGGTCTGCGCGCATATCGGCATGACGCCGCAGTCGATCCATCGCTTCGGTGGGTTTCGTCTGCAAGGCAAGTCCGACGAGACAGCAGCCAAGATCCGCTCCGCTGCGATTGCTGCAGAGGCGGCAGGCGCCGAGATGCTGGTGCTGGAATGCGTGCCGGCAAGTTTGGCCGTCGATGTGACGGCCAGCGTATCCATCCCAGTCATCGGCATTGGTGCGGGTATCGCGTGTGATGGTCAGATCCTGGTGAGCTACGACTTGCTGGGGTTCACAACGGGGCGGCGACCGCGGTTTGTCAAGAATTTTCTTGCTGGTCGTGACAGTGCCGAAGCTGCGGTTCGCGCCTACGTGGATGATGTACGCAACGGTCTGTTTCCAACACTCGATAACAGTTACTGAGGCCAGGCATGTTCAATGTCCAGACGGTTTCCGCGCTGCGGAGCCATGTTCAATCCTGGCGTGTGCAAGGACAAAGTGTTGTCCTGGTACCGACCATGGGCAATCTGCATAGCGGGCATTACGCCTTGATCGAGCGTGCCCGGCGTCTGGGCGATCGCATCGTCGCTTCGATTTTCGTGAACCCCACTCAGTTTGGGCCGGACGAAGACTATGCCGCGTATCCGCGAACACTGGCGCGCGACATCGAGGGATTGCAGGATTCGGGTTGCGATCTGCTGTTTCAGCCTTCGGTCGACGAGGTTTATCCGCTGGGGACTGAAAACGTCGTGCTGATTCAGGTGCCTGATCTCGGCGAAATCCTGTGCGGTGCATTTCGACCGGGTCATTTCAGTGGCGTCGCCACCGTCGTGACCAAGTTGCTGAACATGGTGCAGCCTGATGTTGCGCTGTTCGGACGCAAGGATTATCAGCAGTTGCTGGTGATCCGCCGCATCGTCGGCGATTTGCACATACCGGTTCGGATTGAGGCTGCCGATACCGTGCGCGAAGCCTCAGGCTTGGCAATGAGCTCGCGCAATCAATATCTCAGCGATGCAGAGCGCGACCAGGCCGCGGAAATTCAACGCACCCTGCAGGGGATGAAAGAGCAGATTCGTGCAGGGCAGGGCTTTGGCGAGGTGGAGCAGGCCGCTCTGGCACGGCTGGAGGCGACCGGATTCCGAACCGATTATGTGGCGATCCGTGCCGCGGAAGATCTGTCACAACCCGCCCCCGAACGGCGACAGGGGCTGGTTGGACTGATCGCAGCTCGGCTCGGTAAGGCGCGGCTGATAGATAACATATTGATATAAAAAGACTTTATTGGCTTATCCGGTAATCATCAACGATTGTTGCATTTTTCCAACATCGGTTGCGCCTACGCAACACGGTGTTGCTTTTTTGCACCGAGGCGAGTAGAGTTTGAATCGCCGGTGAGTAGTCTGATTGCCTTAGGGCGATCCTCCTCACCTAAGCAGGGCGCATTGTTTAAGTAATCGTCACTCCGATTCAACCCTCTCTGGAATTCAGAGAGGGTTTTTTTTTGGCTGATGCTCCAGATATGGCCAACTTTGGTCGGAAGTACGCTGGTTGTGAGCGCAGCTAGCCCCAGCAGGCAGGCGATTGCCGGGATACGCGCACTCAGTCCGCGACATAGCTGCGCTGACGGTGTCGTGATGCGGGATCGTTGAAATTGCAGTGACGGAATGCAAGGCTTGCAGGCCCATCCATGGAAGACCGCATCGTGCTCGAAGTCCATAAACAACGCCTGCTGCAATCTCGCATCACTGACCTGATCGATAAGGGCGGCGCAGCGCGCAGCAGCCAGCTGCGATTACGCGTTGGGCCTCTTTATGCGGACTTTTCCCGCAGCCTGCTCGACATCGATGCGCTGAATGCGCTGCGCGCTCGGCTGCATGCCGAGGCGGTTCCGGCGGCGATGACGGCGATGCGGGCCGGCGAGCACGTCAATGTCACCGAGGATCGTGCGGTACTGCATGCACTTCTGCGTACGCCGATGCGCTCAGTACCCTCGGGTCTGCACGGCGAAGGCAGCGCAGTGGCAGCGGCCAGACAGCGGCTTGCGCACTGGGTGGACCAGCTCAATGCGAAGGGTTTTGCCGATGGTTCGCGCCTGCGCCACATCATCAATGTCGGCATTGGTGGCTCAGACCTTGGGCCGCGATTGGTTCTGGAGGCGCTGCCGGCATCTGCGGATCGCCCACAGGTGCATTTTCTCTCCAGTGTCGATGGGCATGCACTGGATCGCTTGATCGGCGAGCTCAATCCTGCCGAGACCCTGGTGGTTCTGGTATCGAAGAGTTTTTCGACGCGCGAAACCCTGATGCACGGCGCAGCACTGCGTCAGTGGCTTGAGGCGCGGCTGGGCGCCGAGCGTGCAAGATCGCGCCTGTTTGCGGTCACAACGCGCGCAGCGGCTGCTGTGCAATTTGGTGTTCCCGAAGCGCAGGTGCTTCCGATCTGGGACTGGGTGGGCGGGCGGTACTCGGTGTGGTCGGCAGTAAGCTTTGCGGTCGCATTGCGATTGGGGGTGCCGCAGTTCGACGAATTCCTTGCTGGCGGCAACGAGATGGATGAGCATTTCCACAGCGCGCCCATCGAGCAGAATCTGCCATTGCTGGCTGCTTTGGTCGGTTACTGGAATCG
>JANMUE010000071.1:0-1296 GCA_031391205.1 Lysobacterales bacterium | reverse complement strand
CAGGCCCGACAACTGCCGTCGAAAATCTTCCTCACCGGTGCAACACAAACATCCGCCCGGAATCATGCGCACGTCGTAAGCACCGCGCGCCGCAGCCGCCAGCGTCAAGGTATCGATGCCGGTATCGGTGAATTCGTTAAGGATCACCAACCACGACTCGTGCGCTGGCTTGTTGGCCAGCAGGCGAGCAATAGCAGTGGTCTTACCGGCGCCGAGTGCGCCGGTAATGATGTTGACGGGAATGGGAGAAACAGTGGCCTGAGGCATGCAGCGCGCCGGTTGAGCTGGGCGCGCATGGTAAACAACACAACGCCAACCGCCAACACTACAGATCGCTTCGCACTGAATGAGCGTTTATGCTGCACATCCCCCGCTAATAAACTGTAATCCGCAACATGAGTCAGCGTCCCATCATCATCGGCATCCTCAACGTCTCCGACCGCGCCAGCGCGGGCATTTACGAAGACATCCCCGGCAAAGCCTGCGCCGAACTACTACGCGAGTGGCTCAGTTCGCCATTCGAGCTCGACTACAAAGTCGTGCCCGACGAACAAACCATCTTGGAAACCGAACTCAAACGCATGGCCGATGAAGTCGGTTGCGCCTTGATCGTCACCACCGGCGGCACCGGCCCGGCGGCACGCGATGTCACGCCGGAAGCCACGGTCGCGGTGTGCGACAAACTACTACCAGGCTTCGGTGAATTGATGCGCAGCGCATCGCTCAAATATGTGCCCACCGCCATCCTGTCACGCCAAACCGCCGGCACACGCGGCAGCACGCTGATCATCAACCTGCCCGGCAAACCGAAGTCCATCAAAGAAAATCTGGAAGTGGTGTTTCCCGCCGTACCTTATTGCATTGATCTGATCGGCGGACCGTATCTGCAAACCAATGAAGCGGTGATGAAGGCGTTTCGGCCGGTGAGCAAGTAGCGCTAGCCGCCATCACTACAGGCACCCCAGTACACGACGATACTGCTAGTAGCGGATGTATTGAACGTGCCAAATCGACCCAAACCAGCCAGTCGCGTCGCCCGAAAGCCGCGGTTCAAAATGGCAGAAGCAGACACTAGGAACGCCGCCGCTCATGTGGAGCGAGGCTTCGAGTGGTCACATGAATCGGCTTGTTGGGCTAGTTTCGCCGGAGCATTTGCTTACTCGTAAGGGTTGAACCCGGCAGCCCGCAAGCGCCTCGCCAGTTCTGGATTTCTTGATTTCATAAGCGCAGCAAATTCTGCGCTACTGGCCTGTGGAAAATCCTGCCACCGCTGCATGTAAGTTACGAACACTGGGT
>JANMUE010000067.1:0-1501 GCA_031391205.1 Lysobacterales bacterium | reverse complement strand
GGAGCCGTCCACTTTCACGGTCTGAGCCTGTGCCGCAAATGGCACGGCGCCGAGGCCGATGGTTGCCAAAGACAGCATAGCTGTCAGTGTCTTCATGTTCATTGAGCTTTCCTCGAAATCTGTTGACCAGAAAACTGGTTGGAGGGCATCCATGCCATAGTGAATCCCGTTTATTACAGTTAAGTTACAGCCGGATTAGAACTTGAAGTTCAGATCCAGTTGCAAGCGCTTGTAGTCCAGATCATGGGTATTGGCCGTGGCGACAACACCATCATTGTTGAGCTTGTTACTGAAATACGTAGCGTTGACCGTAGTGTTCGCGAACGGCGCATAGCCGGCCTTGACCACGAAGCCTTCAGTGTCAGTATTACCATCGCCGAAGTCCGAGTCGTGGAACTGACCAAAGACCGCATCCTTTTCGCCCACTTGGTAAACCACACCCACTTCCCAGGTCTTGGGTGCGCTCGCCTTGTTGAACGTCACGCCGGCGGCGTAGGCGGTATTGAGCTTCTTATTGGCAACGGCATTCAGGTCAGCTTCGGTGTTCTGCATGTAGTCAGCGAACACGCTCATCGGGAACTTGCCGATCATGAAATCGAACTGCACCAAAGCATTGACTACATCAAAGTCGCTTTGTAACACCGTGCAACCACCCAGCGTCGCTGTTGAATTGCCGTTGGTTGGACCACCGAGAGTGCTCGTGCCAGCGAACAGCGATGACACCGGCGTGCAACCCGTAGCCGTGGCGGTGATGGCATCTTCCGCATTGCTGACATCGAAGTACCCTACAGCCGCCGTCAGCGTGGATGCACCAATGGGTTGCTTCCAACCCACTTGCGCTGCCAGCAGCTTGGCATCGGAACGCGCGCCAGTTGCGGAACCGCTATGGCGCTCGTTCAACCAGTTGTACCCCAACGAGCCGAACAAATTTCCCTTCGTAAACTTCACTGCCGCACCTTCCGGGGTGATGTCACCGTCCCAGAAATAGCTGGCGGTACGGGTCCAAGGCTGCGGCATTTTGCCGAGCTGCACATTCATAAAGCTAAACGCCTTCCAATCCACATATGCCTGATCGATGGCGATGGGCTTGCGCGTCCAGCCTTCACCCAGCGTTTGATTGGTGGAACGCGCATCGTTGGTCGAGCCGCCAGCTGTGGCCAGTTGCACCTTGCCGGTGATGACATCGTTCACTTTCACTGATACGCCCAAACGCGCACGAATGCGATCACGGTGGCGAGTCTGTTCCGGCGTCGCCGAGTTGGTGGCCGTATTAATATGTTCGCTGCGATAACGGAAGTCGCCGCTCCACGCGAACTTACCCACCGTGGTGCTCAAACTTTCCAGCGTCACGGCTTTCTGAGCGGCATCTTTGCGCTCGCCCTTGGCGTTTTCTTTCAAATATTCAACTTCGGCTTCGAGGCGCTCGTTCTTAGCCTTCATCTCGGCAATGTCTTTCTGGATGGTGTCGAGCGAGGCCGTTTGGGCCATGGCCGGACCAGCT
>JANMUE010000027.1:0-1013 GCA_031391205.1 Lysobacterales bacterium | reverse complement strand
GAAATGACGGACAACATGACGGCACTGTTTCAGGCGGTGGTTGATCATTGTCCACCGCCCGACGTCGATGCAGAAGGTCCCCTGCAGTTGCAGATCAGCCAGCTCGACTACTCAGCCTACGTGGGCGCGATTGCTATCGGCCGCATCAAACGCGGCGTGCTCAAGCGCAACAGCCCGGTGGTCGTGGTCGGCACGGATGGCAAGATCCGCAATGAACGTATCGTCCAGGTGATGGGCTTTATGGGACTCGACCGTGTCGAGGTCAACCAAGCCAGTGCAGGCGATATCGTCGCTTTTGCCGGTATTGAGCATCCGAAGATCTCCGACACCATTTGCGACCCTGCCAAACCCGAGGCGCTGGATCCGTTGGTGGTCGATGAGCCGACCATCAGCATGACCTTTGAAGTGAACACCTCGCCGTTTTGTGGCAAGGAAGGCAAGTACGTTACCAGCCGACAGATCCGCGAACGCCTGACGCGCGAGACCATGCACAATGTTGCGCTGCGCGTAGAAGACACGGAAAATCCCGACAAATTCGTAGTGTTCGGCCGTGGCGAATTACATCTGGGCGTGTTGCTGGAAAACATGCGTCGTGAAGGCTACGAACTGGCGGTATCGCGTCCACGCGCAGTGATCAAAGAAGTCGATGGCCAGAAGTGCGAGCCCTACGAAGCCGTCACGATCGATATGGACGAAAGCTCACAAGGTGCCGTCATGCAGGCCATGGGGGAACGGGGTGGACAACTCACCAACATGCAGTCGGACGGCAAGGGCAGAGCGCGTCTGGATTACATGATCCCGTCGCGGGGCTTGATTGGTTTTCAGACCGATTTCCGGACCATAACTTCTGGTACGGGTCTGATGCATCACATTTTCGACCATTTCGGTCCAGTGATGGATAAGGAAATCGGTCAGCGTCAGAACGGTGTGATGATTTCCAACGGAATGGGCAAGGCACTGACCTATGCACTGTTCAGTTTGCAGGAACGTGGCCGCTTGATGGTCGGCCATGG
>JANMUE010000022.1:0-10125 GCA_031391205.1 Lysobacterales bacterium | reverse complement strand
CTGCAAGCAACGAAAACTGCGAGCCTGAAACCGAGGCGCGCAGTGCACGACTCCGCGCTGCATGGCAAAGCCAATTGTTCACTACGGAGCGAAGCGCGCAACGGAGCGCCAGGCCCAGCTGCGGAAACACAAGGTGCTGAGCTGATGGTTGATGCTTGCAGCACAATGACCGAAGAACGCACACACCAAATGCTTGTTCTTAACACGCGCTAACTACTATTCGGTTGTGAAACGCAATGTAGCACTGCAGCCTAGTTCGATATGCACGAGTAAGAGGTAGGAAAATTCTTAGTGGATTCAACGCAGTCGGCTGATGGTGCGAGATAGTTCCGCCGCCTAATCTTGCTCTCTGATTTTTTGATGGAGAGGTAGGCCATGGAATACTCGCACCGGGGCAAAGGAGTGGCAAGTCAGCGTTCTGAGGTGGCGCCCAGGCCGCTCAAGTTTCTGGACCAGATTCGCACCAAGATGCGCCGCTTGGGACTTTCGATCCGGACGGAGGAGGCCTACGTTGGCTGGGTTCGGCGTTTCATCGTCGCCAACCAGAAACGCCATCCGGAAATCCTGGGCGAGAAGGAAGTCGAGGCGTTTCTTTCTAATCTGGCGGTTCACGGTCAGGTCGCGGCATCCACCCAGAATCAAGCCCTGGCGGCTTTGCTGTTTATGTACCGAGAGGTGCTGAACATCGAGCTACCTTGGATGGACAACATACGCCGGGCAAAACGCCCGCAGCGATTGCCAACAGTGCTGAGTCAAAGCGAGGCGCGCACCTTGTTAGCTGAGATGACCGGCATGAACTGGCTGATGGCGAGCCTGCTCTACGGTAGCGGACTACGTCTGATGGAATGCTTGCGCCTGCGGGTACAGGACATCGATTTCCAGCGACGCGAAATCATCGTGCGACAGGGCAAGGGCGGCAAGGATCGGCATACTATGCTGCCGGCCGGACTGGAGACCGCGTTGCAGGCGCAACTGGTGGAGGCGAGGCGACTCCACGATCGCGACCTCGCAATCGGTGAGGGTGCGGTCTGGCTGCCCGATGCGTTGGCGCGCAAGTATGTGAACGCGAATAAGGAATGGAAATGGCAATACGTGTTTCCGTCCTCTTCACGCAGCACCGACCCGCGCACTGGGTTGAAGCGTCGACATCATGTCGACCAGACGGTGTTGCAGCGTGCCGTGCAACGCGCGTCCGAGCAGTGCGCTTTCAACAAACACGTCACCTGCCACACGCTGCGGCATTCATTCGCGACGCATCTGCTGGAGGGCGGGTATGACATCCGCACCATTCAGGAACTGCTGGGGCATAAGGACATCAGCACAACGCAGATTTACACGCATGTGCTCAACAAGGGTGGACGTGGGGTGGTGAGTCCGTTGGATCGTTGAACATGCGCTGCTTTGACAAACGTCGATGTCAGATGGGCCCTCGCCTCGGCGTATGTCAGTTTCAGAGCTGGGCACGACCAGCAAAGAGGCTGGCGCCATGACGCGATTGTCGAAATCTGCATTGATTCGATGCCTGATGCTACTGGCCACTTTCGGCTTCGCAAATCTCAGTGCGGCTGAGTGGCTCGTTTCGACCACGGGTTCGGACCAAACCGGTAGCGGCAGCATCGGCGCGCCGTTTCGCACGGTTACACATGTACTGGAACCAGCCAACGCTATCGTGCAACCGGGTGATATCGTCACCCTGCGTGGGACCGTCGGCAACAACACCTACAATGAATGCGATGTGCGTCTGCGCATGCCGCTGACATTGCGGTCCTTTGCTGGCGAGCGAGCGCATATCCGTTGCGATATCAGCAACGTGGATACGGTGACGATTCAGATCGATCCGGATGCCAGCGGCAGCACGCTGTCGCGGCTTGAGGTGAGCGGCGGATTCTATTACGGCATCTTTCTGCAGACCGATTGGTTCAGCGGTGGCGGCGAGGCGTTCACCGGCGCGTCGAATGTGCTGATCGATGACCTGAAGATTCATGACACTGGCCGCGATGGCATCAAGATCACGCCCAAGTGCAACGACGTCACGATCCAGAACAGCGAGATCTGGAACTCCGGCGCGATTTATCCTCCGGGCACGCCGCTGGACGACAAGAACGCCGAAGGCATAGACAACGTCAACGGAAGCCGCATGCGGGTGCGCGACACGCATATTCACGACATCGCGACGACGGGGCTGTATTTCAAAGGTGGCGCAGCGGATGTGATCGTGGAACGCAACGTCATCGAGCGCGCCGGTGTCGGCGGCATCATGTATGGCTTTGACACCAGTCCTGAGTTTTTCGATACCGCGGTCAACCCCGGCTACTACGAAGCGGTGCGCGGGGTGGTGCGCAACAATCTGGTGGTCGACACGGGTTATGCCGGCATCGGATTGTATGCTGCCAAAGACGCGATGGTGGTGAACAATACGCTGTTGTATACGGCGCAACTTGGACATGCGGCGATCTACTTCGGTGTGACGCTGCAGGATTTCGAGCCGCAGGCGGGGAGGCCACCGAGCATCAATCCCGTCATTCGCAACAACCTGATCATCCAGAATGGCGGCGATTGCGTACGCGTGCGCTGGGCCAACGAGCTGGGCGGATTGTCGGGGCTGAGCGGCAACCCTGGCACGAACTTCAACTGGTTCCATAACACCTTCGACGAATGCAATTTCGCGGATGGTCGCCCTGGCAGTCCTATCGAGGATGGCGGTTTGTTGGCGGCGTGGCGCGCATTCGAGAATGCCGATGCCAATAGTCAGAACGGCGAGATATCCGTTACCGCTGACGGTCATCTGCCGGCGGGTAGTCCGGCGATCGATCAGGGCCAGACCTTGGCCAGTGTGGTGGATGATATCGATGGCCAGCTGCGTTCGGCACCGTTCGACATTGGCAGTGACGAGCGGGCGCCAGGCATTTTGTTCGGCAACGGGTTCGAATAGCAGCGACGGTATGACTGGGCCCCGCGATGAATGCGGCACTGATGTTGCACTAGCGGCGTGGATCGCGGCGCGCCCACGCTCGCCCGGAGGTCGTCATGTAGGCATAGTCAAACATGAGGCCGCCTATCGACAGCGAGGCGCCACCTTGCACCAATGACACGAGCATTCTCGAGGGCATAAGCGAACTCGTTGAGCCCCTCAATGAGCGTCGCATGAGCTGGCGACGCGGCAATATGCTTAACATGTTCCGCGAGACTCTTGAAGTACACATACCCTACAAACGAGTCGTACCACTCGCCGTGATCACTTTCTTTTCGTGTTTCATCGGAATCCTCCCAAACCAGACTCATCAGCGGTGTCATTTCATTTGCTTCAGTGATTTCGTTCAAAAGGCCATCTGAGCACACCAGCTGTTTTCCAGCAGCGCGTCTTTCGCGGCACAAATGAGCGGTATCAAACACGATTGAGTAGGCAAGTATCACAGCGCCCTCCACCGTTGATGTGGTGCATCCATGGACGTCTAACGAAACGGCAAGCCCTTGCTGACCGGCAGTGGATGGTTGAAACGCCAACGGTCGGCCTGAACGCATTGTCGGTGGGGTGGGTTCCTGCCACGAATTTGATGCGAGAGCCGTCATCGCCATAGCGGTTGGCTGGCGTTGTTTGCACTATGGCGCCATAAACGTGAGCAGCTCAGCAACGTGTTGCTTCCTGCTGGAGGATGCGACCATGGCGACTGAGCCAAGAAGGATGGCTATGAGAGAAGTCGGCACGAGCAGCCACAGACCGATCTTCGTTCCGGAGAACCAGCAAGCCGCAGGCACAGCGAAGATCGCCGAGTAGAACAGGAGAACTAGTGTCGCGATTTTACTGGACCGAATGATTGTCATTGACGGATTCTATGCTGTCCGGTGCTGCATTGAACCGTTGCCGCGGTTGGTTGATACAAACCACTTCCTCGCACTCGGCGGGAACTACCGCTGAGCCCCATACACCTGCCTCAAAAACTCGATCCTGGTTCGGCAAGGAATGCAGTTTCTTCCTCCGTCGATTGACGTCCGAGCATTGCGTTTCGATGGGGATACCGACCAAAGCGGTCGATGATCGCTTTGTGTCTAAGCTCGAAGTCGTAGTTGTTCTTCGGTCCGTTTTGCTTGAACAGGCGCTCCGCTACCTGGTGAATCACCCTCGACTCGCTGTGCATGTACGGCATGTACAGGAAGACACGCTCGCCGGGTGTAAGCATGAGGTCGGCCTTTGACGCTACGGCCTCTTGAGCCAAAGCCAATGCCAGGGTGTCGGCTGCGAAAGCGAGGCTATTGCCCCTGAACATGTTCCGGGAGAACTGATCGAGAACGATGATTTCAGCGAGTCGTCCGCCGGGTTCGGCGCGCCATTCGTACAACTCGGAGCGCGTAGCGCGGCCATGGAGTTCGGAGAATCGCTCGACGATCAGCCGATCGAATTCGGCGTCGACTTTCCACCATTGCTCGGGCGACGTCTCCTGGAACCAGAACTGAAGTACGGCTTGGTGCACGACATTCCTCGATGATTACTACGCCGCCGGCAAGCGGCGGTGGATCGGCACGATCCGCTTCGTCGGTAAACAGATTGAACGCATGGTCAGGTCGATGGCCGAACAGCAAACAACAGCGCGCCGCCCACGACCTCCAAAGCGAAGAAGACCAGAAGTGCGCCACGCGGCATGCCGTAGCGGATCAGAGCGACACAGCGACCGAAGGGTTGAGCGAGAACGAGCATTGCAACGATATCGCCCAGCACAGCGTCGCCTACCCGCACAGCGGCAAAACACGCGAGCGCTGCGCTGGCGATCCATAGTCCGACGTAGATCGCGAAAAGTTCGCTGTGGCCATTGGCGCCGACCAGCGTGTAGCCGAGTTCGGACGCGACCTTTTCCGGCGAAAAGACGGTGCGCACCGCGAGGACCAGAAAGGTCAGCGCAGTGAGGCATAGAAGCACCTGGCGGGTAAGGTCACTTTCGATCAAGGTTTCGCTCCTTCAGTGGATCAATGCAAGAGTCACGTAACGCCGGTCGGCCGCGGCTTGCCTGATTTCCCGGGCTCCGTCCGGACCACGCTGCACCTGGGATGGTACCGCGCCAAATCGTATCGCAGGTCGCAATTTGTTGCCCTGCACATGACTATGCTGAGCCCCAGACGGGCATGTATTGCCAGGTCATCAGGGCCGGCCAGGGGATATCGAATGCGCATTCTGCCGATCTACTTTCTGCTCATTGCACTGGGCGCGATCGGTGCCGCCAGTGCCCAGGCGGTGAACTACGACATCGTCTATGTGCGTCAGCCGCGCTATGGCGACAACGTCAACACGACCTGGCCCGAGGTGTTTCATCCGGCGGAGATCGATCCGGGTGCGGACTTGATGCTGCTGCATCCCAATGGCAATGAGGAGGTGTTGGTTGCCGGTGGCAATGGCAGTGTCACCGATCCGTTTTTGTCCTTCGATGCGCAGTGGGTGTACTACAGCTATTTTCCGGACATGCGCCCGTCCGGGATCAATCCGCAGCGCGGGCTGCCGTATGCGGGTGCCGACATCTACCGCATCCATCTGCAGACGCGGCAGGTGCAACAACTCACGCATGGCGAGTTCACGCCGAACACCGGTGCGGGCAACTGGGACGAGAGCAATCCAGTGAATCCACCCGGGCAGTTCAATCGTCTAGGCTATGGCATTCTGAATCTCGGTCCCTGCCCGCTGCCCGGCGGCAAGATCGCGTTCACCAGCAACCGCAACGGCTTCGAGCCGCCCAAGGGATTCACCAATCCGACACTGCAGCTGTATGTGATGGATGAGGATGGGCAGAACGTCACGCCGATCGGCCCGATGAATATTTCCAGCGCCCTGCATCCGACGATACTGCGCGATGGGCGGCTGATGTTCAGCACGCATGAAAGCCAGGGGCTGCGCGATCAGCGGTTGTGGGGCATCTGGTCGATCTGGCCGGATGGCCGCAACTGGGCGCCGGTAGCGAGCGCTTTCAACAATGATCGTGCGTTCCATTTCATGACCCAACTCGGTAATTCTGATCTGGTGGTGGTGGATTATTACAACCTCAACAGCAATGGCTTTGGCGCGCTGTATCGCCTGCCGGTGCAGCCGCCGCCGGGCATGCCGCCATTCCATGGCGCGTTTCCGGTGGACAATCCGGATATCGCGCAAACCGTGGGGCAGGGTTTCCGCTATGACTTCCGTATCCCCTTCACGCCGCGCGGGCTTTATTCGCTGACGCCGTTCACCACGCCGCAGGACGAGGCTGCGCCGGTGGGCACGAACGGTGTGCGCGTCGGCAAGTTCACGCATCCTTCTGCGGCGCCGAACAACGATCTGCTGGTGGTGTGGACGCCGGGCCCGGCCAATGATTTGAATCGGCCGACGCCGCTGCCATATTACGACGCGGGCCTTTATGTAATTGCCGGTGGTGGCATCGTCAACAGTCCGCAGGACCTGGTGCTGGTCAAGAACAGCCCGCAATACAACGAGGCCTGGCCGCGCGCGGTGGTGTCGTATCAGAGTGTGCATGGTGTCGCCGAGCCAGCGCGGCTGTCATGGTTGCCTAACAATGGCACGCTGCATGTCGAGCTGCCCGCGGGCACGGCGCATGGATTGGTGGGCACATCGAGTTTCTACAAGCGCGAGAGTTTTCCTGGCCTGGTGCTGTCGTGGTCCAACACTTTCGATGGGCTGGACGCCTTCAATACCAGCGAGAACGGACAGTCCGGCAACTGGTTCACCCAGGGCGCCGATGCCGGCAAATACAGCAACAGCGATATCTGGGCTGTGCGCGTGGTCGCGATGGAACCGCATACGCACCGTAGCTATGGCCCGAACATCGGGCGTCAATTCACCAGTCATGCAGAGGAGCGATTGCGCATTCTGGGTGAGATTCCATTGCGCAAATTTACGTCGCAGGGACAACCGATCCTGGATGCCGAAGGCAATCCGGATACCAGTTTCCTGGCAAAGATCGTCGCCGATACGCCGTTCACTTTTCAGACGCTGGATCGCAACGGCATGGTGCTGAACATGGCGCAGACCTGGCATCAGGTACGCCCGGGCGAGCTGCGCGCGGATTGCGGTGGCTGCCATGCACACAGTCAGCAGCCACTGGCGTTCGAGACTACTGCGGCCAGCCTTCCGGATTACGACGTGTTCGATCTCAGCAAGGTGACGCCGCTGCTGACGCGCAACACTCAAGGACAGCCGGGGCTGCGCATCGAGAACACGACGCAGGTGAGTGTGGAATTTCTGCGCGACATCCGGCCCATCCTGCAGGCGCGCTGCGTGAGCTGTCATCAGGGCGGAAGCCCAGCCGGCAATTTGAATCTCGCCGACACTGCCATCAGCAACGGCCTGCCCGGCGATTATCGACGCCTGGCCGCAGACAACGCCGCGCAGTTTGGCTACCCACCCGTGATCGTCAATGGCAGCTGGCGGCAGACCAATGCCAGCCGGTATATCCGCATGTTCCAGAGCCGGCGCAGCCTGCTGATCTGGAAACTGTTCGGGCAGCGTCTGGACGGATGGAGCAATGCCGATCATCCGACCGAGAGCGTGCCGGGCAATGCGGCGACGCTGCCCGTGGGCGCGGATGCCAACGAAGCGGATCTCGATTTCACCGGCAACATCATGCCGCCGCCTCCGGCGATCGCATTGACCGAAGATGAGAAACTGATGTTCGTGCGCTGGATCGATCTGGGTGCACCCATCGATACCGGCAATGCCGCGTATGGTTATCTGCTGGACGATCTGAAGCCGGCCTTGACGATCAGCATGCCGCGTTCCGGCGCCAATACACAGGCGGTTGGCCAGCTGCGCTTTGCGTTCGCCGATGCGCATTCAGGCATCCAGCTGGCATCATTGTCGGTGACTGCGGACTTCGTGGTGAATGGGCGCGCAGGCGGTGCCGAGCTTGCCGATCTCGCGCAGAATGTCGGCGACGGCATGTATGCGATCACACTGTCGAGCCCCGTGGCACTGGTCAGCAACAAACATCTGCGCGTATCGATCCGCGATGTCCAGGGCAATGTCACGCGGGTGAATCAGGCGTTCAGTGTCACGGCCGCGGCGGATGGATTGTTTCTGGATGGGTTTGAGTTCTAGTTGTAGGGTGGGTGCAACCCACCGCTATCGAACGCCCAGGCAATGGTGGATTGCACCCACCCTACTTCCAATTTCAGCGCAGCGGCCCACCCACCAGATTCGCACGGATGGTCTTGTAGTCCGGGTGGATACGATGCGGGCCGTAGCACAGCAGGCGCAGCACTTCGGCCGGCCGCCGATGCCAGCTGGCCCAGCCGAGCGCGGTATCGCCGTGCGCATCGCGCGCTTCGATCTTCGCGCCGGCATCGAGCAGTATCCGGAGGGTGTCGACGCTGCCGAACGCCGCAGCACGATGCAACGGCGTTTCGCCGCGGCAGCGGCTGTCGCGCATGAAGGCGCCGGTTTCGGCTCCGGCAATCGTGGCGGCGCTGACGTCTGCGCTCGCGGCCAGCAACACCCGCACCACCGGGTCGTAACGCACACGATCGTCGGAGACCAGCGCGGAGTGCAGTGGCGTTTCGCCGGTGTCGGTCATTGCCTGGTTGACCGCGGCACCGTGCTCGATCAGGAACTCGCAGAGCTGCCAATGGCCATGGAAGCTGGCTGCATTCAATCCCATCTCGATACCGAGTTCGCCGAGCTGAGCGCCGTGATCGAGCAGGCGGCGCAGTGCGCTGACGTCGCCGTAGTAGGCGCACCATTGCAACGGCGTGGCGCCATCGACGATCGTATTCTTCGATTCTGGATCGGCGGCGAGCAGATCGAAAACGAGATCGGTGCGGCCGGCAGCGATGCGGGTGAGCAGGGTGGCAATGTTCATCATGGGTGCCTGCACAGCGGGGCAGATGCGTAGTGTGCGCCTGTCGAGATATCCACGAAAGTGCGGTCGCATGTGGGTCCGACCTACGGTCGGACGCTACTGACTCATGGTGCCGGGTGGAAACAGCCTCCGCGCGCAGCGCGGACCCACATTCCAACCGGCATGGTCAACGCTCGCGGCTGCGGAATGCGATGACGGCGGCGATGGCGGTGAAGCTGGCGACGATGGCGACAACGACCCAGAAGCCGCGCGCATGTGCGGCCAGCGGCACGCCGCCGACATTCATGCCGAACAGGCCGGCGATGATATTGATCGGTAGTGCCAACACGGTGACGATGGTCAGCACGAACAGGCTGCGACCATTGCCCTCGTTGACGCTGGCGGCGATTTCCTCCTGCAGCAGCTTGATGCGCTCCTGCAGCGCAGCCATATCCCGCAGCACAGCGGAGAACTCCTCGGTCGATTGACGTAGCGCCTGCACCTGCGCTTCGATCAGCCAGCCGGGCGGATGCTGCAGCAAACGGAACAACGCGGCCGGCTCCGGTGCCAGCAGGCGCTGCAGGCGAACCAGCAGGCGGCGCAGGCCGCCGAGCTTGACGCGCTTGTGATCGAGCCTGCCGCTGAGCAATTCGTCTTCGATCTTGTCGATGCGTACGGTCACGCCGCGGACGATGGCGACCAGCACGTCGGCCTGGGCACGCAGCAGGTGCTCCAGCAAATCGGCGGTGGAACCGAGCACATCACCGCGCTTGACCGCGATGCGCAACTGGTCGACCGAGCGCAGCGGCCGGCGCCTGGCGGTAACCACCAGGCTGCGATCGACGCTGATCCACAACGTCGCGATATCGGAGGGCTCGAAGTCGAAGTCGAAATGCACATCGTTGATCACGGCGAGCAGCGACTGCTCGACGCGCTCGATGCGGGTCGAATGCAGGCCGTCCTGCAGTGCATCGAAAAAGGATTCGTCCAGGCCGGCATGGCGGCGCAGCCAGGATTCCGTGGCGGCATGGGCAAGGTCGAAATGCAGCCAGATGAAATCACCGGCATGCGGCAGCCCCTCCTCATCCGCTGCATGGGCGCGTAGACCGGCGAGCAGATGCACGGCTTCTGTCGACTGGATCGGTTTGGCGCCGGCGACGGGGTCGAACAGATAGCCGCAGATCAGGCCGGCCTGGTCGGCGCCGTAGCTGATGGGTGTGGCCATGGCCCGCCTCCGTTTGCCGCAATCATGTGGGAGCGGCGTGAGCCGCGAAGCTCTTGCTTTGATTTTGCATCAGAGCCAGAGCTTCGCGGC
>JANMUE010000017.1:0-12838 GCA_031391205.1 Lysobacterales bacterium | reverse complement strand
TCTCATATCCACAGCAAAAGCTTCGCGGCCGGAGGCCGCTCCCACGGTGATTTCTGTCGCAAACGAAAACGGCGGCCATGGCCGCCGTTTTGTCGAAGCCCGAGCGAGTACTTATTTCACGCCATGCATCAGCTTCTGGATCAGCGGTGCGATCAGGAACAGCAGCACACCAGAGATCACCAGCGCCCAGAAGCCGAAGGTATAGCCGTTCAGCGCCGACGTGGTGGTCATGCCGCCTTCGCCGCTGACGAACGCGGCGAAGATGCCCGAAGCGTTGTTGCCGATGCCCGTCGACAGGAACCAGCCCCCCATGCCAAGGCCTACCAAGCGCAGCGGCGCCAGCTTGGTCACCATCGACAAACCGATCGGCGACAGGCACAGCTCGCCGACGGACTGAATCACATAGACCATGAACAGCGTCCAGAACGGAATCTTGCCGGCTCCGTCGACGAGGCTCGACAGCGCGAACATCAATAACAGAAAGGCCAGCCCGTTGAAGATCAGGCCGAGGCCGAACTTGCGCGGTATCGACGGATTCGCGCGGCCGAGCTTAATCCAGATGATCGCAACGATCGGCGCGAACGCGATGATCGCCAGGGAGTTGACCGACTGGAACCAGGCATTCGGGAACACGAAGCCGCCAGCACCGAACAGGTCGCGATCGACGATCTTGTCGGCGAGGAAGGTGAACGAACTGCCGGCCTGCTCGAAGAACATCCAGAACATGATGTTGAATGTGAAGATGATCAGCATCGCGATCACCTTGTCGCGGGCCACTGCACCGTTGCGAATGCCCTCCACCATCAGCATCAGGCACAGCACCACGAACATGACGCCGAGCACCCAGGCGAGCACGGTCGACGCCGGCAGCGTAGACTCGTAGTTGATGACGCCGTCGACGAGTTTCGGCGCGATCAGATTGAAGTTCAGCAATAGCTTCGCAACGTGCTCGGCGAATCCGCCACCAAGGACGTAATAGACGACCGGAATCGCCGCGATCATGCCGACGAACACGTACACGACGTTGGCGAGGCCTGTCCGGTGTTCCGGCGGCTGGCCGACGCCCTTGAGCTGGGTGCGACCGAACCAGAACCACACCAGACTGATCAGCATGCCGATACCGGATGCGATGAACACCCACTTGTAGGCCGGCATTTCCGGCGTGCCAAGGTATTGTTCGGCCAGCCAGCCGGTCAGGATCGGCGAGATGAACGCACCTGCGTTGATGCCCATATAGAAAATCGTGAAGCCCGAATCGCGACGTTCATCGGTCGGCGAATACAGCTTGCCGACCATCGTCGAGATGTTCGGCTTGAACAGTCCGTTGCCGACGATGATCGTCGCCAGGCCGACCATGAAGATCTGTTCGTTCGGCAGAGAGATCATGAACAGGCCGGCGGCCATCACGACTGCACCGACGAGGATCGAGCGCTGGTAACCGAGCACTTTATCTGCGATATAGCCGCCGAAGATCGCCGCTGCATAAACCAGCGCGAGGTAGGCGCCGTAGGTGCGGCCAGCCGGCGCTTCGCCGGCATCGTTGCCGCCGTGGAACTGCGCAACCATGTACAACACCAGCGCCCAGCGGATGCCATAGAACGCGAAGCGTTCCCAGAACTCGGTCATGAACAGCATCCACAGCGGACGTGGATGACCCAGCAGGGTCTGATATTCGGGTAGCGCGCCGGATGCGGGCGCGGAAGCGGATCCACTCATCAACTGATCTCCTGCAAGGGTTTGATTGCATCCGCGAAGCGGACAGGGCCGGAGGGCCCGCGCAAAGCAGCCGCAGATGTAACCGCTGTGCCGCCATCCGTCAATCTTTGCAGGCTGGTGCGGTGCAGCACGACATGTCTGATCTGAGCGTGATCGCTTGCGCCAGGAATCCCTAGCGGCCGCTACGATTTGGTCAATGCATTTACTGCGCCGGCAACTGGACAGAGATATGCCTCTGGTGCGGCACCGCATCGGAATAGTTGGAAAGCACCCCTGGCGCGAGCTGGCCATTGGTATAACTCGCCACCCAGAATCCCTGCACCGGCAAGCCACGCATGCGCCGGCCGCGGTTGTCGGGACGCATCAGGTGCCGTGTGGTGCTGCTCTGTTCCTGCTCCCAGAACGACATGCGGAACGCGCCTTCACTGTGCGTGCCGCCATCGAAGGCATCGAACAGATAGACCTCGAAGTTCAACAGCGAACCCAGAATCGCACTCGGCTCAAGCTGCTGAAACTCGCGGTTGAAACTGACGACGTTGCTGGCCCAGCTCAACGCCAACGGCGGTTGCGGCGGCGGCACGCCGATGATGCAGCCGCGATAGTCGTGGGGCGGAATACAGTCCAGCTTCAGGCCTTGCCGATTCCACGCATCGATTTCAATGTCTGTAAGCGCCCCAGCCCCGATTCCCGTGCCCACGCCGCTGCCGAACACGTTGATAAAGGGCGCTGTTGCGGTTGCACCCGGAACATCGGTGTAGAAATGCTTGGTCGGAAACGTCACCACCCATTCCGAGGCACCGCCGACGCTGGCACCAGTGACGAATTCGTTGTGGATCTGATCGGCCATCAACACCGCAGACACCGCATCGATGGCCTGCGCACGCGGGTATTCCAGCACCAGCGGTATGCCATCGGCGAAGACCGTGGCGAAGACCACCTCGCCAACCCCTTCTTCGTTTGCCGCAGCCAGCGTCGGCGTTCCCTGACCTGGCGGGGTATTAAGCACCTGCTTGCTGAATCCAGCAATCGCATCAGCGGCCATCATCTGCATGGTGCCGTTCAACACATCGACAATGTAAGCACTTCCGTGCAGACCGCCACCGGGCGGGTTGAGATCGGCGTTGGAATTTGTCTGCCAGTAACCACCAGGAGCCCAGGCCTGAACAAGATTCTGACAACCAGGCGGCAGGCCATTGGCTTGATGCGTGATGGCATCGAGCGTGGCAAAACTGCCATTGGTGACTTCGCCCAATTCGATGAGCTCGAAGTGGCCTTCGCGGGTACGCGCCAGATCATCCGGCCCGGCATCATTGGCGCTGCCGGTGTACGTGGCGTTCGAGAACGGCGCATAACGATTTCCGTTGGCGAGCTGCGGCAAACTGACGCTCGTCTTGAGTGCCGGCACCGTGCAGCTGTTGTCTCTCGTCACAATACTCGCAGCCCCACCGTCTGCAAGTCTGAACACCGCCCCCGTCCAGACGTCATGCGCCGCCAGGTAGATGCTCAACTCCATCACCACCCGCGAATTGCGACCTTCGCGGAACAGCAGGCGCGTCGCCTTGCCACGATCGCTGCTGTTGACGATGGAGATCAGCGTCTGGTTGTCGCCGTTGACGGTGTAGTACGGAAACAGCAACACCTGGCCGCTGCCGTTGCTGGAGAGATGCAGTGCCTGCGCCGATGGCGCTGCCATCAGGCAGGCGCTAATCGCTAGTCCGAGCATTGGCTTTTTCATTCGATAGGTTCCTGAAGATTTCGACGGCAGGATCAAGGCGCCGACACAGTACGTCGCGTCACACGATGCATTTGCAGCGACGCATAGTTGCCTAGAACCCCAGGCACCAGATTTCCATTCGTAAAGCTTACGGCCCAGAATCCGATCGTCGGCAATCCTGCAAAACGACGTCCGGACTCGTCGGCGCGCAGCAGGTGATTGGGCAATGAATCCAGACCTAGCGGGTCATAAAGCTGCAGACGCATCCAACCGTCGATGAAGTCGGCGTAGTTTTCACCGAAACCGTTGGCCAGGCCTGTCGCGTCGACATGCTGGCAAATGCGCGAATCTGCATCAGCCAGCGGACCGGCGCAGTCCTCGACATTGAACACCAGAAGATTGCTCGCCCAATGGATCGAGGGGACACCCACGATCGTAATCGGTGGCGGCGGACTACAGGCCGGGCAGATGCAAAATTGCTGATTCCCGGGATCGAGTTCCTCAAGACAGTCGATCGCAAAGCGATGCTCGCGATCCCACAGATCAGCTTGTATCGCTTCGCCGCGCGCTCGACGTTGCGTGAATTCGGCGCGAACCGGTACTGGAACGATGCGCTCTCCTCCCGTTTCACCCTGGGAGAGCGGCGGAGCGCTCTGTGAAAATTTCCTGCTGAACGGGGCAATCGCGCTGCCCTGGACCAGTGCATCGTCGGCATAGAATTTCTTGGTCGGCAGCGTCACCACCCAAACGGACGCCGCGCGCGAGGAAGCGTTGGTGACAAATTCGTTGTCGATCGTTTCTGCCATCAGCAATGCCGACACCGCATCAATGGCGCGCGCCATCGGATAGCGGGCGGTGACCAGCCCCGACCCAGTCTCGACAATGGCCTCCACCATGCCCTGGCTCTCACTGGTCACTCCCGATGCCAGATTGGGTAATGCGCTGCCCGGCACAGTGTGCTGCACGATGCTGCTGAAGCCATCGATCGCTTGAGCCTGGTAGGCATACATACTGCCCTGTAACGCGTCTACGAGAGTGACCGCAGCCGTCACGCCACCGCCTGGCGGTGTGAGATCGATCCCGGAATTCTGCACCCAATAACCCCCTGCCGCCCAGGCCGATTCGATGCGCAGACAATTCGCTGGAATGCCATCGGACCCAGGCGAAATGTCGTTGAGGCTGCGCTGCGCGGCATTGATCACCTCGCCCATTTCGATGACTTCGAAATAGCCATCACGCGTGCGCCGCACATCATCGGGACCCGCATCGTTGCGATCACCCACATACTGCCTGTCACTAAACTGCACGACACGCCGACCATTGGGCAACTGCGGCAAACTGGTGCTGGTCTTCAGGGCCGGCACAGTGCAGCTGTCATCATTCGTGATCAGCGTCGCTGGCGCATCGGCGTTCTGACTGAACAAGGCGCCCGTCCAAAGATCGTGTGGCGCCAGGTAGAGATTGAAATCGAACACCTCGCGGCCGTTCATCGCTTCAAGAAAACGGACTTTCAGCGCCTTGCCCTGATCGCTGCGATTGGCGATGCTGATCAGCGTCTGGTTGCCGCCATTGACCGTGTAGTACGGCGCGATCAGCACCTGGCCCAGGCCGGACGGATCGATATGCATCGCATCAACGCTTCCTGCAGCAAGCGCGAGCAGGGGCAGGAGCAACTTGTTCATTTACTGATCCTGAGTGGCGGCCGTAAAGGCACGGTTAGGCAAGTCAAGACGATCGGACGAAATATGCACCATAAGCGTGTCGCATCAGCCGATCCGTCTGTGATATCTCCACTATACGCAAAAGGTCGCAAATTCGGCTCATCGTGACGCAACGCTCCGCATTAGGGCCCTTATTGCGCTGGCGACTGGATTGAGGTGTGCCTCTGGTGTTGCACCGCATCGGAATAGTTGGAAAGCACCCCTGGCGTGAGCTGGCCATTGGTATAGCTCGCCACCCAGAAGCCTTGCACTGGCAATCCACGCATGCGCCGGCCGCGGTTGTCCGGACGCATCAGGTGCTGGGTAGCGTTCTGCTCCCAGAACGACACGCGGAACGCACCTTCGCCATGCGTGCCGCCATCAAAGGTATCGAACAGATAGAACTCGATGTTCAGCAGCGAACCCAGAATCGTGGAGGGTTCCGGCTGCTGCAGCTCGCGGTTGAAACTGACGACGTTGCTTGCCCAGTTCAACGCCAACGGCGGCGAAGGCGGCGGTACGCCGATGATGCAGCCGTGATAGTCGTAAGGCGGAATACAGTCCAGCTTCAGCCCTTGCCGATTCCACGCATCGATTCCAATAGCCGCCGGCGCTCCCGTCTCGAAACCGGCGCCAATGCCGCCGGCGAAAACGCTGGGGAACGGCGCTATGGCGGTTGCACCGGGAGCATCCGTGTAGAAGTGTTTGGTAGGAAACGTCACCACCCATTCCGACGCACCACCGACGCTGGCAGCGGTGACGAATTCGTTGTGGATCTGATCGGCCATCAGCACTGCAGACACCGCGTCGATGGCCTGGCCGACGGGATATTCCAGCGCCAGCGGCGCGCCATCGACGAAGACACTGGCGCCGATCAGCGGGTCGGACGTACCCGTATTCGCGAAGGCCAATGTCGGCCGTCCCTGTCCAGGCGGCTCATTGAGTATCGAACCGCTGAAATTTTCGATCGCATCGGCCGCCACCGCCTGCATCACCCCGGCGAGGGCGTCAACGATATAGGCCGTTCCAGACAGTCCGCCGCGCGGGGGCGTCATATCTGCGGCGGGATTGGACAGCCAATAGCCGCCAGGTTCCCAGGCACCGATCAAATTCGAACAGGCTGGAGGCACACCATTGGATTGCTGCGTGATGGCCGTCAGCGTGCCGAAGCTGGCATTGGTCACTTCACCCAACTCGATCAGTTCGAAATGTCCCTCGCGGGTACGCGACAGGTCATCCGCTCCGGCATCGTTGCTGGCGCCGGAATAACCCGCGTTGGAAAACGGCATATAGCGATTGCGATTGGCTAGAGCTGGCAAAGTGGTGCTCGTCTTCACTGCCGGCACAGTGCAGGAATTGTCAGTAGTGACCAGATTCGCAGCGCCGTTTGTATCGGAAAACCCGAATACCGATGCTGTCCAGACATCGTACGGTGCGAGGTAGATGCTCAGCTCAAATACCACACGCGAATTTTGCGCCTCGCGGAACAGCAATCGCGTCGCCTTGCCCTGTGCCGTGCTGTTGACGATGGAGATCAGCGTCTGGATTTGGCTGTTGACGGTGTAATAGGGAAACAGCAGCACCTGACCGCTGCCGTCCTCGGCGAGTTGCAGAGCCGGTGCTTCGACCGAACCTGCGGTTCTCAAGGGCAGCGTTGTCGCCAAAGTCGGCGAGGCGATTACGGCACAGCTCGCCAACACTGCTGCGAACATGGGTTGATGGTTGCGTTTGTGCGTTTTCACGTCTAAGGAACCTCTGAGCAAGTCCGGAGCCGCGATAGCCCCCTGATTCGGGGGGCGAAAAACCGCAGGTTTTTGGGGGTTTGGCAAGCACTAAGCTGTAGGGCGAAGTCGAAGTGGTGACTTATTCAGAGCTTCCCTAATAGTCCCGAATTCAAGATAGCCACGGATCAAGGTGCCGCGGGCAGCAGGCGGCGTGTGGTGCCATGCCGACGAATGGATGCGTAGTTGGAAAGCACACCCGGCTGCAACTGGCCATTGGTGTAACTCATTGCCCAGAAACCGACGGCGGGCAGTCCCGCAAACCGCCGCCCGGTGGCGTCTGCCCGCAGCATATGCTCGGGGAGCGAATCAGCCCCCTCGGCATCGTAAAAACGCAATTGCATCCAGCCGTCGAATACCCCAAGGTTCGCAGCTCCGACATCCTGGCAGAGGCGCCCGCCTGACCCGGACAATGACTGATTGCATAGGGGTGAATTGAAAGCAAACAAATTGCTGGCCCAGTGGATCGAGGGAATCGTTACGGGCCCCTCGGGCGGATTGGCGGAGAATGGCAGGCAGGCGTTCGGATCACTACACACGGTGGAGAACGGCCCACGGTCGCGATTGCGCGCGTCCACGCGCATCGCCTCGCCGCGTGCCTCGGGTGGCGCCGGCGTCGGCACCGGCTGTGGCGGGAAAATGGTGTTGGATCCGACCGGTGGCGCGTTTACATAGCTTTGCGTAAACGTCTTGGTGAAAGGCGCGATCGCGGTGCCTTGCAGCAGGGCGTCGTCGGCATAGAACTTCTTGGTCGGCAACGTCACCACCCAGATCGACTGGCCACCCACAGTTACCGAGCTGACGAATTCGTTGTTGATCGTCTCGGCCATCAGCAGCGCCGAAACGGCGTCCACCGCGTTCGCGGTCGCGTACTGCGCCGCGATCAGCACGCCCTCGACCGGTACTACGGCATCGACAAAGACGTCGCTGGGACGGGTGACCGCCGATGCGAGATTGGGTAGCGAATGACCCGGTGGCGAGTGCTGAACGACGGCACTGAATCCGTCGATGGCGTCGGCCTGATAGCTGTACATGGTGCCCCTCAACGCATCCACGAGTGTGACGGTTGCGGACAGATCGCCGCCGGGGACGGCCAGGTCGGCCAGTGCGTTCTGCGTCCAGTATCCGTTCTCTGCCCAGGCCGCCTCGATACGTGCGCAGTTCGCCGGAATGCCATCGTCGCCCGGAGAGATGTCATTGAGGCTGCGCTGCGCTGCATTGATCACCTCACCCATCTCGATGATTTCGAAATAGCCTTCGCGCGTGCGTATCAGATCATCCGGTCCGGCATCGGCGCTGGCACCGCTGAATTGCGTGTTGCTGAATGGCGCAACGCGCCGTCCGTTGGGCAGTTGCGGCAGAATGGTGCTGTTCTTCAGCGCCGGCACCGTGCAGCTGTCGTCTTGCGTGATCAGCGTCGCTGCACCCTCGTCGGATCGACTGAACAACGCACCCGTCCAGATATCGTGCGGCGCCAGGTACAGATTGAAGCCGAACACCTCGCGGCCGTTCATGCCTTCGAGAAAGCGGATCTTCAGCGCCTTGCCCTGGTCGCCGCGATTGCCGATGCTGATTTGTGTCTGGTTACCACCGCTGACCGTGTAATAGGGCGCGATCAGCACCTGACCCAGACCAGAGTGATCCAGATGCATTGCCGCAGCGTTTCCGGATGCGAACGCCAGCGTCAGCAGGGACAGAAGTGGTTTGTTCATCGATTGATCCAGGGTTGCCTAGTAATCACATCACGGGTAAGGCAGCAGCAGCCAGACAGGCCGCAGCCAAAAACGTCGGCATATCGGGCCGATCAGTCCCTGCTCTCTACACTACGCGCAAAATGGGACAAATTCAGCTCACGCGGGTTCGATACTCGCGGACGATGGTCAGGACAGTGGCCGTCGCGCGGGTCGATGCCACGACAGGATAGTGGGAGCAACTGTTCACTAGGCCGCAAGTTGCGTGCTATTCCGCCTGCTTCAGCTCGGTGCGCACGTCAAACAATTCCGGGAAGAACGTCAGCTCCAGCGCTTTCTTCAGGAAGCCCACGCCAGACGAACCTCCGGTGCCACGACGAAAACCGATGACACGCTCCACTGTCTTCATATGGCGGAATCTCCATAGCTGGAACGACACTTCGACGTCGACCAGTTGTTCGCACATATGGTAAGCATCCCAGTGCTCATCCGGATTTTCGTAAATGCGTTGGTAGACCGGGATCAGATCAGGATTGCGTGCATAGGGCGCGGTCCAGTCGCGTTCCACACAGGCTGCAGGCACGGCGTGGCCACGTCGCGCCAGGTAACGCAGGAATTCATCGTAAAGGCTCGGCGCCTCAAGAATCCCGCGCAACTGCTGCTGGGCATGTGGATCGTGCGCGAACACGCGCAGCATGTCGGCGTTCTTGTTGCCGAGCATGAACTCGTTCGAGCGGTATTGCACCGATTGAAATCCCGAAGCCGGACCGAGCACGTGCCGGAACTGCAGGTATTCGCTGGGCGTCAGTGTTTCCAGCACCGACCACTGCTCGAACAACTGCTTCTGGATGTGCTTGACCCGCGCCAGAATCTTCAGACAGGGATCAAGATCGTCGTTCTTCAGATGTGCGATCGCAGCACCCAGTTCATGGATGACCAGTTTCATCCATAGCTCGGCGACCTGATGCTGGATGATGAACAGCATTTCGTCGTGATGCTCGGGGCGACTCAATGGATGCTGAGATGACAGCAGACGTTCCAGTCCCAGATAGCCGTCGTAAGTGGTGCGGTCTCCAAGATCGAGCTCGATTCCGGCTTCCAGGTCGCGCTTGTTGAGTTCGGTGCTCATAGGCCGTAGCGATAGTGTGGTGCCGCAAAGTGTCGCATACGCCCGGCAGGCCGGCCGGGCCAGCAACACTACTGCCAGCGCGGCGCCATCATCGCCCGCGGCCACGCATCTGCAATGCGGTAGGCGTATAGTGCTATTTCTGCCCGCAATGCTGCGCCCACCGCTTACGGAACACGCCATGCACAAGACACACCGATCTTCGCTATTGACCGCAACCGCCCTGCTCGGATTCTCCGCGCTGATTCTCTCGTCCGGCACACAGGCCCAGGTCTCGCTGACTACGCTGGGTACGCCGCATACACAGAATTTCGACACGCTGCCTGCCACCGGCTCAGCCACTTGGACCAACAACTCCACGATTCCGGGGTGGTTCCATGCGCGCACCGGCACAGGCACGACGATCGTCGCCAATGATGGCAGCAGCAATGCCGGCAATCTCTACAGCTACGGCACCGGTACCACCACCGACCGCGCGCTGGGCTCGTTGGGCTCGGGCAATGCCGCGGTCGGCAATCTGTTCTGGGGCATCCGCCTGCAGAACAACACCGGCGCGGTGATCAACGCGCTGGACATCAGCTACGTCGGTGAGCAATGGCGCAACAGCGCCGCCGCCGCGCAGACGGTGGCGTTCTCGTTTGGTGTCGGAACGCCGACAGTGACGGGCTCGCTGGCCGAGTTCCAGGTTCCCGGCATCGCCGTCAACCAGTTGGACTTCACCAGCCCGATCACCGGCGGTGCCGCTGGTGCGCTCAACGGCAACCTCGCCGCCAATCGCGCCACGATGACATTCTCGATCACCGGCCTGAGCATTCCCAACGGCACCGAGGTCATGCTGCGCTGGTCCGACCCGGACCACGCCGGCGCCGATCACGGCCTCTCCATCGATGATTTCTCGGTCACGCCGCAGGGCGCGGCTGGCACCTCTGCGGATCTGTCGATCACCAAGACGGACTCGCCCGATCCGGTCAACGCCGGCAGCAATCTCACCTACACGATCACCGCCACCAACAGCGGTCCGGATCCTGCGACGACCGCATCGTTCAGCGACACGCTGCCGGCCGGAACGACGTTCGTATCGCTGCCTGCAGTCGCGGGCTGGAGCTGCACCACGCCAGCAATCGGCGCGGGCGGCACAGTGAGCTGCTCGAACCCGAGTTTTGCGGTGGGGAGCGCGGTGTTCACGCTGACTGTCGCGGTTGATGCAGCGACGGCAGCCGGCACAGTGCTCAGCAATACCGCGGCGATTACCGCGACCACGAGCGATCCGACGCCAGGCAACAACTCGGCCACTGCCACGACTACGGTCGGCGCGTCTGCAGACCTTTCCGTGACCAAGACCGACACACCCGATCCGGTCGCGCCGGGCAGCAACCTCACCTACACCATCACTGCCAGCAACGCCGGCCCCAGCAATGCCGCAACGGTTGCCGTCAACGACACGCTGCCGGCTGGCATGACCTTTGTGTCCCTGGCATCGCCTGGCGGCTGGTCCTGCACGACGCCTGCCGTGGGTGCAGGTGGAACGGTGTCCTGCAGCATCGCGTCGCTGACCGCCAGCAGCGCGGTGTTCACGCTGGTCGTCGCGGTCGGCCCCGGCGTCACTCCCGGCACGATAATCACCAACAATGCCACAGCAACCTCGACCACCACTGATCCAAATACCGGCAACGAGTCCGGCACTGCCACCACCACGGTGGGTGCCGGCAGCGCCGATCTTTCGATCACCAAGACCGACACGCCCGATCCGGTCGCGCCGGGCAGCAATCTGAGCTACACCATCACCGCCAGCAACGCAGGCCCGAGCAATGCCGCAACCGTTGTTCTCAACGACACACTGCCGGCCGGCACGACATTTGTATCGCTGTCCTCGCCGGGCGGCTGGTCCTGCACGACGCCTGCTGTTGGCGCAGTCGGCACGGTATCCTGCTCGATCGCCACGCTGGCAGCAGGCAGTGCGGTGTTCACGCTCACTGTTGCTGTCGATCCCAGCGTCGTACCCGCCACCGTGCTCAGCAACACCGCAACCGTCACTTCCACGACGGCTGATCCGAACACCGGCAACGAGTCGGCTACCGCGACTACAACAGTGGGCACAGGCAGCGCCGACCTCTCGATCACCAAGAGCGCTGCGCCGGAACCGGTGAACGCCGGAAGCAATCTGACCTATACGATCACCGCCGCGAATGCGGGGCCCAGCAATGCCACGACCGCCGCGTTGAATGACGCGCTGCCGGCAGGAACGACCTTCGTATCGCTGACCTCACCCGGCGGCTGGTCCTGCACCACGCCGGCCGTGGGCGCGTCCGGCACTGTGTCGTGCAGCAATGCTTCGCTGGCGGTCGGCAACGCAGTGTTCACCCTGGTGGTCAATGTCCGCGCTTCGGTCTCTGGCGGCACCGTGATCGCGAACACGGCGACGGTGAGCTCGGCAACGACCGATCCCAACACCGGCAACGACAGCGCCACCGCCAGCAGTACGGTCAGCGCGCCCTCTGCCATCGCGGGCAACAAGACGGCAGCCGGCACGCTGGTTCCAGGGGGTTCGGTGACCTACACCATTACACTGAGCAATAGCGGTGCATCCGCGCAGGGCGACAATCCCGGCAATGAATTCACCGATGTGCTGCCAGCTGATCTAACCCTGGTGTCGGCCACTGCCAGCAGCGGCACCGCAGTCGCCACGATCGGCACCAACACGGTGACCTGGAACGGCAGCATCGCCGCAGCAGGCGGCGTGACGATCACCATCAATGCCAGCATCAATCCCGCGGTTGCCAGCGGCACGACGATCCTCAACCAGGGAACGATCAGCTTCGATGCCGATGGCAATGGCACCAACGAATCCACCGCAGTCACCGACAATCCGGGGACCGGAGCGCCGAGCGATGCCACGGGCATCGTGGTGCTGGGTGTCGCCACCAGCATTCCGACCCTCGGCGCGTGGATGAAGCTGCTGTTGCTCGCTGCGCTGATGTTGTTTGCGGCAGCGGCGCTGCGACGTCGCGCGTTCTGATCGATCAGCTGCGCTCATGTTCGGGAAAAAGGCACCTGTGGGTGCCTTTTTTCTTTCTCATGTGGGAGCGGCGTGAGCCGCGAAGCTCTTGGCT
>JANMUE010000013.1:0-2354 GCA_031391205.1 Lysobacterales bacterium | reverse complement strand
CTACCGATTCAATCGTCGCTTCAAGCTACGTGAGCTGATGCCGCGATTGCTCATCGCCATGGTCCTCTGCAGCCCATGCGCTACAACGATGCTGCGTCAGGCGAGCAATTTTGTGAGCTGAGGATGGGAACTAATCAGGTAATCTATTGACATGCCGACGCCCGAATCGAAATTAATCGCTTGGCCAGCCTCACTCAGTGCATAGTGCATGCTCCTCTCATTCAGTAGGGGGGGCTCAAGTCCGAGTTCATCAGAAAAGTGTATGAATTCCCACGCTGCAGTGGCTTCAGCATATGAGTTTTCGAACACTTGGCGTTCTCTCGTGACGTTGCGATCTTCGCTGGCGGGATGCTTGGAAAAAGCGTCGTCTATGTAACGTTGATCGCGTCTGATGATGTTTTGAAGTTGCGCCGGCAGCGGAGTCCTCCACGCGGTCGGCAGCAGTTCAAAAGACTCGTCCCCATTTCCTCGAAAGACCCAGTCGCATTCCGAGCCGTTGCCCCACTGCGAGGCCGTTGGATCAAGTGCGCATATTGCGCCCCGCACGTCTTGCAGGTGTGTGATTTTTGTCGTCTGCATTTTTACCCACCTTCGTTCATGCGGCGCGCGAGCTGCGCGAAAGGAATGTCGCACATTCATGCGAAAGCGTCCGCACTGAGTCGGCGGCCGCCGCCCCTGTAGGCGAACAATCCGTCACACGTTCCGTCACACGCGCGCGCTTTGCCCAAAGAAAAAGGGCCTGCATCGCTGCAAGCCCTTGATTTTAATGGCTGGGAGACTAGGATTCGAACCTAGATAAACGGAGTCAGAGTCCGTTGTCCTACCGTTGGACGATCTCCCATTTCTTTTGACAGGAATCGCGTAGCTATTCCTGTCAAAAGAAATGGAGCCTGCTTGTCCCCTAACCCCACCCCAGCCCTCCCCGAACATCGGGGAGGGAGTAGGAGCGGGTGGCGGCGTGCCGCCAACCAGCAAGATTTTAGCGCTTCGAGAACTGAGTTGCGCGGCGGGCTTTGTGCAGGCCGACCTTTTTGCGCTCGACTTCGCGGGCGTCGCGGGTCATGAAGCCGGCTTTGCGCAGCGTGGGCTTGAGCGTCTCGTCGTATTCGACCAGGGCGCGCGAAATGCCCATGCGGATGGCGCCGGCCTGGCCGGTCATGCCGCCGCCTTCAACGGTGACCATGACGTCGAACTTGTCGGTCATCTTCACGGCTTCGAGCGGTTGACGCACGATCATGCGCGAGGTTTCACGGCCGAAGAAGTCTTCGATCGTTTTGTCGTTGATCATGATCGCGCCCTTGCCGGGGCGGAGGAAAACGCGGGCCGCGGAGGATTTGCGGCGGCCGGTGCCGTAATTTTGTTGCAGAGCCATCGTGAATCTCCGAAGTTAACCGATGTCCAGCGCTTGCGGCTGCTGGGCAGTGTGCGGGTGAGCCGAACCGCTGTAGACCTTGAGCTTGCGCGCCATCTGGCGGCCCAGCGGGTTCTTCGGCAGCATGCCCTTGACGGCGATTTCGATCACGCGCTCGGGGTGCGTGGCCAGCAGATCACGCAGCGAAGTGGTCTTCAGGTTGCCGATGTAACCGGTGAAGCGGTGGTACATCTTGTCTTGCAGCTTGTTGCCGGTGACCGCGATCTTCTCAGCGTTGACGACGATCATGTAATCGCCGGTATCGCAATGTGGAGTGAACACGGGCTTGTGCTTGCCGCGCAGACGCGTGGCGATTTCGCTGGCCAGGCGGCCAAGCGTCTTGTCGGTGGCATCGACCAGGAACCAGTCGCGCTTGACGGTTTGCGCATTGGCGCTGACGGTCTTCATGGGTACAACTCCAGAATGCAGATGGGGCGAAAAAGGGGCGGGACTATAGCCAGCTTTGCGCGTATGCGCAAGTCAGGCGTGCCGATGGATGCCCGGACTGGCCAGCCAAGGGTTTGATATCCGTACATTTTATGCGCCCGGAGCGTTGCTGGAGGGCACCTGATGATCGCCAGATCGGTGCTTGGCAAAGTGACTTTCGGACGCGCTGATGATGAGGATTGCTGCAACCGCGACTTGCGCCACGGCATAACGGGGAGCGCATGCTAGCATTTTTATCGGAACCGCAGGACGAGAACCATGGCCGAGATTTACGATGACCGTCGTCAGGAAACGCGTTTTGCCACGTCCGGTGAGGGCGAAGTCGAGATCGACGGCCGCATGCTGCGCGCGGAGTTGTCCGATCTTTCGATCAATGGGTTGAGGATGTCACGCCCCGAAGGCTTTGGTGCGCCCTCGGGCAGCCGCTTCGCGATGAACCTGTTAATTCCCGGTGCCGATCCATTCAACGCGCAAGTGGCGTTGGTGCGTGTCGATG
>JANMUE010000012.1:0-15419 GCA_031391205.1 Lysobacterales bacterium | reverse complement strand
CTACCGATTCAATCGTCGCTTCAAGCTACGTGAGCTGATGCCGCGATTGCTCATCGCCATGGTCCTCTGCAGCCCATGCGCTACAACGATGCTGCGTCAGGCGAGCAATTTTGTGAGCTGAGGATGGGAACTAATCAGGTCGACGCGAAAGTGCGCCACTACCTGCAGAAACTTCTGAAAAAATCACCAGATCGTCTTCGCTAAACAGCCAATTGCCACCACACCCCTAAAAACCTGCGGCTTTTCGCCCCCTGACTCAGAGGGCTATCGCGGCTCCGAACTTGCTCTGCGGGTGCACAACGAATCGGCAGAGAATATGGCCAGCGATCGATGGTTGTCCACAGGACCATGCATGTCCACGATGCAGGCTGGCGGTACGCATCGTGAGCCTCAGAATATCGACGACGCTGCTGGGGTTCGCGGCGCGTGCCGCCCACGAACTTCCGGCTTGCATGGTATCGGCAGCACAAATGCTGAACGCCACATCAACTCGTGACGTCATGCATGCCAGGTCGGGGATGCGCTAACGCCGACTTTATGTTCAGCTGATTAGGCTTCGCCCCCCAACCCAAAAGAGACTTTTCGATGCGTCCTATGCGATTGCTGCTGGCGTTCATATCACTGTGCTGGGTCCCGCAACTGGCGATGGCGGCCGACCCCGCCGCATTGGCGCCCGATGCCCCCACCCGCGTACTTGAAGAAATTGTCGTCAGCGGCGAGCAGCCCGGGCCTGGCCTTTGGAAGGTATCCAAGGGCGATCACGTGATGTGGGTATTGGGCTCGCTGACGCCGGTACCCAAGCGCATGTACTGGCAGTCCGCGGACATCGAAAAAGTGGTCGCCGGGTCGCAGGAAGTGCTGCTCGGTGTCGCCGTCCAGGTCGACAGTGGCGAGGGTTTTTTCGGCAGCCTGGCGCTGATGGGCTCTCTGCTCGGCGTACGCAAGAATCCTGAGAAGGAGCTGCTGAAAGATGTCGTTCCGGCTGAACTCTATGCGCGCTGGCTGGTGCTGAAGCAGAAATACCTGGCGCGCAGCAATGCCGTCGAGAAACGACGCCCGATCTTCGCCGCCTACGACCTGTACGAGAAAGCCATCGCCAAGTCCGGGCTCAGCAACGCCGACATCACCTCCAAGGTGGTGCGCAAGGCCGCCAAGCGAAGCAAGGTGCCTATCACCCAGACCAAGCTCAAGATCAAGATCAATGACGCCAAAGGCGCTATCAGAAAATTCAAGCAGTCGTCACTGGATGACGTCGAGTGCTTCGCCAAGACCTTGCAGCATGTGGAATCCGACCTGGAAACCATGAAAGATCGCGCCAATGCCTGGGCAACCGGCGACACGGCGTTGCTGCAGGAGCTGTCCTACACCGACCAGGGACGCGCCTGCGTGATGGCGATGCTGGAGTCCTCGGCTTTCGAAGGCGAGGATTTTGCCAATCTGGAAGATCGTGTCGAGGACGAATGGCTGAAGAACGCTGAGACTGCACTTGGCAAGAACAAGAGCACTTTCGCGGTTTTGCCCATGCGCCAATTGGTCGAAACCGACGGATTGCTCGCAACGCTGCGCACCCGCGGCTATACCGTTGAAGCACCGGGGCAGCAGTCAGAACCCTGACGTGCATCCTGCGCCCGCCGAGCGGGTGGTAGTGACTCGGTTTGAAATTGATCTCCTCTCGCGCGTGCGGGAGAGAACTAAGGGAACCTCTGAACAAGTCCGGAGCCGCGATAGCCCCCTGAGTCAGGGGGCGAACAACCGCAGGTTGACCAGCTTCGCTGTTGAGAGCGACCGGCTGACGCTGTTAAAAACGACCGGCTCCGCCGTTGAATGCCAGGGTTTGGCAAGCAATAAGCTGTGTGGCGAAGACGTTGTGTTGACTTAATCAGAGGTTCCTAAGGTGAGGGAAACCCGCAACGGTGTTCGGTGTTCGGTGTTCGCGAAAGGCGGTAGGGCAATGACGTTGCGCTGCGCCAGGTTTCCCTCATCTGCCTTCGGCATCTTCTCCCGCGCGCGGGAGAAGAGTTGTGGGCATTTCGAACTGAGACGTTACCGCCGAGTGGCGCAACTTGCATTCGCCGCTCGCCTGACCCAGGCTTATTGCTCTTCGTGAAGCAAGCCACCATGGATATCGCACACACTTCCAACCTTGCCGTGCACATCAGTGCCGGCAGCGCTGGAATCCTGATCGGTCTGGCGATCCTCGTCCTCCGCAAGGGCACCCGGACGCATCGGCGCCTGGGCCTTGCGTTCGCAGTCGCGGCGTTGATCGTGTCGCTGTCCGCCACGCTGGGCCTGGCCGTATTCCGATTCATGCCGTTGTTCGCGGTGTTGACCGTGCTGACGACCTATCAGCTGATCAGTGGTTGGCGTGCCGCCAGACTCAAGGAGCGCGGACCTCAGGCCGTGGATGCCGCACTGACGGCGGTCGCCATCGCGGTGACGCTGCTGCTGCTGTCTGCATTGTCGTCGGCATCCGCACAGGGCAACGCGCGTCCGATCGTGGTGCTCTCGTCGCTGGCGGCGCTCGCATTGATCCTGCTCTACGACGGTCTGCGCTGGCTGTTTCCGCGGCGCTGGTTCGCGCGGCTATGGCGCTATGAGCATATCTACAAACTGATTTCGTCTTTCGCAGCGCTGACCAGCGCCTTTGCCGGCAATGTGCTGGTCGCCGGGCAACCCTGGTCGCAGATCGCGCCCTCGGTGATCGGCACCCTGTTGATCATCGGATTCTTTGTGCAGAACGCGAAGCGCCGTATCGCTTAAGGTGCCGCCTGCCGCTCGCAATCGACACCAAAGCCAGGTCCGAAAACGGCCAGACGAATCACTTGTTCGCGGTGAAACTGAGCGCCTCCGTCATTCGAGGTGAAGCCCATGGATTTTCGCGTACTGCCGCTGGACTCAGCGCCGTTTCGGCATCTGTTCGGCCTTGATGATCGAGCGCTGGCAGCTTTGGGGGCCGAGGCCATGACTGTCGATCAGGCACCGGGGTTTCCGTGTCGAATCGGATTGCGCGACCCCGCGCTCGGCACGCGCATGATTCTGCTGAACTTCGAGCACCAGCCCGCTGCGACGCCGTACCGTTCCCGCCACGCCATCTTCATCGAGGACGGCGCAGCGACGGTCGAGCCCTGGGTGAATCGTATCGAGCCCTATATGAGTACGCGTCTGCTTTCGGTCCGCGCATTTGACCGCACTCACCGTATGCGCGATGCCGACGTGGTCGCCGGTGACGATGCGGCTGCGATGTTCCGGCGCCTGCTGGCAGGCGACGACGTCGACTATCTGCAAGTACACACGGCGCGCCGCGGCTGTTACCTGGCGCGTGTTGAGCGTGGTTGATGCGACTCCTGATGTCGCGCCGACTAGCGCTGACTCAGCGCCGATGGACTTACCGAGTCTGCAGCGCTGCCGCCGACCGCCTCCGCATACGCCGATGATGCAAACCCGCGGATCAGCCGATCCTTGGTGATCAGCACCGGTAGGCCCGGCTCCTTGAGTTCGTCGAACAGACTTTGGGCCGACGGCGAGTGATCGACGACCAGCTCCTTGAAGGGCACCTTATGCTCGTTGAGCCAGCCTCGCGCCTGCGTGCAGTACGGGCAGGTCGAGAGGCTGAACAACACGACATCCGCATCGACGCGTTGCAACAGCGACGATTGATCACCGAAGGCCACCGGTGCCGGCGTTGACACCCAATGCACCAGCGCACTGGCACCACGGCCGCCGAAAACCCCGGCCGCAAAGATGAGCAGGATCGCTATCGGCCAGATCAGTTTGCGCAGCATTATCCTTCCCTCCTCGCATCAGAAGAGGTGACGAGCGGGGAAGCATGAATGCCCCCGCCGCCCGTCACCGGGGCAATCAGCAGGCCCGTACGCAGGCCGCACGCCACATCTTGCAGCGATAGAAACCCGGATACACGTCGCCCTCGGCGAGGCATTCCTGGAACTCCACGTTGCACTGCTGCACACAGGTCAGGCCAGCGTCGGCCTTGGGTGAAAAACCGAAGCCGAAACCCAGGCCCAGGATCGCCGCCACAACCAGTGGCGTTACCAGCGACTTAATCGATTGCATAATGTGCTCCTTTGCGAATCGTCCGCCTCAGGGGTGTTGCGGACGATTCAACAAGCGTCGAACCGAGGCAAAATCCGACACGCCGCTGACGCCGCCGCCCGTTACCGGGGCAATCAGCAGGCGTTCAAGCAGGCGCTGAATAGACTGCGGCAATAGTAGAATCCGTGCGGGGACGGATCCGCAGCGCGACACTCGCGGAACTCTGCGGCGCATATTTGATAGCAGCCGGTCGGGGCGGCCTGTGCGGTGCTGGATGCTCCGACGCCGACGCCAAGGCCGAGTACCGCAGCCACGAGCAGTGGCGCCAACTGCGACTTGATCGATTGCATAATGTTCTCCTTTGGGAATAGTCCGCCTCAGGGGTGTTGCGGACGACTCAACAGGCGCGGAACCGAGGCAGAATGCGACACGCAGCCCAGCCACACGATGCGCCTCTTCGGATTACCCAAGAACATAGGACCGCTCGCCATGATCAATAACGTACCTACCTGCATGCGGCTGGGACTGTTTCTGGCCCTGACGCCGCTGATCGGCTGCGGCAAGCTCAGTGATGCGCTCGATTGCTCCGGTGCTGGCGAGACCAGGGGAAGTTACAAGAGCAGCAACAATGGCGAACTTGACTTCGAGCATGGCCTGGCCTGGCGCAATACCGATGGGACTTACACGGTGCTGTTCACCCGCGACACCGTGCTGGCGGAGGCATTGCGCGTGAGCCCTGAACCGGAGTGGGAGTCGGCGCGCATTGGCGAGGTGCTGCGCGAACTCCTGGTCGGATTTCAGTTTCACCCCGACGGCAAATACCACCAGCACATCACGCTGGGCACCAGCACTTCCAGCGGATGGAGCGGTGCCGACAAAGGCAGCATCAAACTCGATGCGGATGGCTGTCTGCGCGGCGACGTGGTGCTCGATCACTACGGCGCCGGGCATTTCGCCTTGCCATTGATCGAACATCAGCCGTCCGTCACGACCGGCAACGCCGCCGTCGAATATGATCCTCGACCAGAGCGTGATGCGGCGCGGACCGGGCAAGGCACCGAGCCCGATGCGCTGGCGGTCTGGTCGCAGGCCTGGGCGCGCCTGCAATCTGCACACCCGGTGACCGCCCTGCAGACACTGGGTTTCTCGCAGGCTGTCGCCACCCGATTGGTCGATGACAAACGCGCGCTCGCTGCATTGGCACGCATACGTGGTCAATGCCCCGAACCCGGGAGCGCCAAGATCGGCGACTACGGCGATATCGAAGGCCCGGCACATCCCAAGCCCGGCATGGTGATGGGCGCCAGCGGTAGTACCGAGATCAGTCCATTGGGCGAGGTCTTCATCAAGTGCTACATCATGCAGCGCAATGGCGAATACATCGATCAGTGCTGGCCGCTGACCACGGACTGCACCACGACGCCTTTGTACAAACCTTCATCCTGATCTCAGGCCTGGCACGAACGCCAGGCGCTTCTGGTCCGGTCAGTATCTGCGCACCCATGTCGCATCGGGGCGTGCTTTTTCGCTTGTACAAACACTGATGGCCACGCGCTGCCCGAAATTGCTGACCCTGATGGTTACCGCGCTTTTGCTCAGCGCGGCGCCGGCGCGCGCGCTCGACGTCATCGTCTCGGGCATCGAAGGCGTGCACGTCTGGCAGCTGCGCGAAGACGGAAGTGTGTTCAAGACGAAACAGAATCTGTCGGTTGCCGAGCACAACGCCGGCGGCGCGCTCGGCGATCTGGATGGCGACGGCGATCTCGACTGGTTGGGTGTGCGCTTCGACAGCGCGGCGGCGCATCAGGTCTGGATCAACACGGGCAGCGGCGAATTCGTTCGCTCCAAGCAGACATTCGGTGGCGATGCGCCGGGCTGGAGCGTGGCACTGGGTGATCTGGATGGCGATGGCGACCTCGACAGCTATGTCTCGACATCGGGTGGCGACGCCGGCTGTCCGGCGGATGAGGTCTGGCGCAATGACGGCAAGGGTGGCTTCGAACTCGCAGCTCAGATCGGTGCCGACTGCTCCAGCGCCGCCGCCCTGGTGGATGTAGACCGGGATGGTGACCTCGATGCCGTGACTGCCAACAGTGCGGTCGACGCAAAGGGATTTCCCACCCGCGCAAACGCCGGCAAGGTCTGGCTCAATGATGGCCGCATGGAATTCCATGACAGTGGCCAACGTCTGGGCCATCAGATCGGCCGCGATGTCGCCGCCGGCGATCTCGATGGCGATACCGATCCCGACCTTGTGCTGGTCGGCAGCGGCCCGGATAGCGTCTGGTTCAACGACGGCAAGGGACAGTTCAGCGACAGCGGTCAACGCCTGGGCAACGTTGCAACCTTCGGCATCGCCCTCGCCGATCTCGATCACGACGGGGATGTCGATGCCTTCGCTGCCAATGCCGATTTTCACGGCAACACCGTGTGGATCAATCAAGGTGACGGCCGCTTCGTCGACTCCAGTCAGTCACTGGGCGACCTGCTCGCGCTGGATGTCGCCCTTGCCGATGTCGATGGCGACCACGACATCGACGCCCTCGTCGCCAATCGCAACTCGGCCACCGATCACGATGGCGCGCAGAGTCAGATCTGGCTCAACGATGGCGCGGCAGGCTTCACGCTCAGCAAATTTGATCTGGGGCGTGCGCGGGCGCGCAAGGTGGTGGTCGGGGATCTGGGGCGGAGGGTTGGTCGTGGCGCTCCCAAGGAATGATAATCCTCGCGCGCTTTTGTGGGAGCGGCGTCCCGCCGCGATGCTTTTTCTCTTGTCCCAAAGGGATTCCCTTTGGGACAAAAGCAAAGCGAGAGCTTCGCGGCGGACGCCGCTCCCACAAAAGCATCGTAATGTGTGGTGACCTGGGCCCGGGGGGCCAGGTCACCGACCACACCACCACATGCCCCTGCATGCAATTCAATTTTCGGACGTTCCGAATCTGCTGATCGTGATAGCTGACACTGACCGACGTGGCGCCCTTGACAGCAACCATGCGGCCGAGGGGATCGATTGCGTTCCCGGCTAGAACGCAGCCATCACCGGCGTGTTATGAAAATACGGAGTTATTTCACCCACCGTGATAAACGGCCCGAGCATGCGGACGTATGGCGAATGCGGCCCACCCTAGCGCAACGTTCGAGAATGGTAGGTTGCACCCACCCTGCGTCCATCAATCCCTGTCGGGTTTAGGTTAGCGCTTCTCGTGCTCTTCGACCGCAGGGCTTGCATATTTGGCTCGCCCCACCACGGGCCCCTCCTGCGACTGTGATGGCTTCGGCTGTAGTGGGCTGTGCTGCAGCGATCTGCTGCGTGACGGTGGCGATTCTTCATCACGCAGATTGTCGCTGAGCAACCGCGTCCAGCTGCGATCGAGCTGCGCGTACTCTTCGACACATCGTGCCGCACGCGCTTGGGGCAGCTCCCATACCTCGATCAGCTCCTGGCTATTGTCCGGGTCGCTGCCATACGCCCAGCACACCATATTGAAGTAACGCTGTTTATCCAGCGAATGCTCATCGCCATAGTCGTCGTCGCCGACCTCTTCATTGTTCTCGCTGTAATAGGTGGCGGCAATACCCAGTACCGAGTCGACATCGTCGGCCTCGATCAGTATCCATGCTGCCAGCTGATCGACGGCATCTTCCTCGCGTCCGGTGACCGGGATTTCCAGCACATGCACCAAGGCATGCCCCGCTTCATGCAAAACGGTGGCGATATAGGCACCGGCCGCTGCATCCGCCAGATCTTCGTCCTCGTATTGACCGTCCAGCGAATCGGCGATGTCCTGCATCAGTTCCAGGCACATCTGGATCTCGAACGTTTCCAGGTCGTAGTAGGCATTGGCCTCGCCGCATTCGACATAGCGCATACCGACATCGCGCGGCAGCACGAAAATTTCGTTCAGCGCCGCGGCGAGTTCCTGCAATGTGCCACTGTCCTGCATCGCACGAGCCTCGGCGCGCCATTCGGACGTTTTGACCTGCGGTGGCTTGACCACAAAACGGCCGCGATCGGCCGCCTCAGCGGTTGTGGCCGCAAGCAGCTGCAGCAGTATCGCGACAGCACAAAACAGCAACGGCATAGCCGGTTCCCCTGTTGGACGACCGGCACAGCGTAGCAACTCCGATATGCGCCAGGCCAATGTCCCCGGTGGATCAGCTCTAACGAATCAATACATGCGTATCGCCGTTGCCCAGTGCAAGGTTCGTCTCCGGTATCTTCACTGCGTTCAATCCCCTGCAGGCTGGCGCACCGGCAACGTCACCCTGAAGGTGCTCCCCTGGCCGACCGCACTGGCAACGTCGATGCGGCCATGGTGCTTTTGCACAATCCCGTAGGACAGCGCCAGCCCCAGGCCGCGACCCACGCCGACCGGCCGGGTGGTGAAGAATGGTTCGAAAATCCGATTCAGCGTGTCCGGGGCTATGCCTTCGCCGTTGTCGGCCACCTCCAGCCATACCTGCTCGCCTTCGCTGCCGGTGCGAACGGTGATGCGCCCGCGTTCGGCGCCCATCGCCTGGGTGGCGTTGACGACCAGATTCATCACCACTTGGTTGATTTGCGAGGCCAGGCACTCGATCTCCGGAATCGAGCCGTACTCCTTGACCACGTCGGCTTTGCCATTGACCTGGAAAGCGGCGAGGTTCAGCGTTGAATCGATGCCGCTATGCAGATTCGCCCGCTCCCATTCCGGCCTGGCGTCGACGCGCGCGAAGTCACGCAGATCCTGCACGATCTGGCGCACTCGTTCCAGGCCCTGCATGGATTCGCGCAACAACAGCGGAATGTCGTCCTTCATGAAGTCAAGATCCACCTGCTCGCGCAGATCGCGCAGATGGGCGGCAACCTCGGGTGCGCTCAGGCTGCGCTCCGCGTTCTGATAGGCAGCGAGCATTTCGAACAGCTTTTCGCTATAGCCGCGCAATGCAGCAAAGTTGGAGAAGACGAAGCCGATCGGGTTGTTGATTTCGTGCGCCATGCCAGCGGCGAGCTGGCCGATAGAGGCGAGCTTTTCCGACTGCACGAGTTGGCCCTGAAGGTGCTTGCGCTCGCTGACCTCGGCCTGCAGCGCTTCGTTGGTATGGGTAATCTCCGCGGTGCGTTCGCGAACCGCTTCCTCGAGCTGGCTCATCTGCTGCTCCGCCTGTCGTGTCGCCGTCCACTTGGCGGTCAGGCTGGTGGCGAGCTGGCAGACTTCGATCGCATCGAACGGTTTCTTGAGGATCAGCAGGCGGTCGCGCACATCCAGCCGAGCCAGCACTTCATCCCAGGAGTGATCGGAATAGGCGGTACAGATCACCACCTGCAGCCGCGGATCGGCACGCCAGAGATGTTCGATGGTCTGTACGCCGTCCCAACCTGGCGGCATGCGCATATCGACGAAGGCCATCGCATAGGGCAGCCCGGCGTCCAGCCCCTGCTGCAACTTGGCCAGACCTTCCTGCCCTTGGTAGGCCGAGTCAAGCTCGAAGGTATCGGTCGCCGCCTTCGCCTCGTCGCCGAACAATGCCGCTTCGACTGCATCGAGCTCGGCAGTCTGTGGTGACAACGGAGTGAGAATTTTGCGGAAATCCTGGTGGATCGTCGGCATATCGTCGACCAGCAGAATGCGTCGATTGATAACGGTGTCCATTACGCTAACTCCTGAGTGACTGGTATATCCAGCGTGAAGCGGGCGCCCTGCCCGACTCCATCGCTGTGCACGCTCAACGCACCACCCATTTCCTGTGCCGCCAGCACACAGCTGTGCAACCCGAAGCCGTGGCCGGTCTTGCGCGTGGTAAATCCGTGCGCGAAAACCCGCGTCAAATTCTCCGCCGCGATGCCTTCCCCGTTATCGGTGATGATGACACGCAGCAGCGACCCGTCGATCAGCGCCGCTTCCAGAGTAATGCAGGCTTCGTGATCGACTGCATCGTTCATCGCCTGCTTGGCATTGCTGATCAGATTCACCAGGATCAGCAGCAGGCGGTTGCGGTCCAGCAATAGTGCGGGCAACTCGGTGATGTTGTTGATCACACCCACTTTATGGCGGGTCAGCGCGCCAGCGTTCATGCGCAGCGCGTCGCTGACCAGCTCGCCCAGTTTAAGCGCTTCGAGTTGCCGCGATGTGCCGGCATAGGATTGCTGTGTAGCGATCACATCCTTGATGTGGTCGACACTCTTGCCGAGCGCACCGAGTTCCTCCGCCATGACATCGTGTTCCGCCTGCAGCGCCAGCGCCAGTTCGCGCAGATAGCCGGGCAGCAGCTTGCCCTTCGGACTGCTGGTCAAGAAATCCGCGAGGTCGCTGGCATGGTCATCCATCAGGCCGACGGCGCGCTCCAGCCCCTTGACCTTGGAGTTACGCAGTTGCGTGGTCACCAGGCCGGCGGAAACATTGACGCCGTTCAATACATTGCCGACATTGTGCAGCACGTTGGTTGCAATCTCCGCCATACCGGCCTGACGCGCCGTTGCGATCAGCTGGCTCTGCGTCTGGCGCAGCTCCTGTGTTCGCTCCTGTACGCGCTGCTCCAGGCTTTCGTTGGCCACCTGCAGCTTGGCATTGACGCTTTGGATCACCGCACGGCTGCGCACCAGATTGACTGCCGCGTAGATCAGCAACCCGGCCAGTACCGCCGAGAACAGCAACAGATATTCTCGGTAGCGTTGATTCACCTCTGCGCTGTGTCGCTGGCGACTGCTCATCGCTTCGTTGATCGCCTCCATCCGAGCGCTGGTCGGCAACTCGGTGATGCCGCTCAGCAGTTCATTCACCACGGCTTGCTCGCGCAGCACAGTGCGCACGTGGGCGCCGAAGATGACGATCATTTCGCCGATGTCCGAGGGCAGCGCATCCACGCTCAATTCCAGCCGGCCGAGCTCGGCCTCGATGTCCTCGGCTTTTTCGCTGGAAGCGCTCTGGCTATACAAGACACTGGCAAGCAGCAGCGTGCCGATGCTGTCGGCGTGGATCCGGTACGCCGGTTGCATGCTTTGATCCGGCGACCGCATAGCACGCTGGACATCCTCGGCGGCGGTCGGCAGGAAGGCCAGCGAGTTGCGCAGCACCGAGTTGACGGATTCGAACTGTTCGATCAACGCGGCCTTGTCCTGGATCGAGCGCGTCAGCGCCTCCCGCTTCTGCGCCAGTTCTGGGACGGCTGCGTACTGAGGCGCGCTCAGGTCGGCATCGAGTTTTTCCAGCAGCTGGTTCAATTCGGCCAGGGTATCGGCAAGGCGGTCGTAGTGCGTGTTGATACCGATCCTGGATTTGAGCACGTCCAGTTCCCACTTCGCATCCAGTTGCTGGACATGACGCAGCACCGCGATGTGTTCGAAGTAGTCCGACTCGCCCAGGCCCTGCTTCTTGGCATAGACATAGGCCAGAACCGACAGCAGCGCACCGGCGATGGCCATCGACATCCAGGTGCGTCGATGCACGGTGTTCATGGCGTCGCTCCGAGTTCGCCGGTGAGTGTACCCAGGAATCCGACGATCAGTTCCTTGTCTTCCTTCGAGGCAAAACGGCCGAGCTGGTAGCGGAACATGACATCGACCGCGTCGTCCAGCGTCTTTGCCGAAGCATCATGGAAGTAGGGTGCGGTGAGCGCGATGTTGCGCAGGCTGGGCACCTTGAAGACATTCCGGTCGCTCTCCAGCTTGGTGATCAGATAGCGACCAAGGTCGGCCTCGGTCGGATTGCCGCGCTTGGCGAAGTAGTCGCCCATGACGCCGAATTTCTGGAACATGTTGCCGCCGACGTTGACGCCCTGATGGCAGGCGACGCAGCCGAACTGTTTGAACTTGGCGTACCCGGACCGCTCCGCCTCGGTGATGGCGTTGGCGTCGCCGCGCAGATATTTGTCGAAACGCGAATTGGGCGTGAGCAAGGTGCGCTCGAATGTTGCGATGGCGTTCTGGATGTTCGCCTGGGTGACGCCGTCCGGATACACGGCGGAGAATGCGCTGCGGTAGCTGGCGTCCTCGGAAACCCGGCGCACGACCTCTTTCCACTCGGAACCCATTTCCACCGGATTGCGCATCACGTGATCGACCTGTGCCTCCAGAGATTCGGCGCGGCCATTCCAGAACTGCTTGAAGTTGAGCGCGGCATTGAGCACGGTCGGTGCGTTGACGGCAGTCAGGCCACCATTCAAGCCGATTGAACGATCAAGACCATCCGCCCCACCCTTGGTCAGATCGTGGCAACTGGCGCAGGACACACGGCCGTTGCCTGAAAGGCGCTTATCGTTGAACAGCAATCGCCCGATATGCGCACGCGCAGGGTCCTGCTTGAGCGTCAGCGGAACCGGCTGAATCGGCTCATCGAGCAGGGCCGCAATCGCCACCGGCGACGCTCCTACCATCAAAATCATCATGAGTTTCAGAAACTGCATGTTCACGGAATTCTCTCTTAACGCGTCAAGGTGTGGGTCGTATGCATTGGCCTCGCCAGCGGACAGTTCCGCGCGGCGTACCGCAAGACTACGCTGGTGGTGGCTATGCAAATCGCTGCGCAGCCATCCAGTGACGACAGATTAAGCGCCGCGGACCGATGCAGAAATACGTGTGAGTACATAGAAAAACCCGATAAATCAGCGATCCGCCGACATGCGCAATCCCTACTGACACCACGTTGTCAGTAGCCCTCGCGCAACATGGCTGCACGCCATCCGGCGTTATCCCTGGAGCGAGTCATCATGCACAACCACGCAATTTCCTGGTTTGAAATTCCCGTCAGTGATCTGGATCGGGCATCGGCGTTCTACGGCAAAGTGGTGGGCCAGCCACTGGTGCGCGAGCAAATGGGTCCACAGGATCTTGCTGTATTTCCTTTTGAGCGCAATTCCGGCATCGGCGGTTGCATTATGTCGGCGGACTATCTGAAGCCCGGCAGCGCCGGCAATATGATCTACCTGGTGATCAAGGACGATATCGATCAGGCACTGACGCGCGTGCAACAAGCTGGCGGCAGCATTGCCCAGAGCAAAACCGCCCTGCCCGGTGACATGGGCCACTATGCGCATATCATCGACAGCGAAGGCAATCGCGTCGGTTTGCACGCTGCTTGAGTGCGGCGTTATACCGCGCCCACCCTCCCCGACTCGGGGAGGGTGTTCGATCAGAGATTCCGCCCACCCCACATCGAACAAGAGATCCCAAGCACATGATCACCCTGCACACCTTCGGCCCGATGTTCGGCCTGCCCGACCCCAGCCCCTTTGTCACCAAGGCTGATGTTCTTCTGAAAATGTCGGGGCTGCCCTACCGCACCGTCATCGGCGATCTACGCAAGGCACCCAAAGGAAAACTGCCCTACTTCGAAGACGAGGGCAGGATCATGGGCGACTCCACGCTGATGCGGCTGCATCTTGAACAACGCTACGGCATCGATTTTGACAAGCCGCTGTCGGCCGCTGAAAAGGGTATCGCCTGGTCGGTCGAAAAATTGCTGGAGGATCATCTCTATTGGGCCCTGGTGCAGGCGCGCTGGGTCAATGACCAGAACTTCGACAAGGGCCCACGGCATTTCTTCGATGCCGCGCCTGCGCTGATCCGGCCGCTGATCGTGGCTATGGTAAGGCGCCAGGTACGCAAGACTCTGCATGCGCACGGGCTGGGACGGCATAGCGATGCGGAAGTCTTCGCAATGGCCGCGCGCGGCATCGACGCCGTGGCTGCGGTACTGGGCGACAAGCCCTATCTGATGGGGACGCAGGCCTGCGGGGCTGATGCCACGGTGTTCGCCTTCGTCGCCGGAACTCTGACACCGTATTTTGAAACTGCACTGCGCACGCACGCCGAAAAACACCGCAATCTGGTGGCCTATTGCGATCGGATGATGCGCACGTTCTATCCTGCCGGGTAGCGCGCCCTGCCACCAGCAGCGCGTCCCACTCTTTCGATAGGTTTTTACGCATGCGTCGCGCCGACCGTCTGTTCGAAATCGTTCATCACCTGCGCGGCAGGCGGCTGACTACGGCGGCGCAGTTGGCGGGATGGCTGGAGGTTTCCGAACGCACCATCTACCGCGATATCGCCGATCTGCTGGCCTCGGGCATTCCCATCGATGGCGAGGCTGGTGTCGGCTATCGCCTGCATCCGGATTTCGACCTGCCACCGCTGATGTTCAACCACAACGAAATCGAGGCACTGGTAATCGGTGCGCGCATGGTCGAATCCTGGGGCGGCCCGACGCTGGCCCAGGGTGCGCGCTCGGCGCTGTCGAAAATCGCCGCGGCCCTGCCCAAGGAGAAGCGCACGACGATCGAATCCTCGCGTCTGTTCTCACCGGATTTCTTCATCAATCCACAGATGGGAGCGCAGATGGACGTACTGCGCCGGGCCATCGATGGACATCGCTATGTGCATTTGGACTACCGCGACGTCGGCAGCCGCGAATCGCAGCGGCGCGTACGCCCGCTCGGCCTGTTTTTCTGGGGCGATGCCTGGTCGCTGGGCGCCTGGTGCGAACTGCGCAACGACTTCCGCAATTTTCGCCTCGACCGCGTAGTGAACAGCACGATCGAAGACCAGCGTTACGCCGACGAATCCGGCCGACGCCTTGCCGACTATCTGCGTGCGATGTCGTGCAGCGATTCGATCAATGCCGGAGCGTAGGGCCAATCGTTCGACGTAGTGCGTCTTCCCAATCGCGACGAAGTTCGCCATGCTTTGGTCGCCGATCCGCCGCGCAGGAGCAACACCCATGTCCCAACCCTTTGTTCAACCCTATCTGTTCTTCAGCGGTCGCTGCGAAGAAGCGATCGCGTTCTACACCAGAACCGTGGGCGCCCAGACGGATATGCTGATGCGCTTCAGCGACAGCCCGGAGCCCATGCCCCCCGGCGTATTGCAGCCAGGTTTCGAGACCAAGGTCATGCACGCAGCCTTTCGCGTGGGTGGCAGCACGATCATGGCTTCCGATGGCTGCGACGACAAAGCAACGTTCAGCGGATTTTCGCTGTCGCTCGCCGTGACTACCGAAGCCGAAGCCGACCGCGCCTTCGCCGCGCTCGCCGATGGCGGCACTGTCACCATGCCCATCGGCAAGACCTTCTGGTCGCCGCGGTATGGCATGTTGACCGATCGTTTTGGCGTGAGCTGGATGGTTGGCGTCTTCGTCGCACCACCGCAGTAGCGCCGCTGTGTCGACGCCGTCCTTCTTCCGCTGCGCGGGAGAAGGTGGCCTGCAGGGCCGGATGAGGGAGGTGTGCGATGCTGCTGGGTATTACCTTGTCCCGCTTGCTAACACCAAGCACCGCCGCACGTTTCCCTCACCCTAGCCCTCTCCCGCAAAGCGGGAGAGGGGATAATTCGTCTGGTGAGTGGAAATTCGGTACTTGTCATATCGTGGCGGGCAGGTCGTCGGAGCGGCGTCCCG
>JANMUE010000586.1:0-4592 GCA_031391205.1 Lysobacterales bacterium | reverse complement strand
GCTTCGCTGGGCATCAGAGCAGGAGCATCGCGGCTCACGCCGCTCCTACATTCCTGATTCAGAGCAAAAGCATCGCGGCTCACGCCACTCCTACATGAGCGGCAACGCACATACACACGTTTGAACGAAGCGCATGTTCAGCGCTGTCATCAACCCCTGCTTGAAGTTGGCCGCCGCAAGCTGCTATCAAGCGGATTCGCGCCTTCGGAGGGAGGGTGCGAAAGGAGCATGAATGAGCACGGTTGCAAGCGGCACGTTTAACGCCAATACGGTCAATGCAAACACTGTGGCGAAATTCCAGATCGAGTACGTGCAGTTTCTCGACGCGGACGGCAAGCCAACACGTGATGACCTGCCGGCGTTCGCGCAGGAAGGCACGCAGTTGGTCGATCTCTATCAGCGCATGACGTTTCTGCGCGTGTTCGACGCCAAGGCGGTGGCGCTGCAGCGCACCGGCAAGCTCGGTACCTACGCGTCCTGTCTCGGACACGAGGCATCGCACGTCGGCATCGGCGCGGCGATGCTGCCCGAAGATGTGTTCTGCCCCATGTACCGCGAATACGGTGCGCAGTTCTATCGCGGCGTCAAACCGCGCGATGTGCTGATGTATTGGGGCGGCGATGAACGCGGCAACGATTTCGATGGACCCCAACACGATCTGCCGTGGTGCGTGCCGATCGCGACTCAGTGCCTGCATGCCGCCGGTGCCGCGCTCGCGTTCAAGCTGCGCAAGGAGCCGCGGGTCGCGGTCAGCGTGGTCGGTGATGGCGGATCGAGCAAGACGGATTTCTACGGCGCGATCAATTCCGCCGGCGCCTATGCCCTGCCCTACATCGGCGTGATCGTGAACAATCAGTGGGCGATCTCGGTGCCGCGCTCGGCACAGACCGGCGCGCTGACATTGGCGCAGAAAGGTATCGCCGGTGGCATCGACTGCATCCAGGTGGATGGCAACGACATCATCGCCGTGGTCGCTGTGATGAAAACGGCGATCGCCAAGGCCCGCGCCGGCAATGGCGGCTGTGTGGTGGAACTGGTGACCTACCGCCTCTCCGATCACACCACCGCCGACGATGCGCGCCGATATCGCGACGAAGACGAGGTCAAGTCGGCGTGGCTGCGTGAGCCGCTGCTGCGGCTGCGCCGCTATCTGGAATCGCGCAAGCTCTGGTCCGAGCAGCAGGAGATCCAGTGGAAGGCGAAATGCGGTCTGGAGGTCGACGCCGAGGTCAACGCCTATCTGGAGACCAAGCCGCAGCCGGTCGAGGCGATGTTCGATTATCTCTATGCCGAACTGCCGCACGATCTGCGCGAGCAGCGCGCCCAGGCGATCCGCTGGGAGAATCGCTGATGCCACAGATCACCTTGATCGAAGCGGTGACGCAGGCGCTGGCTTACGAGATTCGCCGTGATCCCAGCGTCATCGTGCTGGGCGAGGATGTCGGCGTGAACGGTGGCGTGTTCCGCGCTACCTCGGGCCTGCATGCACTGTTCGGTTCCGATCGCGTACTGGATACACCACTGGACGAAACCACAATCGCCGGCCTCACTGTGGGCATGGCGTTCCAGGGCATGCGCCCGGTCGCCGAGGCGCAGTTCGATGGCTTCATCTATCCGATGATCGACCATATCGCCTGCCACGCCACACGCATGCGCAACCGCTCGCGTGGCCGTATCACCTGTCCGATGGTGCTGCGTGCACCCTGGGGTGGCGGTATCCGTGCGCCCGAGCATCACTCCGAAGCACCTGAGGCGATGTTCGCGCACCTGCCTGGCCTGCGCGTGGTGATCCCCAGCAGCCCATCGCGTGCGTATGGTTTGTTGCTCGCTGCGATCCGCGATCCCGATCCGGTGATCTTCTTCGAACCCAAGCGCATCTATCGCCAGTACAAGGAAGAAGTGCCGGACGATGGCGAGGCGCTGCCGCTGGATGTGTGTTTCGTGCTGCGCGATGGCAGCGATGTCACCCTGGTAACCTGGGGCGCGCACGTCAAGGAAACCCTGGAGGCTGCCGACAAACTCGCTGCCGAAGGCGTTTCCGCCGAAGTGATCGACGTCGCTACCCTCAAGCCGCTGGACTTCGACACTATCCACGAATCGGTGAAGAAGACCGGCCGCTGCGTCATCGTGCACGAGGCACCCCGGCATTGCGGCGTCGGCGCCGAGATCGCCGCGCAGCTGGCCGAAAAAGCGATGTTCGATCTGGTCGCGCCGGTCGAGCGCGTCACCGGTTACGACGTGCCGATTCCGCTGTTCCGGCTGGAAATGAAATACCTGCCCAGCACCGAAAAGATTGTCGCTGCGGCGCGCAATACCATGCGTTATCGCTGAGCTCATGAAACGCGCGCGCATGCTGCGGGACTATCGCACCCAGTACCATGATCCGATCGGCTTCGCGGCGGGCGAGACGCTGCTGCTGGGCAAGCGCGATACCGAATGGCCGGAGTTTATCTGGGCCACCGATCCACGCGGACGTAGCGGCTGGACGCCGCTGTCGGTGATCGACATGAATGCATCACCGATCGTCGCGCGCTGCAACTACAGTGCGCGTGAGCTCGATACCGCCGCTGGCGAGCTGTTGTTGTTGCTGCGCGAAACCGGCGGCTGGTGGTGGTCGCAGAATGCCGCAGGCGATCAAGGCTGGCTGCCGGAACGCGATATGCACATGATTGAGGAGACGACATGAGCGAGATCAAAACATTTTTCCTGCCCGATCTGGGCGAGGGCCTGCCCGATGCCGAGATCGTCGAATGGCATGTGCAGGAAGGCGATGTAGTGATGCTCGACGCCGCATTGGTGTCGATGGAAACCGCGAAAGCGGTGGTCGATGTGCCATCGCCGTTTTCCGGGCGCGTGGTCAAGCTACATGGCAAGGCAGGATCGGTGATCGATACCGGTGGTGCGTTAGTCGAAGTTGAACTCGATCCCGCACTTCCGCAGCGTCGCGATGCCGAGAGCACCGGGCATTCGCATGGGCCGGTGCATGCGGCGGCAAAGCCCGTTGCCCCCAAGGCGCCTTCGGTGCAGGCCGTGGTAACGCCTATCGCGGTTGACGCCGCTCCTACAGCGGCAGCACCGGCAGCACGCGCCGACGAAGGCACCGTGGTCGGCGCGATGCAGAGCAGCAATGAAGTGCGCAGCGAAATCATCACCGCGGGCGGCATCAAGGCGATGCCAGCGGTGCGCGCGCTCGCAAAGAAAATCGGCATCGATCTGAGCCGCGTGCGCGGCACCGGCCCTGATGGCAGCATCAGTCTGCAGGATGTGAAGTCTGCTCCCGCCGGGGCGGCAAATGTGGGAGCGCCTTCAGCCGCGATTGCTCCCACATCCGCGGCAACCACCGTGGCGTTCAACCCAAACCGCGCGCCACAAACACCTGCGTCGCCCCCCGCCGCCATCGCCCGCCCGGTGCGCACCGCACCACCCGATGTCTCCATGCCCGGCCAACCCGAGCCGCTGCGTGGCGTGCGCCGAAATATGGCGCGCATCATGGCCGCCGCACATGCCAGTGTCGTGCCCACCACGTTGACCGACGATGCCGATATCCATGCCTGGCTACCCGGCACCGACATCACCGCACGACTGGTGCGTTCGATCGTGGTCGCAGCGAAAACCGTGCCGGCATTGAACGCCTGGTTTGATATGGAAAACGCCACCCGCACCCTGCATACCCGCGTCGATATTGGCATCGCGGTGGATACCGATGATGGATTGTTCGTACCGGTATTGCGCAATGCCGATGTGTTGGATGCCGTCGGCATTCGCGCCGGCGTCAATCGACTGCGCGATCAAGTGATGGACCGCAGCATCGCTGGCGATGAACTCAAGGGCAGCACGATTTCACTGTCCAATTTCGGCATGTTCGCCGGCCGCTACGCCACACCGGTGATCGTGCCCCCCAGCGTCGCCATCATCGCCGCCGGCAAGGGTCGGCATCAGGTCGTGCCCGTGATGGGCGGTATCGAAACCCACCGCATCGTGCCGCTGTCGCTGACCTTTGATCATCGTGCCGCAACCGGTGGTGAAGCTGCGCGTTTTCTCAAGGCGATGCTCGATGATCTGGCGATGCCCAGCTAGGTACGACTGTAGGTGGTGTGGGTCCGACCTGTGGTCGGACGCTGTTGCTGGTGCCGCATGATTGAACAAAGAGCGTCCGCGCGCAGCACGGACCTACAGTTTCAAACGCGCCAGATACGCTGCCGAACCACCGCTGCAAACACCATCATCAGCAGAAGCGCGCCATAGGCGAACAGCACCGCCGCCACCTGCGGCCAAATTTTTCCGGTGTGCTTCCAGGGCATGTCCAAGGCCACCAGTGCGCCGATCAACGCCACGCCTATCGACAGTGCGATGGCGCTCCAGTCGAAACTGCGCCGCGTTGAAGGTCGTGGCAGATCGCGCGGCAGATGCCAGTAGGCGAACCCGATGATGGCGAACCAGGGCAGGAACAGGATCAGGGCGAGATATCGCATTGCCCATTATAGGTCGATCTGTCGATGTGGTAGCGATGTTGTGGGAGCGACCATCTTTGTGGGTCCGACCTGTGGTCGGACGCTTTTTGTCGACTCGGTCCACTCTGGCGAAAACGTCCG
>JANMUE010000544.1:0-21159 GCA_031391205.1 Lysobacterales bacterium | reverse complement strand
TCGCCAACGTTGAAACCAGATCAAAAGCAGCGGAGCAAGCCCCGCTCTACGAAATCAAGAGCAAGAGCATCGCGGCGGGACGCCGCCCCCACAAGAGCGCGCAGCTACTTCAGCAACTCGTCGGTAACGGCGCTGCCGCCGAGCTGGCGCATCTGCCGTTCTATCCAGCGCTGACGTTGCAACACATAGGCGCTGGGTTTGGCGACGAGGAATTTTTTTGGGTTGGGCAGTACGGCGGCCATGCGCGCCGCCTGGGCCGAATTGATGCGCTTGGCGGAGATGCCGAAATAGCGCTGCGCAGCTGCTTCGGCGCCATAGACACCGTCACCGAACTCGGCGATGTTGAGATAGACCTCCAGAATGCGCCGCTTCGGCCAGGTCAGTTCGATCAGCGTGGTAAACCAGACTTCCAGACCCTTGCGCACATAGCTGCGCCCGGACCACAGCAACAGATTCTTGGAGACTTGCTGCGAAATCGTGCTGGCACCGCGCGCAGGTTTGCCACGTTTGGGGGTCATGGCCTTGCGGATTTCGACGATGTCGAAACCATGATGATCGGGGAAACGCTGGTCCTCGGCGGCGATCATCGCAACGGGCAATGACTTGGACATCTGATCGATGTCCAGCCAGCTCTGACGCAGCTTAAAATCGGCATCGCCCGCAGTCCGCGCATCAAGTTTGCGCGCCAGCATGAAGGCCGAGGTCGGTGGATCGACAAAGCGCAGCGTCACCACCAGCGCGATACTGAGCACGATGAAGAGCAGCACCGACTTGTAGAACAGACGCCACAATCCGCGCCATGACCAACGCCGCGACTTTTTGGCCGACGTCATTCCGATGCTTCCAGGCGCCGGGTCGGGCGGTTTCGTTGCATACTTGCGTTCACTCGGCAGTGGAAATCAACGTGGCTGAAAACGATTGGATCCGGGGTTTCATGTTTGAAGGTGCCAACGTGCGGGGCGTGATTGTGCGGCTTGGAGAATCCTGGCGCCAGATCAGGGAGCGCGACAACTATCCCACGCCGATTGCCAGCGTGCTCGGACAGATGGCGGCAGCCAGTGCGCTGCTCGCTGGCGACATCCGCATGAGCGGCAAGGTGTCGGTGCAACTGCGCGGCGGCGAAGTGCTGAAGCTGGGATTTGCCGAGTGCACCAGCGCCGGCAGTCTGCGCGGCCTGGCGCGCTGGAATGGCGATGGCAGCGCGCCCTTCGCCAACGCTGCATTGAAGCAGGCGCTGCTCGCGATCACCATCGAGCGCGATGACTCCGGTCTGCGCTATCAAGGGCTGGTGCCGTTGGAGGGCAATAGTCTGGGGCAATGCCTGGAGGCGTACTTCGCACAATCGGAACAATTGCCAACGGCGATACACCTGTTTTCTCACGACAATCAGGCGGCGGGATTGCTGCTGCAACAGGTGCCACCCGAGGGCGGTCTGCGCAACGAAAACGACGCGGTCACCTTCGAGCACGCGCGTATGCTGGCAGCGACGATTACCGCTGAAGAGCTTTATTCACTGGATGCCGAGGTCGTGCTGCGGCGACTCTTTGCCGAAGATGATGTGCGCCTGTTCGAAGCCCAGCCGCTGCGCTTCCAATGCAGTTGCTCCCACGAGCGCGTGGCCGGCATGCTGCGCGCGCTGGGGCGCGAGGAGGCATTTTCCGCGTTGGGCGACGACGGACTGGTGGAAGTGCATTGTGAATTTTGCAATCAGCGCTACGCCTTTGACGCCGTCGATCTGGAGCAGGCTCTGCATGGCGACCAGACGGCACCCGGGAGCCCGCTGCCGCAGTAGGTGAACGGCAAGCAGCCTGAAGGCCGCAATTGTTGCGCCAAGTAGTTGAATTTATGACCAATCGACCATATGTAAGACATTGTGACCGCGCTTGGGCAGATTTGACGGCGCGCAACGTGTTTTTAACGATGCGACTTGGGACACAGAATCCAGAGTATTCCGTAAGTTACAAAACTCTTGTAAACTCGGAGTCAAATTCGAGACCGGCGTCAAGGCAGCGGAACTACTCTATGTTTCAGTTGTCTCAACGGGGCGAACACCATGAACATGCTGCCTCTCAAACTGCGAATCTGTCTTCTAGCCGCAATGCTTGCTCCTGCAAGTGTGATTGCTGCAGGAAGCACTTTGCCTGCGAGTGCAGATACGCTGGCTTCTGAAGCCGCACCCACCACGGGCAACACGCTGTGGTCGGCACGTTCTGGTGGCTATCGTCCGCTCAGCGGTTTTGGTCTGGACAGTCACTTCTCCGATGAGAACCCCGGCGCAACTCTGGTGTTTCAGCCCGATGGTAGCCTCAGTCTGTTTTCTTCGTTGATCGGTGCAGGCGAATACGAGCGCGGGTCCGCCAGTGTGCCCTGGTGCGCTGAAGCGTCGGGACTGCTGCACATCGGTTCGCTGGGGCAGGAATGCCTGATGCAGGGCACGCTGCAGTTCGAGCTGCCGGGCCGTGTTGCATCGGCGCAGACTGGCGTCAATTTCTCCGGGCAGAACTGGGATGTGACGCTGAGTTATGGTCTGTCGTGGTTGATGGACAAGCTTGATCTCGCACGCGACCCGACAGTCTATGTGCCCGACATCGCAACCAGCAGTCTGGTGCCGGCTTCGATCAATCTGGTCGACGCGCAGGTGCAGGGCGTGGCGATGGGCGCGCAATGGCGCTTGACGCAGGCCAGTGCGTTGCAGCTCAACGCAGCGCTGAATCAGCTGCGCGTCCAAAGCGGCGTGATGCTGCCTGGGCTCAACATCAACGAGGCACGCGCCGGTGTTGGCCTGAATTACGGCCCCTTCAGCGGCAATGTCAGCGGCCATATGCAGCGCGCACGCGGGCCTTCCCTGCCCGGCAACAGCGCGCTCTGGGGTGGTCTGGATCTTGGCGTCTCCTGGCGCACACCCTGGCGCGGCGAGCTTACGGTAGGCGCGCGCAATCTGGTGATCAAAGGCGAAGAGGAATTGTTGCCTGCTCCAGAGGCTGCCAGCATTGATCGCAGTTCTACGCGCACGCCTTATGTGCGCTACAAGCAGGATCTTTGATCGAGTGTCCGTGTCGTGGGAGCGGCGTCCCGCCGCGAATCCGTGCGGTGCGGCAATCCCTGTTCGCTCCCACATCGGTAAAATGCCGATGAGGAAATCCCAAAGCATGCGGGTGTAAGGCCCACCGCAGCTGCTCCCGGCATTCAGACCGGCGCCTTCGTTGCCGCCAGTATCCGCTTCAATTCCGGCAGACACGAACCGCATGTAGTGCCGCACTTGAGCGTGGTCTGGAGCGCGCTCAAATCGGGTGTCAATGCGCATGCCGCCTGTATCGCGCGCTCGGTTACGCCGTGGCAGTTGCACACGACTTTTTCGCGCATAGGCGCGCCGCTCGGTGCCGTCGCGGTCGGCTTGAAGGCCCAATGCCGTGGCCAGCTCCAGACGACGCCATCGCGCAGGATGGCCAGCAACCAGTCCTGGGCCGCGGTTTCACCCACCAGTTTCAGCCCGGCCAGTCGCCCATCACGCCATAGCATTCGCTTGAACACGCCCTGACGCGGATCCTGGTAGTCCTGAGTGTCGGGCCCGACAGCGAAGCCGAGCGCCGCATCCAGATCCTGCAACCATCCGTCGGGTGCTGCAACGTCAGCTGCCTTCAGCACCACGGCCGGCGTTTCGCGCCCGCTCAAACTCAAGGAGGCGTAACGACATCGCGCCAGCAGCGGGCGCAGACGCTTCATCAGTTCGTGCACGTCGCCCTGCACTGCCGCCACGCAGGTCCATGGCAGGTCAAGGCGGCTCACGCGCACGGCGGCGTGCTTGAGTTCGGGCTGGAACGAGATCGGGTCGATGGCGGGAATGGTGACTTCGTTGCTGCCACCGCCCTGCATGAATTGTCGACTCCAGTGCATCGGCAGAAACACGCATCCGGATGCCATCTCGTCGTTCTTCTCGATGGCGACGACCAATTTGCCGCGCTTGCTTTCCAGTTCAACGAGGTTGCCATCTACCAGCCCACGACGCTCCATGTCAGTCGGGTGCATGGCGAGTCTTGCCTCGGGCGCGTGCTCGAACAGCTGCGGTACGCGGCCCGTGCGACTCATGCCGTGCCACTGGTCGCGCAGTCGACCGGTCAGCAATCGGAACGGATAGCGGGCGTTGATCGGTTCGGCCACTGGCTGGTAACGCACAGCGTGAAAGCGCGCACGGCCGGACCGTGTCGGATAGATGTGATCGGTGTAGAGACGCACAGTGCCCGTCGGCATCGCCGCTGGCGCCGGCCACTGCGTTGGACTGACTTCGAGGCTGGCGTAGCTCAGCCCGCTGATATCGAGGTCGCGACCCAGAGTAGTGCGCTGGTATTCCTTGAATACCGCTTCGCTGGATTCGAATGCGAACAGGGATTCGCGATCCGGCCACAGGCGAGCCTCCAACCGCTGTGCAAATTGCGTGGCAATCCACCAATCGTTGCGCGCATCGCCAGGCGCCTTGACCGCCTGGCGTACGCGCGAAATGCGGCGCTCGCTGTTGGTGACCACGCCGTCTTTTTCGCCCCAGGTGGTGGCCGGCAGCAACAAGTCGGCATAAGGCACGCTGTCGTTGTCGACAAAAGCGTCCTGCACCACGATCAACTCGGCGGCGCTGAGGGCCTCGCGCACTTTGTCCAGACCGGGCATGGAATGGGCTGGGTTGGTGCAGGCGATCCAAACCGCCTTGATTTCGCCGCGGCCTACGGCATCGAACAACTCGACTGCGGTCTTGCCGCGACGGCTGGGAAGCTGGGCCACGCCCCATAGTGCGGCGAGCTCGGCGCGGTCTTCGGCGTTATCAAGTTCGCGATGAGAGGCCAGCATGGTCGCAAGTCCACCAACCTCGCGCCCACCCATCGCATTGGGTTGGCCAGTGAGGGAGAACGGGCCCGAGCCGGGGCGACCGAGCTGGCCGGTGGCGAGATGCAGATTGATGAGCGCGAGATTCTTGTCGGTACCGTGGCTGGACTGGTTGAGTCCCATGCTGTACAGCGAGAGCGCCGCCTTGGCAGTGCCGAACCATTCTGCCGCCTGCATCAACTCGGCTTCGGTGATGCCGCAGAGTTCGGCCGCCAGTTTCGGCGGGTAGTTGCGCACCAGATTCTTGACTGCATCGAAGCCCTCGGTGTGTGCGCCAATCACCGTGGCGTCCAAGTGCCCATCCCATATCAAGTGGTGCAGCATGCCGTTGAACAGCGCGACATCGGTGCCTGGCTGTATCTGCAGATGCAGATCCGCAAGCGCGGCGGTATCGGTGCGACGCGGATCGATCACGATCCAACGCGTCTGCGGCCGCGCGGCTTTGGCAGCCTCCAGGCGACGGAACAAAACCGGGTGCGCATACGCCATGTTGGCGCCGGCGATCAGCACAGTATCGGCGCAGTCCAGATCTTCGTAGCAGCCTGGCGGACCGTCGACGCCGAAGGCCAGCTTGTAGCCGGACACGGCACTGGCCATGCACAGCCGCGAGTTGGTGTCGATGTTGGCAGTGCCGATCAAAGCCTTGGCCAGCTTGTTGAAAACGTAGTAGTCCTCGGTGAGCAGCTGTCCGGAAAGATAAAACGCCACCGAGTCCGGGCCGTGTTCGCGAATGATCGCGGCAAAACGATCGGCAGCGAAGTCCAGCGCAGCGTCCCAGGTGACTGCGCTGCGCGGCTGGTCACGCTGCTGGCGAAGCTCCGGTTGCAGCGCCCGGCCGGCATCGCCGCAGGACAGCGGCAAGGTCATGCCCTTGGTGCAGAGTCGGCCAAAATTGGCGGGATGATCAGGATCGCCCTTTACACCCACGATACGCGCGCCATCCGTTTCGATCAGCACACCGCAGCCAACACCGCAGTAGCAGCAGGTGGATCGAACAGTGTTCATGGACATCGTTGATGCAGGGTTGGATGTGGAGTGCGGCAGCTTGCCGCCGCTGTTCCCAGGTCCAAGTGCGCCGCATGCGTAACCAGGAACAGCGGCAGCAAGTTGCCGCACTCCACATGGGTCACTTGGGCGTAGCGCTTCGTCATTTCAGCGGCGCCATTTCCGCATCGGCGGCGGCCAGGTCGCCGGTGGGCGTGGGAATCGGCGCAAACCGCAACATCACCCCGCCATCGACCAGCTTGACCGGGAAGCGACGGGTACAGCCCTGGTCCGGCGCACAGGCACGACCATCTGCCAGCCCGATCTGCCAGCCATGCAGTGGGCAGGCGACGTGATCTCCAAAGACGATGCCCTGAGATAAAGGTCCGCCCTTGTGCGGGCAGCGGTCGGCCAGAGCGAATACACGGTCGGCGCCGGTGCGAAACAGCGCAATATCTTCTGTATCGCCGCGCCTGACCACGCGCGCGCCCAGACGCGGGATGTCCTCTATTCGACACACCCATTTCCAATCGCGCATGTCATTGCCGTCAAGCGCATCGGTTTCATCGACATTGCGGTCGATCATGCTCATGCGGTCACCAGTGCGGTGTACTCATGTTGCGACGCTCCGGCAACCCGCGCCCGCCACGGGTCGGGCACGCCTTCCAATGCAAACATCAGCCGTTCGTAGAGCGCCCTGCGGTTGGCAGCGTCGTCGACGACGCGGGCCTTGATGTAATCCAGACCGACGCGGTTCAGATAGTGGACGGTGCGGTCGAGGTAGTAGGCCTCTTCGCGGTAGAGCTGCAGAAACGCAGCAGTGTATTCCTTCACTTCCTCGGCGTTCTTGACCTTGACCAGAAATTGCGCGACTTCGGTCTTGATGCCGCCGTTACCGCCGACATAGATTTCCCAGCCGGATTCGACCGCGATCACACCGACATCCTTGATGCCCGATTCAGCACAGTTTCGCGGACATCCGGACACCGCCAGCTTGACCTTATGCGGCGACCACATATTCGCCAGCATGGTTTCCAGATCGATGCCCATCTGCGTCGAATTCTGCGTGCCGAACCGGCAGAATTCGGAGCCGACACAGGTCTTGACGGTACGGATCGATTTTCCGTAGGCGTGCCCGGAGTTCATGTCGAGATCGCGCCAGACATTGACCAGGTCGTCTTTGCGTATGCCCAATAGGTCGATGCGCTGACCTCCGGTGACCTTGACCATGGGAATCTTGTACTTGTCGGCGACATCGGCAATGCGCCGCAGTTCAGACGAATTGGTGACGCCGCCCTTCATCTGCGGCACCACCGAGAAGGTACCGTCCTTCTGGATGTTGGCGGCCGCGCGTTCGTTGATGAAGCGACTTTGTGGGTCGTCGATGGCTTCGCGCGGCCAGGTGGAAATCAGGTAGTAGTTGATTGCCGGTCGGCATGTCGCGCAGCCGTTGGGGCTGCGCCAATTGAGATAGTCGTAGACCGCGCGGTGGCTCAGCAATTTCTGTTCGCGAATAACCTGACGGGTCGCAGCGTGGGCGTGATCGGTGCAACCACAGATGGCCTTGGTCTTGGGTGTTTCCTGGAAGGTCGAACCGAGGCAGTTCATCAGGATCTGCTCGACGAGTCCGGTGCAGGAACCGCAGGAGCTGGATGCCTTGGTGTATTTTTTTACGTCGTCGGTGGTGAACAGGCCTTGCTCGTTGATGGCCTTGACGATGGTGCCTTTGCAGACGCCGTTGCAACCGCAGACTTCATCGGAGTCCTTCATTGCAGCCGCTTTGTTCTGGCCCTGGTGGCCGGTGTCGCCCAGGTTGGATTCTCCGAACATCAGGTGATTACGGATATCACCGACTGGCCGCCCCTCGCGCAGCAGTTTGAAATACCAGGCGCCATCGGCGGTATCGCCGAACAGGCAGGCGCCAACCAGCTTATCGTCCTTCAATACCAGCTTCTTGTAGACACCCGCATGCGGATCGGAGAGCACGATTTCCTCGGTGCCTTCTCCGCCCATGAAGTTGCCGGCGGAAAACAGGTCGATGCCGGTGACCTTGAGCTTGGTCGACAGCACCGATCCCTGATAGCGGCCAATGCCGAAGCGCGCGAGATGATTGGCACAGACCTTCGCCTGTTCGAACAGAGGCGCTACCAGGCCATAGGCGATGCCGCGATGGCTCACACATTCGCCCACTGCGTAAACCCGCGGATCGTAGGTCTGCATGGTGTCGTTGACGACGATGCCGCGGTTGCAATAGATCCCCGCGGCCTCGGCCAGATCGAAGTTGGGGCGGATGCCGACCGCCATCACCACCAACTCCGCCTCCAACTGCTGCCCGTCTTTGAAACGCAGCCCGGCAACGTGGCCATTGCCATCGTCGAGCAGTTCTGCGGTTTGTCGATTCAAGTAGAAAGTGATGCCACGCTCGGCAAGTGACTGTTCGAGCAATTTGCCTGCGGTGCGATCCAGCTGCCGTTCCAGCAGCCAGTCGGCCAGATGCACCACGCCCACATTCATGCCGCGCATCACCAGACCATTGGCCGCCTCCAGTCCGAGCAGACCTCCTCCAATCACCAACGCATTCTTCTTGGTCTTGGCGGCATTGATCATCGCCTCGGTGTCGGCGATATCGCGATAGGTGATCACGCCATCGAGGTCCTTGCCGGGAATTGGCAGGATGAACGGGTTGGACCCGGTAGCGATCAAGAGTCGGTCGTACGGCGCCTCAGTGCCGTCCGCGGCCACGACCACGCGCTTGATCCTGTCGATCCTGATCACTTTCTTGTTGAGGTGCAGGCGGATGCCCTGTTTGGCGTACCAGTCAAGATCGTTGAGGATGATGTCCTGGATGGTCTGCTCGCCGGCGAGTACCGGCGAGAGCAGGATGCGGTTGTAGTTGGGATGCGGCTCGGCACCGAACACCGTGATGTCATAGAGATCGGGTTCGTGCTTGAGCAGTTCTTCCAGCGTGCGAACACCCGCCATACCGTTGCCGATCAATACCAATCTTGGTTTTTGCATGGCGTGCTCCTTGGAGTTCCTTGCCGGCGACCGGATTACACCGGCCTCAGCAAATTCAGTGCCTGAGTAGGAAGAGGTACAGCAGGATCAAATTGACGATCAGCGATACGACGCCGACCGTCTGCCACAGCTTGAGGGGATCGCGTTCGAGCAATGGGACCTGGCGTCGCTCCAGTGCATGGCTTTCGCCGCGCTCCAGGGCCAGCACCATTTCCTCGGCGGTCTGGAAACGCTGCTCCGGAACGCGTGCCACGGCTTTGAGCAGAACGTCCTCCAGCCACGCTGGTAAATCGGGCCGATAACGCGTGGGCGTGATGGGCTCAGTGAAGTGCGGGTTCTGGAACGCTTCGATTTCGCCATAGGGGTAGTGGCGGGTGAGCATCCAATACAGTGTCACCCCTGCGGCATACAGATCCGTCTGCCGACTGGCGCGATGCCCGGCAAACATCTCCGGCGCGATGAAGCTCGGGGTGCCGGGCTGTGCGGCATCATCGCCCATAACGCCAGGGCAGCAGGCGCTGGCAAAATCGAGCAGTCGCAATCGACCATCGCTGCCGAGATGGATGTTGTCGGGCTTGATGTCGCGGTGCAGGATGTTGCGACGGTGCAGGAGACCAAGCGCCTTGACTAACCAGATTGCCACAGGCAGAAGTGCCGCAATGCTCCAGGCCTCGCCCGCCTGCGCGCGCTCGGCCAGCGTTGCGCCCTGGTATTCGCGAACCAGTAGATAAAGGCTGGTTCTACCAAGACGACCGGCTACTTCTGTGAAGTGCGGACTGCCGAGCCCGCGCAACAGCCATTCCTCGATCATCAAGCCCTGTTGCGCCGCTTCATCGTCGGCAAGCCGAGCCGGCAATGTCTTCAGCAGCCATCGCTCGCCAGCCGAGTCGATAACGCGATACAGCAGGCTGCCTCGGGACTTGCGCCACAACGATTCGATCGTCAGGCCATCGATGAGCTCGCCTGGTCTAAGCTTTTGCGGTACCGGCAGTTTCGAAAGGCCGGCCAGTTCGTCGGCCAGCGTGCGTGTCGGCATGCCCATCACGTCGGCCACCAGCGCGGTGACGTTGTCGCCGCTGCCCTCGGTCAGTGCCGCTTCAATCAGGAGGTCGGCTGCATTCTGCGCCTGCGGGCAGCCGAGCAGCAGGTCACACAGACGCCGGTCACTCAGCACATCCCAAACGCCGTCGCAAATCAGCACATAGCGATCATGGATCTGCATTTCACCTTCGGCGAAATCGGCGATCACGTGGTCGTCCAGGCCCAGCGCGCGTTTCAATACATGCCGCAAGCCATTCTGGTTCCAGGTGTGATCGACGCTCAACTGTTCCAGCGTCCCTTTGCGCAGTCGGTACGCGCGACTGTCGCCAACGCTGGCGACGGTGAATCGTTGCCCGTGCAATACCAGGGCAGTCATTGTCGTCAGCAGCGGTTGCTTTGGCTGCGCCAGCAGCCAGCGGTTCTGCACTGCCAGCAGGCGTTCGAAAGACTGCTTTACATCCCAGGTGTCGGGTGTCGTGTAGTAGGCGGCTGCGATAGCGCGCACACTTTCTTCGGCAGCCAACTTGCCATCGGCACTGTCGCTCACACCATCCGCCAGCAACAATAGCAAACCCTTGGCCTGAGGCAGTGGCGGCTGAGGCAACACCACCTGCCAAGCGTCCTCATTGCGGGTCTTGCGACCCGCTTGGCTGGCTGCGCCCCACTGTAGGGTAATCGACATCCATCAGATCCTGGCGTTGGTCATCGCCGCTGAACCCCAGGTGGTACGCCAACGGCGCTTGACCAGAGAAACACCGACCAGAGCACTCAGCGCGAGACCGGAAAACAGCCAAAAACCCGCCTCATAGCCGCCGCTCTGCTGCTTGACCACACCCAGGCCGACAGTGAGAAGAAAGCCACCGATACCTCCGGCCATACCGATCAAACCAGTGACCACGCCAATCTCTCTTGAGAATCGTTGCGGTACCAATTGAAACACTGCGCCGTTGCCAGCGCCGAGCGCCAACATGGCGACAACGAAAAGCTGAATGCTGGTGCTGGCAGTCTGCGCCATGCCGGCGCAGGCAATGCACAGCGCGGTGACGATATACATTGTCGTCAGGCACCGAACACCCCCGATTCGATCGGCCAGTATGCCGCCTAATGGCCGCATCAACGAACCGGCAAAAACACACGCCGCAGTGGCGTAGCCCGCGTTCACCGGCGACATTCCAAATTGATCATGGAAATAGCCGGGTAAAGCGCCGGCGAGCCCCATGAAGCCGCCAAAGGTGATGAGGTAGAAAAACATCATCCACCAGGTATCCGGATCGGACAATACCTTCAAATAGGCAGCGAGCGTTTTTGGTCCGGGCGGATCGGGTGCATCCCGCGCCAGCCACCAGAACACGACAAACGCGAAGATCAGCGGGATCAGCGCAAAGCCGAACACGTTTTGCCAGCCGTAAGCGACCGCCAGACCCGGAGCGAACAACGCCGCGAACACCGTGCCCGAATTGCCGGCGCCGGCAATGCCCATGGCAGTGCCCTGGTGCTCGGGCGGATACCAGCGAGATGCGAGTGGCAGCGCCACCGCGAAGGCAGCACCAGCGACACCCAGGAACAATCCCAGCACCAGCACACCAGCGAAGCTGTGTATCCCAACCTGCCAAGCCGTGGCGAGCGCAACGATCACCACGACTTGTGCCACAAGCCCGGTTTTTTTCGGCCCGATTCGATCCACCGCAACGCCGATGAGCAAGCGCAGCAATGCGCCGGCCAATGTCGGCGTAGCCACCATCAGCCCACGTTCCTGCGGGCTCAATGCCAGGTCGGTGGCGAGCAGCACAGCCATGGGACCCAGCAGATACCAGACCATGAAGCTGAGATCAAAATAGAGAAACGACGCCAGCAGCGTGGGGGGGTGACCGGCTCGCCAGAAACTTCTGCTCAGCGGGGTCATGGCGTCGTCACTCGCGGCGTAGAGAGCGGCTGTTGCATCTTCAGTTCTCCAGAAAATACGACGGTAAGCATTACGCTCCCGCGCCAAGGTGGCCAAGCCAGCCTCGATCGCGCGGCTCGATTGGGACGTTCTGATGTGCATGTGGAACCAGCAATTCCGCACAATGCGTGCCACGCCGGGACAGGAGCCTAATGCCCTGTATTTGCGGCTAATTCTTGACGTGCATATGGGTTTAAAGGGCGTCTCGCACCATGTTTGTGCGGCGCAGCAAACGACGTGCACCATTGCAATGCACGCCACTCCCTAGGAATAGGAAGAGAATCCTCAGTCGCTGGTAACTCAGGCGAATCTGGCGAAATTGGCTAACGCAACAGCTCGAAGCGGCCACCCCGTTCGATGGCGCGTTGATAGGCCGGGCGTTGCTGGATCGTTTCCAGCCAGGATTTCAACCTGGGTCGATCACCGAGTGCGCCACGGGCCGCAGCGGCTTCGATCGGAAAACTCATCTGGATATCGGCAGCACTGAACTTCGCACCCGCGAACCATGGGCGATCTGCCAGTTCGCTCTCCATGAAATCGAAATGCGTTTTCAGCTGCGGCCCAACGAAGCTGGACATGGCCTTGTCGGCGATGGCGCGTGCAATGGGGCGTACGAAGAACGGCATCGGCGCCTGTTTCAATCTTGAAAATACCAAGCTCATCAACAGCGGCGGCATCGCCGAGCCCTCGGCATAGTGCAACCAGTAAGTAAGCCGCTGCCGATCCGGCGTGCCGATGGCTGGCGCCAGACTGCCGCTCTTATCGTAGCGCTGCAGCACGTATTCGATGATCGCCCCGGACTCGGCAACGGTGCCAGCGTCGTCGACCAGCACGGGCGACTTGCCGAGTGGATGCACAGCACGCAGCGTGGGCGGCGCCAGCAAGGTCTTGGGATCGCGCTTGTAGAACTCGATGCGATAATCAATATCCAATTCTTCAAGCAGCCAGAGCAGGCGTTGCGAACGTGAGTTTTCGAGGTGATGGACAGTGATCATTGCGGACGATTCCAATCAGGCATGGCCACCGACCGCGGGCGTGTCGCGTTCGAGTTGTTCCAGTTTGCGCGCCAGAGCTTCGGGCGATCGCGTATACGGCGCGATCAAAGTGTAGAACACCGGCACAACGAACAGCGATAGCACCGTGGAGAACGCCACACCGGAAATGACCACTACACCGATGGTGGCGCGGCTGGCCGATCCCGGTCCGCCTGCAACGACCAGAGGCACCGCGCCCATGATGGTGGCGATCGAGGTCATCAGGATCGGACGCATGCGCACCGCAGCCGACTCGATGATGGCGTCGACAACGGACCGCCCTTCATCGCGAAGTTGATTGGCGAACTCCACGATCAGGATGCCGTTCTTCGCAGCCAGACCGACCAGCATGACGATACCGATCTGACTGAAGAGATTGATCGAGCCACCCGACAGGAACAGACCGATGAAGGCGCCGGCCACCGCCAGCGGCACGGTCAGCATGATCACGATCGGATGCAGGAAACTCTCGAACTGCGCCGACAGAACCAGGAACACGATCAGCAAGGCCATCGCGAAGGTGAACACGATGGCACTGCCTGCGGTTCGGTATTCGCGCGACTCGCCTTTGTAGTCGATCTGCGCGCGCTCCGGCAGTTCTTCCTTGGCCACACCCTGTATCCAATCCAGCGCCTGCCCCAGCGTGTAGCCCGGTGCGAGGCCGGCCGAAATGGTGATCGCGCGAAAGCGATTGAAGCGGTTGAACTGCCCCGGCTCGGCAAGCTCGGTCAAACTTACCAGGCTGGACAACGGCACCAGCGCGCCCGAATTGCTCGAGCGAACGTAGAGGTTGTTGAGGTCTGAGGGCGAGGCGCGATTTTCCCGCTGCGCCTGCAGGATCACGTCATATTCCTCACCATCTTCGACATAGGTGGTGACGCGTCGCGCACCCATCATGGTTTCCAATGTGCGTCCGATTTCGTCGACCGAAACGCCAAGATCGGCAGCACGCGTGCGATCGATTTCGACGCGCAGTTGCGGCCGCGTCTCTTTGTAGTCGGAATCGGCAGCGAACAAACCCGGGTTCTGCTCCATGCGCTTGAGCATGCGATCGCGCCAGTCGGCGAGCTCTTCGTAGTTCGGTCCGCCAAGCACCACTTGAACCGGCTGACCGCCGCTGCTGCGCACCAGACCGGCACGAATCTGCGGTATGGCACGCACGCCCGGCAACGCACCCAGATCGGCGCGCACCTTTTCGACCAGCTGCGCCGTGCTGATGTCACGCTCGGTCCACGGCTTGAGCAAGGCGATGACCTGGCCGGTATGCATTTCCCCGCCCTGCCCAAAGCCGCCGGGCACGCGGGTATTGGCGCGGTCGATGGGTTGGCCTTCGCCAACGTACTTCAGCAGGATTTCTTCAACCTGCTGCACCTGCTTGACGGTGTAGTCGTAACCGGCGCCTTCGGGCCCCACCACCATCACGAAGAACGCACCGCGATCTTCTGGGGGCGCCAGTTCCTTGGGCAGCGTATTCGCGAGGACGAAGACCAACACGGCGCTGAGCGCCAGTACACCGAAGATCGCAGAGGCCATGACACGTCGCGGCCATACCACCAGCCGCGACACGACTCGCCGGTAATCATTCCCCAGCGCCAGCAGATGCGATTGCACCCAGGCATTGAAACCACGCGGCTCTCTGTGCGCCTTGATCAATTTGGAACACATCATCGGCGTCAATGTCAGCGCCACGAATGCGGAGATGATCACCGCTCCGGCCAGTGCCACCGACAGCTCGCGGAACAGTCGCCCCGTGTTGCCTTCCATCAGACCAACCGGCAGGAAGACCGCGGCCAGCACTGCCGTGGTGGCGATCACCGCAAAGGTAACCTGCGCGGTGCCACGACGCGCTGCCACCAGCGGCGGTTCGCCGAGATCCGCACGGCGTTGCACGTTCTCCAGCACCACGATGGCGTCATCGACGACCAGACCGATGCACAGCACCAGGGCCAGCAAGGTCAGCAGATTGATAGTGAAGCCGAATGCCCACAACGCGATGAACGCCGTGATCAGACACACCGGCACCGTGACCGCCGGGATCAGCGCGGCACGGAAGCTGCCCAGGAACAGATAGATGACGATCAATACCAGCACCACTGCCTCGATCAACGTGGCATAGACACGCTCGACCGCGACATCGATAAACGTGGTGGAGTCGAACGCGACAAAAATGCGCGTGCCCTCGGGCAGCGACTCCTGGATGACTGGCAGCTCGGCCTTGATCGCCTTGGCGACATCCAGGCTGTTCGCCGTCGACGTCTTGATGATGCCGAGTCCTACGTTGGGCTGACCATTGCCGCGGAAATAGGCACGGCGTTCCGAAGAAGCACGCTCCACTTTGGCGACATCGCCCAGGCGCACGAGATAGCCATCGTCGCCCTTGCGCAAGGTGATCTGCGCGAAATCCTCCGCGCGTTGATAGCCGCGCATGACGCGTAGCGTGAAATCGCGTTCCTGCGATTCGATGCTGCCAGCGGGTAGCTCGATGTTCTCGCGGCGCAACGCCGATTCGACATCATTGACGGTGAGACCACGCGCGGCCAGGGCCTCGCGGTCCAGCCAGATACGCATCGAATAGCGCTGCTGCCCGCCGACACGTACCTGCGCCACGCCGTCGATGCTGGACAGGCGATCCACGACGTAGCGATCGGCGTAGTCGCTCAGCTGCAAGGTATCCAGCGCGCTGGAATTCATGTTGAGCCAGATGATGACCTCGGCATCGCTCTCGACTTTTTCCACGCGCGGTGCGTCCGCTTCGATCGGCAGACGATCCAGAATGCGGCTGACCGCATCGCGTACATCGTTCGCAGCCGCCTCAATGTCACGACTCAGCGAGAACTCGAGATTGACGCTGCCTTCGCCATTGCGGCTGCGCGAATCGATCAGATCGATGCCCTCGATGCCACTGACCGCGTCTTCGAGCAACTGAGTGACGCGGGTTTCAACGACCGCCGCCGACGCGCCGGGATAGCCGACACTGACCGAAACCACCGGCGGATCGATCTTGGGCAATTCGCGCAGAGTGAGGCGCGTGTAGGCAATCGCGCCGAGCACGACCAGAAGCAGGCTCATCACCGTTGCGAAGACCGGACGCCGGATCGAAATGTCGGAAAGATTCATGGACGCTCCTCGCTACGATCAACCGGCCGCAGTCGCTGCGACCGGCTTGGTGCCAACATCGCGAATGCTGGCACCCGGACGCAACTTGCCGGTGCCGTCCACAACGATGCGCTCACCTGCCGTCAGTCCGCTGATCACTTCGACTTCGCCAGCGCGACGCAGGCCCATTTTCACCGCCACACGCTCGACGCTGTTGTCGGCCTTGACGCGGAAGACATAGGCATCGCGGGCAATCTGCACGATGGCGATTTCCGGTACGACAACCGCCTGACGTTCGGGCTGGAAAATCCGCACAGTCAGCAGCATGCCAGGGCGCAGCGCGCGATCCACGTTGAGAATCTCGGCGCGCATGCCTACCGAACGCGTGACCGGATCAACGCGGGAATCAATCGTGCGCAACAGGCCGTTGAATTCACGACCGGGATAAGCGGAGCTTTGCGCGGCAATCTTCTGACCGGGCTCCAGCGCGGCCAGAAAACTTTCGGGCACCGAGAATTCGAGTTTGATCACGCTGATGTCGTCGAGGCTGGCGATCGTCGTGCCCGGTGTCACCAGGGTGCCGGGGCTGACGCGGCGAAATCCCAACACACCGGCGAATGGCGCCGTGATCACGCGATCGGAAAGCCTTGCGCGCGTCGCATCCAGCCGTGCCTTGGCAGCTTCTGCGGTCGCACGTGAAGTATCCAGCTGACTGGCCGGCACCAGTTTCTGTTCAGTCAACTGCTGCTGGCGACGGTATTGCTGCTCGGCTTCGCGAAACGCGGCTGCGGCTTCTTCCAGCCCGGCGAGTTCGGCACGCCCCGAGAGATCGACCAGCACCTGGCCGGCTTCGACCAGCTCGCCATCTTCGAAATTCACCCGCACCACGGTCTCAGTCACCTTGGCGGTCACCATCACCGACTCATTCGCCTGCGCAGTACCCAGGGCTTCGATGCTGTCGCTCCAGGGTTTCAGCGCAGCAGCGGTGGTGGTCACGGTGACGGCAGGCGGCCTGCCCGCATCGGCCGCCTTCTTGTCGGCACAGGCCGTCAGCAGCGCGGCGAGACAAAGCAAGGGCAAAAGTTGGCGCAGCGAGAAAATCATCCGGTCGCATCCCTGATCGAAGTAGTCGATCGCGACCGGAGCAGCCTTAAGGCCCATGACCGACAGCGATCGGCGGATACGGTGGCTGCAATACGTGTGCACCACCTGTTTTGTAGCCCGCATCATCGCAGAATGCGATCAACAGGACGTGATCCGATGGTCATGCGCCTGATCGCCTGGATTGCAAACCCTGTTTGCGGCAGCGCATTGGACGTGAGCGGTGCCACGCGTCCAATTCGTCTGATGTCAGCGCAGTGCGCGGAAGCCTGGAACGCTCGATCAAAGGCGTCCGACCGCAGGTCGGACCCACAGGGAAGATTCAGTGCTTGCGGACGCGAATATCGCCACTGAAGGACTCAAGCTCGATGCGTGCATTGCCATTACCCAGTTTGCCGCGCATCGACGAACCCGGTCCGGCCTGATCAATGACCTCGATCGGAAAATCGGCGTGCAAGGATCCGCTAAAGGACTTGGCATTGAGGGTGGCACTGAGACTCGCAGGCAGGGTCAGGGTCAGCTCGCCGCTCATGGTTTCGACATCGACGCTGGCATTGCCAACCAACTCGACATCGAATTCCAGATCACCGGAAACCGAGCCGGCGTCGATCTGCGTCAACCGACTCGCGGCGATATTGGCTCTGCCCGACACCGTCTCGACCGAAAGCTCGCCATCGATATTGCGCAATTGCACGTCGCCGCTGACCGACCCGAAATTGGCACGTCGTGCGGCGCCTGAAAAGCTGGCGTCGCCGCTGACACTGGAAATATCCAGACGATCCGTCGCGGCCTGAAGCGTGGAGTCGCCGCTGACGGTTTCGACCTCAAGCCGATCACTGGCCTTGATGCCGATCACGTTGACATCGGCGCTCACCGCTTCGATTTCCAGCGAGGCCGAAAACGGCACATGCACCTGCAATGTGGTGTCTTCATTGGGACCGGAGCCGCCCCAGTTCAACCAACCCTGATTCCCTGTCTTTATGCGTTCGGCGCGCACCAGCATGCGATTGCCGGAGCCTTCAAACACCAGTTTCGTGTCTGCGCCCAGGGTGCCGGTGATCGCGACCATATTGCGTTCCCATCCGGTCACCTTGATCAGGCCACGGATGTTGCTGATTTCCACGGTGCCCCTGGCGTGCAGCGGCTTGGCCACGGCTTTGGTCGGTTCGGCCGCTTGCGCCGACCCCAAGGCCAGGGCGGCCAGGATGCTGCTGATAGGTAGGATTCTTTTCATGGTCGATTCCTGATTTCGCTTGGATATGTTTTGAGGCGGCTTATGCAGCGAGGGCGCGCAGGGTCAAACGGGTCTTCTGCTGCTGCACGCGGCGCATGCGATCAAGCAGAAACGTACTGTCGGGATTCTGCTGCAATGCGCGATCAAGCTCCTCTTCGGCACTGTCAAGCTCCTTCAGCGATGCGCTCAACACCTGGTTGGGCGCGCGGGCGATCTCAGCCAATCCGGCTCCGGGACCGGCATTCAGCGCGCTGTTCAGATCGACCTTCAACAACTCCGCCTCGCGCAGCACCCAGGGTGAGGTCTGTCCTGTCTGCGCCGTGATCAGTGGCGCGGTGGTCTGCGACCAGGGGCCGAGTTGCATGCCCAGAGCCAGCGCCGTACAAGCCAGGCCGGCGGCAATCGCATAGTTCAGCCACTGCGGCTGACGGCGCTTTGTTACCGGAGCCTGAATACGCGCCGCGATGCCCGACCAGAGATCGCGCCCAGGTTCGATTTCGCGCGGCAATGCCTTCAGCGCACGGCGATATTCCAGTTCGCTCATGTCCATGCCCTTCATATTCATGTCCGTCATGACCGTCCTCCCATCCACTGCCGCAATAGCCCACGCGCACGATGCAGCTGCGCCTTGGACGTACCCACCGCCATACCCAATTCCTTGCCGATTTCGTCGTGCTGCCAGCCTTCGACATCGTGCAGCAGCAGCACGGCGCGGGCGCGCGGCGGGAGTCTGGGGATCAACGCTTCCAGATCGATGCGCACGTCCGGCGCCGACGGCCGCGCCTGGGGCAACTGCAGCCCTTCGTCGTCGATGTCATCGTCGGCCTGCACCTGGGCGCGACCCGCACGCAGCGCCATCAATGCCACGTTCACCGCAAGCCGATGCAGCCAGGTGCCGAAAGCACTTTCAAAGCGGAATTCCGCAAGTTTCTGCCACACGCGAACAAAGGCTTCCTGGGTCAGGTCTTCGGCGCGGCCACGGTCACCGCCCACCAGTCGCAGGATGGTGGCGTATACGCGCCGTGAATGAGCGCGATAAATCCGCTCGAAAGCACCGAGATCGCCACTGGCCGCTTGGCGCACCAGGGCGAAATCGGCACCGGCCTCGGCCACTACGGGCACAGGCGGATCGTGCGGTTCAAAGGAGGTCATGGCGAGCATCATGCGACATCTGATGCGCGAATGGGCGCGAAGGTTTAGATGTAGGAGCGGCGTGAGCCGCGGGCTCGTGCTCCCGCCTTTGACGTTGTAGAGCGGAGCTTGCTCCGCTGCTTTTGATCTTTTGCCAAGGTTGACACCAGATCAAAGCAGCGGAGCAAGCCGCGCTCTACAAAATCAAAGACAAGAGCATCGCGGCTCACGCGGCTCCTACATGCGGCTTGCATTGCAGCGGTTCGCCCCCATACCAACGCGTACAGTGGACGCTGCCTGATCACCCTCGTGATAATGGGGCGATTCTTCGGAGCATCACATGAGCCTGTTGGATTTCCTGGCACACGGCTGGACCCAGTCACCCACCTGGTTGGTCGTCACTTACTTCCTGGTCGTGACACAGTTGACAATTTTTTCGGTGACGCTGTTCCTGCATCGTTCGGCAGCACATCGCGCGGTCGATTTTCACCCGCTGGTGGCGCACTTCTTCCGTTTCTGGACCTGGTTGACCACCGCCATGATCACCCGCGAGTGGGCAGCAATCCACCGCAAGCACCACGCCAAAGTGGAGACCGAGGAAGACCCGCACAGCCCGGTGGCGCATGGCATCTGGAAAGTATTGATTCACGGCGTGGTGCTGTATCAGCAGGCACGCAAGGACCGCGAGATGGTGATGCAGTACAGCGCCGGCCTGCGCGACGACTGGATCGAACGCCACTTGTACGCGGCGCATAACGCCTGGGGCCCGAGCCTGATGTTCTTCATCAATTTCGCGCTGTTCGGATTTGTAGGCGTGGCCATCTGGGCGGTGCAGATGCTGTGGATACCGATCATGGCCGCGGGCGTGGTCAATGGCCTGGGGCACTGGTGGGGTTATCGCAATTTCGAGACCGACGACCGCTCCACCAATCTCACCCCTTGGGGTTTGGTGATCGGCGGCGAAGAGCTGCACAACAATCATCACGCATTTCCCAGCAGCGCCAAGTTTGCGCTGCGCAAATACGAAGTCGACATAGGCTGGGTGGCCATCCGCCTGCTCGAATCGCTGCACCTCGCAAAAGTGCTGCGCGTTGCGCCGACACTGGCACAGCGACCGAATATCGCCCTCCCCGATACCGACACATTGCGTGCGGTGGTAGTGGCGCGCTATGACGTGACCAAGCGTTATTTCCGCGAAGTGATCACACCGGTGCTGCGCGAGGAAATGGCCGCTGCTGGCGCCCGTCGCGAACGCCTGTCACGGCGCCTGCGCAATGCCCTGGCCAACGACGGCCGCTGGCTCAATGACGATCTGCGCGCGCGCCTCAACGAATGGGTAGCGCACCGCCCCACCCTGGCCACGGTATGCGAATTCCGTGACCGGCTGCAGGCAGTGATCACGCGCACCGCGACCCATTCCGAGGCGCGACTGCACGCCCTTCAGGAATGGTGCCACCAGGCCGAAGCCTCGCGCATTCGCGCACTCGAAGCCTTCTCGGCACAGATCCGCGGCATGATGCTGGTACCCGCGCGCGGCTGAAACAGGGGCTGAGCCAACGACCCCGGTGGTTCCCGCCGGGGCCGTCAGTCGCTCGGATCGATGACCCGGCATGGCGCATACCCTCGCAGACAGCAAATGTTACGAGATGTGGCGTTTGCACACATCGGCCCCGAGATTGCCATACTATTGAGCAATGCCAGCCGGA
>JANMUE010000535.1:0-55309 GCA_031391205.1 Lysobacterales bacterium | reverse complement strand
GGGTCCGACCTGTGGTCGGACGCTCTTGGACGACTCGGTCCACTCGGGCGAAAGCGTCCGACCACAGGTCGGACCCACATTGTGGGAGCGGTGTATCTACCGAAAACCCGTGGCGTTCCAGTGTATTTCTGTGAACTGCGTCGCACTTTGGCAAGTGTTTTCAGGTCTATGTTGTGTTGAGTCGGGGGGAAATCTACTGGAGCCAGTATGAAGACTCAGACTCATGCCCTAGCCCTGCTGATCGCTGCCGTTTTAAGCGCAGGTGCGCAAGCTGCAGAAGTGACTGTCCGCAACGATTCGCTCACGGATTTCGGCACCGCAGTCGTCGTTGGCGGGTTCGCAGTCGGCGAGAAGGCCGCGTCATGGTTGACGTCGCCGTGCAATGGCAATCTGCGCGCCGTCCAGGTGTTCTGGAGGTCGGCGTCCGGCACCACCGGTGAAACCATTCACTTCGCGATCGAAATTTCCCGCAACGGCACGTTTCCCACACCCGGTGCACTGGCCCAGGAGATCGGTGGTCCGGTGCTGACTGACGGTGTGCTCAATGAATTCCGCTATCTCGATGAGAATCAGGCGGTGCCCCTGATCGTCCCGGTGACCCAAAACGAAACCTTCGTCGTTGCGCTGGAGTTCGCCGAGGCCGTGGGGGCAGCCAGCCCCAGCCTGGTTCGCGACGTTGATGGCAATCAGGCGGGTCGCAACGGGCTTTACGCCGATCTCGGCGGCACCTTCATCTGGTTCAACTCGTCGACACTGGGTGTGCAAGGCGACTGGGTCATACGCGCGGTCATCGATTGCGCGGTCGGTCCACAGGAAGCGGACATCGGTGTCGATGCGATGACGACGCCGGCGCAGTACGTCGCAGGCCAGCCGCTCACCTATACCATCGTCGTCGACAATGCTGGTCCGGTGGCGTCGGCCACCAATACCGTCGTCGACATTTTCCCCGCGGCATTAACCGCACCAACCTGGACCTGCAGTGGCAGCGGCGGAGCGAGTTGCCCGGCCTCGGGCAACGGCAATCTTACGCAGAACGTCAGCCTGCCCAATGGCGGCGCGGTGACCTTTGTCGTCAACGGCACCGTCGCAGTCGCAACCACGGGTTCGCTTACCAACATCGTCACTGCTGTAGTGGGCGGCAGCGTTACCGACCCGATACCCGGAAATAATTCCGTAACAACCGTCACCAGCGCGGGAGGCGGCAGTCCCCCTGAATTGATTTTCGAGAATGGCTTCGAGGGTCCCTAGCGTTTAACGGATGCAGCGAATGTAGGAGCGGCGGCCGCTCCTACATGTCGTCTTCGGCATTCGCCGCTTCACGCCCCTGCTGCCGGATCAGGGCTTCTTCGCGCGCTTCGCGAATGGCGTCGTAGATGCCGCTGACGTCGACCCGTGTGGTGTCTTCGGCGAACTTGCCGGTCAACTCGGTATCCGGGCGCAGCTCGCCATGTTCATACAGCGCCCACATTTCTTCGGCGTAGCGCGTCTCGAACAACTCCGGCGCAAACTGGCCCAGGCTGTTGGTGAGATTGCCGACATCGCGCATCAACATGGCGCGTGCGGCGTTGTTGCCGGCGGCGCTGACCACTTGCGGGAAATCGATCACTACCGGCCCGTCCGGGCCCACCAGCACGTTGTATTCCGAGAGATCGCCGTGGATGAGGCCAACGCAGAGCATCAGCACCACCTGGCGCACGAGAAATGCATGGAAGCGGCGCGCTTCCTCCGGGCTCAACTCCACTTCGCCCAGCCGCGGCGCCGAATGGCCCTGGTCATCGGTGACCAGCTCCATCACCAGTACACCGCTGTAAAAGCCATACGGCCTGGGAACACGCACACCGGCTTCCTGTAACTGATAGAGCGCCTCGACCTCGGTGTTCTTCCAGGCGGTCTCGGCCTCTTTGCGGCCGAACTTGCTGCTGCGCCCGATCGCGCGCGCCTGGCGGCTGCCGCGTACCTTGCGGCCTTCCTGGTACTGCACGCGCTTCTGGAAGCTGCGCTGCGCCATGTCCTTGTAGACCTTGGCGCAGCGGATATCTTCGCCGACGCGCACCACGTAGACCGAGGCTTCCTTGCCGCTCTTGAGCGGGCGGACCACCGCATCGATCACGCCATCGTCGATCAAGGACTGCAAACCGGCGGGCGTTTTCACAGAGCTGGCACGAGTGACGAATCCGGGAAGGAGCGGGGGCGCGATTCTACGCTCATCTTTGGCGGATCGTGGCGATCATGACGTGGTGGCTGCCCTGGGTCCGTGCTTCTTCAAGGCCTCGCGGTGCATCAGCGCGGAGATGATCACGGTCAGAAATTCGCTCAGCAACAGAAAACCGAACACCGCCCAGGCTATCGCCGGGCCTGCCAACTGCCTCCAGTCCGACAGGGCAGAGGCCAGGAAATCACCCAGCAGGATCAGCGCTACGGTAGCGAATATGCCGAGAACAAACATCACGCCCAGCCGAAAACCAGTGTGCATGATCGAGGTCCAGACGAAGACCCCGCGCAGACGCCGCCAGCGCAGCACTTCGAACGTCGTTGAAATCAGCAGGCCCAGCATCGACACCAGAATCACCCAGTGTAATCCGGCGTTTCGCACCTGCTGCCAGCCTGACACCAGTCCGGTTGCGATGTGGGCCGAGCGCAGGTCTTCGGATTGCGGATCGAATGCGGCAGCTGCAAGCACCCCGATCAGTAGGATGATGGTCCAGGTCAACGTCAGTCCCAGGCTGCCCGCGCTCTGCGCGAACGCTTTGCAGTCGATCAGAAAGCGCGACAGAAAATAACCGACCCAGAAAATGACGATGAACTCCACCACCATCGGCAGCACCAGCAGCCAGGCGGGAACGCCATGGATCTGGATGGCACGCGCCATCAACCAGAACACTGCCGCCAGAGTGATCAGACGCACCCCTACGCTGAACGCATCGGAATTCTGCGAGCGTGCCAGCGCGGAGTCGAACTCGGCATCGGAATAGCCGCCCAGCTGACGTCGACGTTCGGCTGCTTCTCGCTGCTCGGCTTTCGATTTCCTGCTCATGGTGCGGGATGATACTGCCGCGAAATATATAGGTGGGAGCGGCATCCCGCCGCGATGCTCTTGCTCTATTGCATGAAGATTAGGGCAAGAGCATCGCGGCCGGAGCCGCTCCCACATTGTGGGTCCGACCTGTGGTCGGACGCTTTCGCAATACTGGACCGAGTCTACAAAAATCGCCCGCCCGCTGGTCGGACCCACAAAGACATTTGCTCCCACAAATGCCGATTCAACGCCGCTGCAACCGCGCCAGCAAATGCCGTGTGACCTCGGTTTTCGGATGCGCCTTTCCGAGCACGCGATCGCGATCGGCCAGCAGTAACGTCAGCTCGCTGCGCGCCTCGTCAACGCGATGCTGAGCGATCAGCGCGCGCGCCAGATATTCGCGCGACAGCAGTGTGTAGGGATTGTCGGCGCCCAGCACCTTGATCTTGCTGGCGACGGTGCGGCGATGCACGGCTTCGGCGTCTACAGCCCGGCCGCTGGCGTTGAGCGCATAACCGATGGCGTCTTCGGTTTCCAACGTGAACAGGTGCTCGCCGCCCATGGTCTCGATCATTACCGTGCGCAAGACCTGGCCTTCGCGCAGCGCATCGGCGTAGCGACCCGCCACATTGAGGGCTTCCAGTCGATTGAAGCGGTCGATCAGCGATTGCGGGTGGGTCGCGCCGTAGTGACGTTCATTGCTGACGATCAGCGACTCGTATTCGACCAGGGCCTCATCGACCTTTCCGCTTTGATACAACGCTGCCGCGAGATTGGTGCGCATGCTCAGTGCCAGCGACGAATCCGTACCGGTGATCGCTTCGGTTTTGGGAAGGATGACGCGCAGCAAGGTCTCGGTCTCGGCAAATCGCCCCTGGCTGTTGAGCGTATTGGCGAGACCTACCAACGCCATGAAGCTCGACAGAGTGTTTTCGCCATAGGTCGCGCCGGCCCAAGCCACCAGCGCGCGATAGTCGGCTTCGGCTTCGCTCAGGCGACCCTGTTCATTGAGGACATGGGCCAACATGGTGCGCAGTTCGTATTCGAGCGTGCCATTGCCCTGGTCGTGCTGTGCTGCCAGCGTCAGCGCCTCGCGCATCACTGCCTCGGCATCCGCGAGGCGGCGCTGATCGAACAGCAGCATGGCCTGCGCATGCAGCCCCTTCAGGCGCACGGACGCGGACAGCTGGGTGTTGGCGGCCAGCAACGGCGCCAATGCCGCTAATCCGGCATCGATCTGACCCTGGGCCTGCAACCACAACGCACGCACTATGGCGATACGCGCAGTCGCCTCGGCGTCGTCGCGCCAGCGCGGATCGCTGGCGAGCGCTGCGATAGTCGCCTCGGCTTCGCTATTCAGTTCGCGCCGTGTGCGGGCATCGGCGAGGTCCAGTCCGATCTGCAACGCCAGCGCCGGCGCCAGCGCATTTGCTGGAGTGTCCAATGCCTGCGCCAGGCTCAGCGTTGCGCTGGCTGATTGGTAGCGATTCAACGCCATTTGACTGTGCCCGATGCTGGCAAGCAGCGCAGCGCGCGTCGCCGCTGACAGGTCGCTGGCCTGCTGCGCACGTTGCACGGCAGCTTCCAGCACATCGACCACACGCACGTCGCGGCCGTCGACCTCCGGCGCCGGCGCCGCCAGCATGTCGGTAAGAAAATCTGCCGTGGCCCGTGCCTGATCACGCGCGGCCTCCGCCTGACGACGCTGTATCTGTTCGCGGCGTATGCCTACGCCCGTAGCCAGGACGACGCCGATCAGGCCCAGCGCTACGGAAGCCAGCAACCACTGGCGCACGCGCCGTGTGGGCGCATCGATCAATGTCTGCAGCACATTGCCGATCTCGACAGCGCCGGGTCGTGCACCCGGCTCCGCTGCCAGCAGCAGTGCAATCAGCTGACGCAGACCGCGCGGCTGGATTGCTGCGTCGACGCGACCTTGATGGGGAAAATCGTTTGTCGCCAAGAGTTGCGCTAGCACACCGAACGCGTATAGATCGACCGCGAGCCTGGCAGGCTTGCCTGCAATCACTTCCGGCGCCAGATAGCGAGGCGTGCCGGCTGAGATGGCACTGCCCTCGTCGCTGGATTCGAAGCCGGCGCCGAAATCCATCAGGATCACGCGGCCATTGCCATCGAGCATGACGTTGCTGGCCTTGATGTCGCCATGCACCAGACCACTGGCGTGAACGGCGGCGAGCGCGGCGGCGAGCTCCTGCAGAGTACGCAGCAGCTGCGCATCGCGCAGCGGGCCATCGCGTTTGAGGCGTGCGCTCAGCGTCTCGCCATCAATCCAGTCGGCCCACAATCCGGCGCGGCCGTCGTGATAGCTGGCACCATGCACCGCCAGCACATGCGGATGACGCACGCGTGCCAGGCGTCTGGCCTCGGCGACAAAGTCGCGACCGCTACTGATACCGCCGGCGCCATCGTCGCGCTTGAGTTTGAGGGCGACGATACGATCGAGTGTGGGGTCGTAGGCCCGATAGACTTCGCCGAATCCGCCCTGGCCGGCCAATTCCAGCTGCTGCAAATGGCCCCAACTGGAACCAACCTCGCCACCCAGGTGCATGGCCTTTGCCAGCAGGCCCAGCTTGCGCAGACCGCGTGCCAGCGCCGGATCGCTGCCTTCCAGCGCCGCCAAGTCCACCGGCTCGCCGTCAGCGATGCGCCGGGCGATATCAAGGGCGGCTTGCGGGTCCGGTGTCATCCTAGATGCTGCGCCAGCTCGACCAGGGCGCGCGACACCATCATGTGCGCTGCTGCCTCGCTGGGCCGATCCAGGGCAGCGGCAATCTCGGCATAGCTCATACCGAATTCCAGTCGCAGCACCACCGCCTCGCGTTTGTGCTCCGGCAATTTCGCCAGGGCGCGTTCGTAATCCAGCCACTGATCCGAATCCAGGCGCCGCGACATGTCGGCCTCACCCAGAAGTTCGGCGTCCTCGGGCAGGGCTTCGCCCACGCCATGGCGACCGATGCGGCGCATCTCGCCCCGGATCGCATTCATCAGGCTGGTACGCAGGTAGGCGAGCAAGGCACCCTCGTGCTGGGATTCGAATCGGTCCAGATTCTTCAATGCCGACATCAGGGTGATTTGAACTAGATCATTGGTGTCATTCAGATCGCGCGCCACATGGGGCAGGCGCCCGTGCGCCCAGCGCCGCAGCAACGGCAGGTAGCGTGCCATCAAGCGATCCCGTGCGGCTTGATCACCTTGTCGAAACAACGACAGCAGGGTGGCGGTGGATTCGGTTCGCTGCGTATCCGTCATGGATGCATATTAACCAAAGCACGCAACGCCGAAATGGTCATCACTCTCCAATGCGACCGCGATCAAGGCTCAAAAGCTGCCGCTGCGTCGGAACGGGCTGGCGGCGCGTGACAGCATCAGCGCAGCTCCTTGCGTACCACCAGCTTCAGTCCTGACCAGATTTCATTGACGGCACAGACCTTGATGTCGACCCAGCCCATGGGCAGCGCCAGTTCCCGGATGCCATCCTCGGTGATGTCGGTGGCGACCTTGGAAGACTTCTTAGGCCACGATATCCATAGCGCCGCGTCCGCGCGCAGACTGGCGCGCAGCGCGGACAGCTGCCGGTCCAGATCGGTTCTGCGGGTGACGAACAAGTGCGCGATATCGACATCCTGGCTGGCGCGCACAACAAAGCGCAGGCCATCCGGCATGGGCTGGAGCAATTCGAGAAATCCGTCCGGCGCATCCAACAGCAGAACGCCAAGGCCGGGTTTCAGGCCCAGCTTCTGTGCCAGCGGTGTTCCGGAATAGCCAGCCGTTGCGGGCGTCATCATGGGCGAAGCTGCCTGGCGAAATCGAATGGTGCCTTGTTCAGAGCTTCCACAAGTCTAGCTCGGCGCATCGTCAGGTGAGCGCGCCGCGCAGAATTTCCTTGATGTCGCGCTTGGCGAACTGCGCGTGGCCGGCGTTCTCCAGCCGGGTTCTCTCGGCATGATTCTCGATAAGGGCAAAGCAGTCTTCGACGACCTTATCCATCACGGTGAATTTTATCGCAGCGTTGAGATCGTTCTCGATGCCGGTGCCCGGATCCAGTATCGCCACCACGGCTTTTCTGTTGGCCAGCAAATAAGAAACCCTGACGATCTCGAATATCCTGCCGTAGTCATAGAGATTGACATTCAATACCAGCTTGGCCCGCGCTATCAGTGCGTCGCGGGCGCTTCCATACAGACCACTGACAAACAAGGTGGTCAAGCCGGCATGCGACAGTCGATGCAGGGCGTTCAGGCGTTTGTCGCCCGACATGCCATAGATCAGCACATCGATATCCTGCTCGACAAGCTTGGGTATCCGCGAAAGACAGGGTGCGTAGCCCACCGGCACCAGTTTTGCAGTGCTTACGCCAAGCGCCTGCCAGCTGTCCATGTTCGATTGGCTGTACTCCCAGATCCTGAAGCGCTCCAGGAAATACTTGATTTCCGCGCGAATATTGCCCGGATCGACGCCGCGCATCTGCTCGAAGTTATAGACGATGCTGTTGCCGGGTAGATTTTTCTGCACTTCAATCGGCAATACCTGTGCGCCAAACAGGATATTTGTCGCGGCCATGTCGTATCGGTTTACAGAATACTTTACGTCATGCCCGAGTGCCGCAAGCCCCCACTGCACTGAGTCAATGACTTCTTTATAACCGTTGAGTCCGTGCATTCGTGGATGTGGAATGCAGTGCATCAAATTGAACTTGGCCATCGCATTGCCTGATTAATGACTGGCTGTATGAGCAGTGGCTGGCGAGCTGTCGTAGGCTGGTGGTGAGCGCGCAGCGAACCCCAGCGGAACTGCACTGCTGGGGTTCGCTGCGCGCTCACCACCAGCCTACGACGCCGCCGGTATGCGCCGTTCGGGCCTGATTACCAGACCACCTCGGCCATCGAACAATTCAACCCGGAACCGATGCCAAGCAACGCCACGCGCTTGCCTTTCTGCAGGCGACCCATTTCCTTGAGCTTGGACAGCGCGAACGGCACCGATGCCGGGCCAATGTTGCCGAACTCGGGAAAGATCGTGAGTACTTTCTTCGGGTCGATGCCGAGCAGCTCGCAAATGGCGCTGGTGTGCACCTTGCTGATCTGGTGGATGACGAATTCGTCGAGCTCGTCGGTAGCCCAGCCGAGCGCAGCGCGCGCGGCCTGGAAGGTTTTTGCGGCGAGCTTGAGGCCTTCAACCAGCAGCATGCGGGTGTCGGTGACCATCCTGTCGATATTGCCGCGGCACAGATGCGAGAAGTTGGTGGCGGCGCGGGTCACGCAGCCGAGATAGAGATGACCTTCAGGTACGAGTTCAGCGCGTGCCAGCACCATGGCGGCGGCGCCCGAACCCAGCGTCAACGAGGCGAATTCGTTGCGGAACTGTTCGGCGGTGACGTCGGGCAGCAGCAGGCGCTGGATGGTGCTTTCGCTGATGCCGTCGGCGGTTTCGCCATCGACGATCAGGGCGTATTCGATATCGCCACGCTCGATCATGCGCGCTGCGATGTCCATGCCATTGAGAAAGGCGAGGCAGGCATTGCCGACATCGAAGTTCTGACAAGTGTCCGCGAGGCCGAGGTTGCCGTGGATGATGCTGGCCGTGGATGGTTCCAGAAAATCACGACAGACCGAGGTATTGATCAGAATGCCGATCTTCTCGTGCGGAACGCCACTCTCGGCAATCGCCTTCTGTGCTGCCATGGTGGCGGCATCGGAGGGCTGCATCGGGCCGTCCCACATACGCCGCGCATTGATGCCGGCGACGTCTTCGAGCAGGTTTTCACGAATACCCAGGCGTTCCAGCGTCGGTTCCAGGCGCAGCATGATCTCGGCCGAAGACAGGCGCTTGGGCGCGTCGATATGGGTGACGCTGGCGATCGCGACGTGTTTGTAATGCATGGATGTCCCTGAAAAACTGTAAAGAAAGTGTTACAGGCTAGCGCGCCGCAGCCTGACAGGGCAAGAAAGCTGCTGTGAACAACCCTGCGCGCAACTTCAGTGGCGTAGCAGGCAGACGGAATTCATCTGCACACGGGATAATCGATGCAACACATCGATCCTGGCCCACAATGCTCCGAATCTATTGCACCGCTGCCGCCCTTGTCCTGCTTCTGATGGGCCGCGATGCCTGTGCGATCACCGAAATCACCGAAACCCTGCCCAGTGGCGCGCATATCCGCATCGCGGTGCCCGACGGCTGGCAGGCGGGCGATGGTCTGGTGCTGTACCAGCATGGCTTCAACATGGAGTTCGATGTCGATCCCGATTTAGGGCCTTTGCGCGAACGGCAGCTTGCTCAGGGCTACGCCATGGCGGCTTCGGGCTTTAGCAGCCAGGGTTGGGCGCTGTTTACGGCGGTGCAGGACAACCGCGATCTGCTCGCACGTTTCAGCGCACGCTTCGGAACGCCGGGTACTTTGATCGCGATGGGCGGCTCCATGGGCGGCCTGATCTCGCACAAGCTGGCTGAGAGCAGCGGTTTTGAGGAGATGGACGGCGTCTATTCGCTGTGCCCGCCTGCGGCGGGCACGCGCACCTGGGATACGGCGTTCGATCTGCGCATGGCCTACGACGCAGTGTGCGAGGGTGTTGGCGGCGGTGAGTTGCTCAATGGCAGTGCACCCTATCCCTGGGCCTACAACCTCAACGACATCCCTGACGATATCGGCGATCTGTTCGGTACCGAGGCCTTGCAGCAGACCTTGCTGCGCATCACGCAATGCACCGGCGTCACACTCAATCCCTTGCTGCGTACGCCGCCGCAGAGACAGCGGCTGGAGCGATTGATGCAGTTCGGTGCGTTTACCAGCGAGGAATTCCTCGTCGTCAATCTTGCCTACTCTGCGTTTGCGATGAGTGATGTGCTGCGTGCGCCGGGGAAACTCAATGGCAGGAATCCGTTCACTTCGATCGGTGTCGATTATGACAGTGACCTGATTCAGTCCCGCGTTCCCGCGATCAGCCACGACGCGATGGCGCGCTTTGACTTTCGGTTGAGCAGCGATCTGTTCGGTCGAGTCGATAGCGACCTGAAAATGGTTTCGGTGCATACCAGCCGCGATGAGCTGGTGCGGCCGGCGCACCAGAGTTATCTACGCAGCACTTATCCCGCGACACAGTTGCTCAGCGCCGTGGTTGCCGAGAATGCGCACAGCCATTGCGGGTTCACTACAGCCGAGGCCAGCGCCGGCTGGGAAGTGCTGCGCGAATGGGTGGAGACGCCGCTGGCCACTGCACCTACGTTTTCGCGTCTCGCCGCGCGCTGCACGACTTTGCTCGGCAGCGGAGTGGAAGGACCTTGTCGATTTGACGCAGGCGTCGACGCCGGTGCGGTCTCCGCCACCATGCGCGAGCGCCCAGCACAAACTGCGTTTGCCGACCTGAGCGCAATCAATCTGAGCGGCTCCTGGTATGACGCGCAGCGCTCTGGCGAAGGCTTGTTGATCGAGGCCATAGGCGGCGATCAGGTGCTGGTGATCTGGTTCACCTATCCGCCGACAGGACAGGGTGAACAGGTTTGGTTGCTGGGTATAGGCAGGGCGTCGGGGCATGGCGTTGAAGTCACCGATTTGCGCCAGGTGCGCGGCGCGCGCTTCGGCAGTGCCTTCGACCCGACTGCGGTGCAGCGTCTGCCCTGGGGCACACTCAGGCTTGCGATCGCGGCCAGGGACGACGTCGCATTGCCCAATAATCCGCCTGCATCAACGCAGTTGCAGATGATTGTCGACTATCAAGGGCCCGCGGGCTGGGGCAGTGGCCGGCGCACACTCAGTCAGTTGCTGGAAATCGGCATCAATCGACAGACGCCGATCCGTCCGTTTCCGGATACCCGGCCCTGGCAGCACAGCGGCATCTATTACGATCCAGCGCGATCCGGTGAGGGCTTTCTGGTGCAGCAGTTCGTGATCAATGGCAGCTGGCTCACCGCGGTGACCTGGTTCACCTTTGATACTGCCGGCAATCCGATGTGGCTGCTTGGGGTCGGCAGCGTTCAGGGCAACACCATGAGTTTCCAGCTGCAGCGTCCCACCGGTACGCAGTTCGGCGACGATTTTCTGGCCAGCGAAGTGACGCGAACGCCTTGGGGCCAGGCCACACTGGTATTCGATGGCTGTGATCGAGCCAGACTGAGTTGGCAGGCCAACGATCTCGCCTACGGCAACGGCACGTTGGCAGCCCAAAGGTTGACCACGCCATTGCCGGTTTGGGCCTGCCAACCGCAGTAAGGATTGAACAGGGGCAGGTGTACTCCTGCCCTGTAGCGCCGTAGCGATGGGCTCAACCTGCCGCCGCTCGGCGGTTACTCAAAGCCATTGCTGAAGATTTCGAGCACGATGGTGCAGGTATTCGAGCAGGCGTCGGTGTTGTTGGCGTTGTTGTCATCACATTCTTCCAGGCCCTCAATGATGCCGTTGGTGCAGGTATTGGCTGGAATGGTGCCGTTGACGCGCGCATTGTTGGCCGGCGCGGGCAGGCCGGTGACGAAATCGTTGGCGCTCACATTGGTGTCGTCGGCATCTTCCAGGACCGTTGGCGAACCCGAAACATCCAGGCGGCGCTTTGCGGCTTTGCCCGATAGCAGGCCGGTGCTGGCGTTGTAGGGCGTGCCGACTCCGGTAGGACTACCGGTGTAGTTCCCCCAGGCCACGCAGTCGACGGTCTCGAAGCAAATCTTGCCTCCTGCAAGCGGCAGGATCGCGCCCATGGTCAGGTCGGCGGTCAAATTGAAGAATGTCGCTGCCTGCGTCGTGGCGATAAGGACCTTGTCCTGATTGAGGCCGTTGGTAACATTGCTGGTGAACGTCAACGTGCCAATTGAGGTGCCGCCGGCATCGAATACCGTAGCCACGTGATTGGCGAGCACATTCTGGCCACCGGCATACATCTGCAGCACGATGTACTGCGCATTCGGCGAAGCAGCGGTGCCTGGAAAAACTTCAACGACCTTCATGAAATGAAAATTCGCCAGCGACGGGCCGCTGGCCAGTGCCAAACCACACAAAACCAATAATTTCGTAACGCGCATAACCCATCTCCTTCCTTGACCCCTGTCGGGCGCGATCATACGCCCAAGCGCAGGCCGCGCGACAAATTCGTCCAATTTCTGCAATTCATGGCCGTGTCCGATTACCGAACAAAGTGGGCACAGGTAAACTCGTTCCGAATTCGACTCGGCAATTCCCAATGAACAGCATCATCTACGTCGACGTCGACGACACCCTGGTTCGTTCTGTAGGTACCAAGCGCATTCCGATGCCTTCGGTTATCGCGCATGTACGTCACTTGAAGGCCGGTGGCCATACCATCTATCTATGGAGTTCGGGTGGCGCCGAATACGCAAGGAACTCAGCCGAGGCGCTGGGCATCGCCGATTGCTTTGCAGGCTTTCTGCCCAAGCCGAATGTGATGATCGATGATCAACCGGTGCATGAATGGCGCGATTGCCGCCATCTTTATCCGCTGCAGGCGGGAAAGTGAACCGCGCGCCGGAATCGGCAGAGCAGTTGCTGATGCAGGCGCGTGCTGCGCATGAACTTGGTCAGCTGCAGCAAGCCGAACAATCCTATCGCCAGGTGATCGCCATCGACCCGCGTCAGGCCGACGCCTGGTTGGGGATGGGCCTGATCGCGCGTCAAGCCGGCGCAAGTGCGGCAGCCGTTGAATCGTTGACGCGTGCCGTGGCGTTTGCTCCGCAGAGCGGTGAGTTCCGCATGCATCTGGCCTGGACACTGCAGGAGCAGGGGCGCATGGCCGATGCCTGCGGACACTGGCAGATCGCCTGCACTGGGCGCCCACAGGACCCGGTGTGCTGGGAAAGTCTGGGTATCGCACTGCAGGCGATGGGCCGCAGTGACGAAGCGCTGGCCGCCTATGCCCGTGCCGACACGTTGCACCCCACGCTCAGCCTGCGCGCCAAACAGGCGGCGTTGATTTCACCGATCATCGCCTCGTCTGAGGCGATGCTGTGCGAGCGTGCACGCATGCAGCAGTCGCTGGATCGTCTCGACACTGCGGCATTGCCGCGTATCGTCGATCCTATCGAAGCCGGGCTGTGGACGAATTTCTATCTGGCCTATCATGGTCTGCCCAATCGCGATTTACAGCAGCAGACGGCGCGTACCTATCTGCAGATCTGTCCCGCGCTGGCGCATGTCGCCGCGCATTGCCGGCACCCGCGGCGGCCCGGCCGCATTCGCGTCGGACTGATTTCGCAGTTCTTCCATAACCACAGCATCGGCCGCACCAGCAAGGGCCTGTTCGCGCATCTGGATCGCGAAATGTTCGAGGTCAGTGCGATCTTCATCGCGCCCAAGGTCGATGACGACTACAGCGGCTTCATCATTCGCAATGCCGAACATCATCGGGTCGTGCCGCAGCAGCTCGACGAGGCACGCCGGCAGATCGGCGCACTGGAGCTCGATATCCTGTTCTACCAGGACATCGGCATGGAACCCTTCAGCTACTTCCTCGCCTATTCGCGACTGGCGCCGATCCAGTGCGTGTCGTTCGGGCACCCGGATACCACCGGCATTCCGACCATGGATTGGTGGGTGTCCAACGATCTGTACGAGATCGATAACGCCGACAGTCATTACAGCGAACGGCTGTTCCGATTGCGCGGGCTGGGCAGCCTGGCCTATTACTACCGGCCGCAGTTGCCGGAGCGGCCCAAGTCGCGCCTCGACCATGGCCTGGCCGCGCACGACCATCTCTATATCTGCCCGCAAAATCTGTTCAAGTTCCATCCCGATATGGATGCCTTGCTCGCTGCAATACTGCACGCCGATCCCTGCGGGAAACTGCTCCTGGTGCAGGCGAAGATCGCGCATTGGGACAGACTGCTGAAGCAGCGCTTCATGGCCAGCATGCCCGACGTCATCGATCGCATTGTGTTTATGCCGCGGATGAACACCGCCGATTACGTCAATCTGATTGCATTGTCGGATGTCATGCTGGATACCGTGCATTTCAACGGCATGAACACCTCGTTGGAGGCGTTCTCGGTCGGCACGCCGGTGGTGACGCTGGTGGGTGAATTCCAGCGCGGCCGGCATACCCAGGCGATGTATCGGCGCATGGGGTTGGACGATGCAATCTGCCACAGCGCCGAGGATTGCATCGCGATGGCGCTGCGTCTGGGGCGTGACGCCAGCGCGCGCGCCGCGCTCAGCGAACGCATCCTGTCGAACAACCACGTGTTGTTCGAAGACGAGGCGGTGGTGCGCGAATTCGAGCGCTTCTTCCAGTCGTGTGCGGCCGGCGAGACACCGACGTGATCAATTCACGATGCAGATCGTTTGATCGCAACGTAGAATCCTTGCGACCGACAGCGCATTCTGCGAGGAGCATCACGTGATCCTGGGTTTACGTACCGTCATTTACCCCGCGCCGGATCTGGACGCGGCCAAGTCCTGGTATGCCCAGGTGCTTGGCGTTGCACCTTATTTCGATGAGCCCTTCTATGTCGGTTTCGCGGTAGGCGGATTCGAGCTGGGCCTGGTGCCGGACGCCACTCCGGGCGTCGCAGGCGCACAGGCGTTATGGGGCGTGGAAAATGCCGAGGCCGAATTGAAGCGCTTGCTTGAGTTGGGTGCGATCGAGCTCGACCCGGTGACCGAAGTCGGCGGCGGCATCAAGGTTGCCGCGTTGCGCGATCCGTTTGGCAACCGTCTTGGCATCATCGAGAATCCGCATTTCGATGCTGCCGCGGTGCGCTGAAGTACGGCAGTCGCATCGTCATGATGGCGGGAGTCATCGACACCCATGTCTTCAACCGAACAATCGTCAATAGCAGCAGTCGTCGTGGACACCGATCCGCGTCGACTCGACGTGCCGTTGATCCACGCATTCCTGACCTCTTCATATTGGGCGCGCGGTATTGCCATCGAGCGGGTGCGCCAGTCCATCGAGCATTCACTGTGCTTCGGGCTCTACGATGCGGGGCGGCAGGTCGGTTTTGCGCGGGTGATTTCCGACTACACAACGTTTGCCTATCTTGCCGATGTGTTCGTCGTCGAATCGCATCGCGGGCGCGGATTGTCCAAACAGCTGATGATGGCGATGCGTGCGCATCCCCGGTTGCAGCATCTGCGCCGCTGGATGCTGGTGACCCGCGATGCGCAAGGCCTCTACGCGCAGTTCGGGTTCGCGCCGTTGGCGGCGCCGGAACGTATGATGGAATGCGTGGATCCGGATATCTACATGCGTACGCAGACGCCATGACTGCGCAGACGGTCTATCCATGCTGATCGAATGCGGCCCCTGCCGGATTCGCGAGTGGCGTGCCGAGGACCGCAGCGCGTTGCTGCAGCTTGCCAATGATCGCCGTATCTGGCGCAACCTGACCCATAGATTCCCGCATCCCTATACCGAAGCCGATGCTGACTTCTGGCTTGATCTGCAGCAACGCAACACAGCGCCCACGGATTGGGCGATCGAACTGGACGGCGCTGCCATCGGTGGCGTCGGCGTCAAGCCAGGCGAGGGTGTGTTCGCCAAGACGGGCGAATTCGGCTATTGGCTGGGCGCGCCCTACTGGGGCCGCGGGCTGATGACGGTGGTAGTGGGCGCGGTGGTTGAGCACATTTTCACCACGATGGATCTGCAACGCCTGGAATCGCCGGTGTTCGAGTGGAATCCCGCGTCCATGTGCGTGTTGGAGAAATGCGGATTCGAACGCGAAAGCGTGCAGCGCCGCAGTATCTTCAAGGACGGTCAGCTTATCGACGCGATGATGTAAGTCAGGTTGCGCTGAATTCCCGCGCCGATGCCTCGCTCAGGAACAGCCGAGTTTCCGCCCAAAGCACGTGGCGGCTGGGTTGCAGGTGCATCCAGTGATTGCCTCTGGCGATCTTTACATCGCGTTTATCACGGGCGTTCACCAAAGCATCGAACAGGCGCATGGCGTCGACATCCTGAGTGACATCGTCCCATTCGCCACGAATGATCAGCGTGGGCTGAGTGATTGCTGCGCTGTCGACCAGCACGCGGCCGGCGAACATCTCGGCGACATCGTGCATAGGGCCAGAAGGAATCTGTACTGACGGTGGAATGCGATACTCCGAATGGTCGTCGGTGCGCAAATACGCTGCACACCAGCGCTCGATTTCCGCCTCATCCACCGGGGTTGCTGCATCCACGGGTAGACCGTTGCGATGACGTGGACGCTGATCGGCGGCGCTGATCAGTCGCCATGCCGGAGCCGAATCCGACATCGCCGGTCCGTCGCGCGGCACCACGGGTCCGAACAGCACCAAGCGTGCGACGAGGTCACGGCGGGCGATGGCCGCTAGCTGCGCCGGCAGCGTTCCCCAGGAGTGTGCGAGCAGATGGATGGGGGTGTCTGGACGTTGCCGACGAATGTGCGCCAGCACGACTTCAATCTGCGCAGCTGCCTCCACGCTTCGTCCGAATGCGGGGTGCGCGTCGGCCGGCTCCGAAAACACGGCTGGGCGTTGCGATGCGCCATAGCCGGCAAAGTCGAATGCCCAGGCGTCGATGCCCGCTGACTGCAGATAATCCAGCCAGGATTGGCCATTCATCCGCCACGCCACCGACAGCGCGGATGGAAACGTGGCGCCGTGCACGTACAACACGCAGTCGCCGCCAGCAGGCTGACGGTGCACGGCGAGATCCAGCGTTTCGTCACCGATGCGACAGCGCAGACGTACGGTTTCTGCGGAAGCGGAATACGGCAGAGGCAAGCCGATACTCATGCGATCGGGTTCGCGAAATCCGCGGTCGTGGCAGGGCGATGAACAGCGTTGGAATCTGGCGGCGCCTGCTGGCGTTGGTGCATGCCGTAGTCGCGCATCACCTGGGCGACACGGATGCGATAGTCAGAGAATATTTCCCGGCGCCCGAGTGACTGCGTCTGCCGATGTGCTTCGAGATTGCGCCATTGCACGATGGTGGTCTCGTCGCGCCAGTACGACAACGACAGCAGCTTGCCTTTCTGCGTCAACGACTCGAAGCGTTCGATGGAAATGAAGCCATCGAGATGTTCGAGTTGAGGGCGTAGCGCCGCCGCGGCATCGAGGTAGGCCTGCTGCTGCCCGGACATGATGTCTACTTCGAAAAGCACCGCGATCATGGCTGCACCCCGTTTATGGCGAGCCGTCCCATGGTCGAGTCGATGTTTTCGACAAAGCTGCGTTCCTCACGCAGGATGAATCGCGCGCGAAGTGCGAAATCGAAATTTGCCGCTCCCTCGGCATCGGCCTTCAGGCGTGCGCGATAAGCCTCGTAATCGGCCAGGCTGGCGAACGAGATAAGCCCCCAGGCGACGAAGCTGTTCCCCTCGTGCGGCAGGAAATAGCCGATCATATTGCCGCCGCAGCGCGGAATGATGCTGGCCCACGCCTGTGCATACTGTGCGAAGGCTTCGCGTTGGAAGGGATCGATTTCGTAGCGGATGAAGCAGGTCAGTGCCATCGGGGTCTCCTCAGTGGCGATCAGCATGCGCTATTGCCAGTCGACGACGGTTCGGTAATCATCGAACCATGGCCAACACCCCCGATATCGCCCAGATTGCTGCGTTGATTGGCGATGCGGCGCGCGCCAAAGTGCTGACGGCGTTAATGGCCGACCGTGCGTTGACCGCGACTGAGCTAGCGCAGATCGCCGATGTCACCAAGCAGACCATCAGTGCGCACCTGTCCAAGCTGCTGAATGCGCGCTTGATCGGGGTGCAGGTTCAGGGGCGGCATCGGTACTTTCGCCTTGCCGATGCCCAGGTCGCGCATCTGATCGAATCGTTGATGGGCGTGACGTATCGAGATCGTGTGCAACCCGACATACAGAGTGGGCCGGCCTTGCCGGCATTGCGCAAGGCCAGAACCTGCTACGACCATCTCGCCGGCGAACTGGCGGTGCAGATCTGCGAGGCGATGACGGCATCGCGTGTGCTGATCGCCCACCACGATGGGATCACATTGAGCGCGCGCGGGCGTGGTTTTTTCCGCGAATTCGGCATAGACGCCGAGGCGTTGACTAACGATCGCCGCTTTGCCTGTCGTACCTGCATGGATTGGAGCGAACGTCGCTTTCATCTGGCCGGACGAATGGGTGCCGAGTTGCTGAAGAGGGTGTTCGATTTGGGCTGGGCCAGGCGCCAGAAAAATTCGCGCGCGGTGTTGTTCACGGTGCACGGTGAGCGTGCGCTGCTCGACTGCTTCGTTCATCGGTTGGCGAATCGTGAAAGCTCGTAGTCCGTAGGGTGGGTGCAAGCCAGCTACGTCGAGCGTTCGAGAATGGTGGGTTGCACCCATCCTACGATCTATGGGGTATCGAATAACGCGGCGATGTCGTCGGGTGTGATCGGTAGCGATTCGCCACCGCTGTCAGCGAGCAGGGCATCGGCGAGCGCGGCCTTGCGCGCCTGCAGTGACTGGATTTTTTCTTCCACCGTTCCGGTGCAGATCAGCCGGTAGACGAACACCGGTTTGTCCTGGCCGATGCGATGCGCGCGATCTGTGGCCTGCGCCTCGACCGCGGGGTTCCACCACGGGTCGTAGTGGATCACAGTATCAGCCGCTGTCAGATTCAGTCCGACGCCACCGGCACGCAGGCTGATCAGGAACACCGGCACCTCGCCCTGCTGGAAGCGATTGACCGGATCGTCGCGGTCGCGGGTGCTGCCGTCCAAGCGTACAAAATTGATATGGCGCTCGCGCAGCACCGGCTCGATCAGATCGAGCATGCGCGTGAACTGCGAAAACACCAGCACGCGCCGCCCGGCAATGACCAGCTCATCCAACATTTCGATCAGTCGCGACAGCTTGGCGGAATCCTCAACGCTGCGGGCGCTATCCAGATCCAGCAGGCGCGGATCGCAGCAGGCCTGGCGCAGCTTCAGTAGCGCATCGAGCACGATGATGCCGCTGCGACCGACGCCGCGATCGTGGATGGCCTCTTGTACGCGCTGATGCTGATGCAGACGCAGACTCTCGTACAGATCGCGTTGCGCGCCGCCGATATCGATGGCTTCGATGATCTCCGATTTGGTCGGCAGATCGGCGGCCACCTGTTCCTTGGTACGGCGCAGCAGAAACGGCTGGATGCGGCGATTCAGCCGCAGCTGGCAGTCATGATCGCCCAGTTTTTCGATGGGTGTGCGGAACAAACGCACGAAACTTTTCTCATCACCCAGCAGACCGGGCGCCGCAAAATCGAGCAGCGACCACAATTCGCCGAGATGGTTTTCCACCGGTGTGCCGGTCAGGCACAGGCGCTGTTCGGCATTGAGCGTGCGCGCCACCGTAGCGGCCAGCGACTTGGGATTCTTGATCGCCTGCGCCTCGTCCAGCGCCACGATGCTGTATTGCTGCTCGGCATGCAGGTCGCGGTCGCGCACCAGCAAGGTGTAGCTGGTCAGAATCAGATCGAAACCCGAAACCGATTCGAAATCCCGATTGCGTTGCGCGCCGTGCAGGGTGAGTACACGCAGCTCAGGAGCAAACTTGGCGGCTTCGCGGCGCCAGTTGGGCAGCACACTGGTCGCCGTGACCACCATGGCCGGATGTGTCAGCGCACCGGCGGCCTTTTGACTGCAGAGGTGTGCCAGCAATTGAATGGTCTTGCCCAGGCCCATGTCGTCAGCCAGGATGCCGCCGAGCTCGTAATGCCGCAGCGCCGAAAGCCAGTGCAGGCCTTCGCCCTGATACGGACGCAGTTCTGCGGTGAACGTTTCGGGCAGCAACGGTGGCGACGGCAGAGCGAGATTGCGATAACGCTCGGCAATCGAATGCAGACGCTCGCTGCCGATGAGTCTGTGGCTGGCGGCAATCTGGTCGAGCAGCATCAATGCGCCAGCACGTGCGCGTGGCAGCCGCAGACGGCCATCGGCATCGGGCTCGGCATCCATTGCCAGTTCCAGTACTGGCGCCAGCAGCGCGCGCAGACGGCGCACCGGCACGGCGACGCGGCGATGTTCGTCGACAGGGGCAAACCACACGGTCTGGTCGGTTTCATGGGCGCCGGGCTTGAGCGGAAAACTCGGGGTTTCCAGCGCGCGCAGCAGGATCGGCAGCAGCGGCACGCGTTCGCCATCCACCTCGATACCCAGATCGAAATTGAACCAGGACGTGCCGGCGCTTTCATCGACCGTCGCGTACAGCGCCGAGGGCGCAGCGCTGACCTTGATCGGAAAATCGGCCGCGGTGGAAACGCGGAAGCCGAACTCGACCAACTGCTCGCCCAGATGCAGGAACAGGTTAACCTGATCGCTGGCCTGCCAGGTATCGAAAACCCAGTCGTCGTCGCGCAACTCTTCGTTCTCAAGCGCGCTGTAGCGGGCGGCGCGGATCGGCGTCAGGCTGATCTTGCGCAGGCGGGCAATCGCCTGGCGTTCGAATTCTTCGTCGATATCGGCGCCGTTGCCCAGCGTCGAATAATCGAAACGCAGGCGCAGTGCGCAGAGTTTTTCGTGCAGATCGCGGCGCCGCACCCGCAGTTCGACTTCTGCTACTGGCCGCGCCGCCGCGCGGACCTTGGCGCCATTGCTTGCACGTGCGGTTTTTCCGGCAATCGCCAGAAGGGCCGCGGCATGCTTGCACCAGGCCATGGCCTGACAGGTGCAATGCGATTCGACGCTGCGTTTGCCGTTGCTGCCGCGACTGACCACCTCAACCAACCAGGGTTCGTCGCGGGCGCTGTCGACCGCACCGTGCAACGTGACCTGCAGTGGGCCTTCCTGCAATGACCATTCCAGCACCGCGTCACGCGCGGCCAATTCGCGGCCATGGGATAGCACACTGGCCTGGAAATAGCGGTCCAGTTCGTCGAGCGAGAACGGGAAGTGATGCTGTCCCTGCATGTGCCAAATTTTCGGGGAGTTACAGCCGCCCAGCTTACGCAGTCTTGCCTGCGATGTCGAAGGGAAAAACGCAATTTCCGGCGGGCGGTTGCGGACTCTCGATAAGGCGCTTGCGGGCACTCCAGGCTAAACTCTGCGCCCCTTTTCCAGGCCACCACCGTGGGCGAACCGCAAACACTCCCCGACTACGATCATCCGCCACGATTTTTTACGCAACAGCACGGACATCGCCAGCATTATGTCGATGTCGGTGCAGGCGCACCGGTACTGATGCTGCACGGCAATCCGTCGTGGAGCTACTACTACCGTCGCGTCATCAACGCGTTGCGCGGTACAAATCGCTGCATCGTGCCTGATCACATCGGCATGGGCCGTTCCGAAAAACCGCCGGCTGATCGATATGATTATCACCTGCAGCAGCGCGTCGACGATCTGGACGCCTTGATCGAGCACCTGATCCAGAACGAGGGCGCGCCGACGACCGGCTGGACCCTGATCGTGCACGACTGGGGCGGCATGATCGGCATGGCCTGGGCCTGCCGCCATCCGCAGCGTATCGCGCGGCTGGTGATTCTCAACACGGGCGCCTTTCCCAATCCCAAGGCGCTGAAGCTGCCGTGGACGCTGAAACTGACCCGCGATTCCTGGCTGGGCGCGCAACTGGTACAGCGATTCAATGCTTTCGCATGGGGTGCGGCGCAGTTCGGCGTGAAACGGCGCATGCCGGCAGCGGAGCGTGCGGCCCTGCTGTCGCCCTACAACTCGGTGGCGAACCGCATTGCTACCTTGAAGTTTGTGCAGGATATTCCGCTCACCCCGGCGGATCGCGGTTTTGATCTGATCAAGGCGACCGGCGAACAACTGGCGCAGTTCGCGGATCGGCCGGCGATGATCTTCTGGGGCAAGCAGGATTTCGTATTTGATGACGCCTTCCTGGCGGTATGGAGACAAAAGCTGCCGCGGGCGGTTGTGCATGAGTACACGGATGCCGGACACTATGTGCTGGAAGATGCGCATGAGCGCATAATTCCCGAGCTGCGCAAGTTTCTGGCCGAATAGCGTGTGTCGAAGGAGTCGCCTCGGGAGTGGGAGCGGCCTGCGCCATACAGGGACGTATCAGTGTCGTCGGCCGCTCCTGCGCATCCTGCGCCCGCGGCATTTGCACGTCCATGTGCGGCAAAGGCAGGAAGCCGAGAGACGACCGGCCGCTAGCGGTTCGCGCGGCCTTCCTTACATTCGCGGCGACAGGCCGCTCCCACTGACCGAGGCCTCATGAAAGACAAGCACGAGATCGTTACCAACTGGCTGCCGCGCTATACCGGTGTGCCGCTCGAAGAATTCGGCGAGCACATCCTGCTGACCAATTTCGGTCACTACCTCAGCGTGTTCGCCGACATCAGCGGCGGCGGTGAAATCCGCGGCATGGATCGGCCCATGCCCAGCGTCACGCACGACGGCATTACCCTGATCAATTTTGGTATGGGCAGTGCCAATGCCGCCACCATCATGGACCTGCTCTCGGCGATCGGCCCCAAGTCAGCGTTGTTCCTCGGCAAATGCGGCGGGCTCAAGCGCAAGAACGAGATCGGCGACCTGGTGCTGCCAATCGCAGCGATCCGTGGCGAGGGCACGTCCAACGACTACTTGTTGCCGGAAGTCCCGGCGCTGCCCGCATTCAGCCTGCAGCGCGCCGTGTCGACGATGATCCGCGACCTCGATCACGACTACTGGACCGGCACGGTGTACACCACCAATCGCCGCGTCTGGGAGCACGACGAGGCGTTCAAGGAGTATCTGCGCAAGACCCGCGCGATGGCGATCGACATGGAAACCGCGACGATCTTCTCTGCAGGCTTTGCCAACAGCATTCCGACCGGGGCCCTGCTGCTGGTCAGCGATCAGCCGATGATTCCCGAGGGCGTAAAGACCGAGGCGTCGGACAAGAAGGTCACCAGTGGCTTCGTCGATCGCCATGTGCGCATCGGTATCGAGGCGCTACGACTGATCCGTCGTCACGGAAAGAGCGTCAAGCATCTGCGCTTCGACGAATAAAGGTGATGTGGGAGCGGCGTGAGCCGCGATGCTCTTGCTCTACTGCTTGGGATTCAGAGCAAGAGCTTCGCGGCTCACGCCGCCCCCACATTGCCAATCAGAACCCCAGCTGCAACAGAATCAGCGCGGGCGGGGTTTTGCCCTGCGGATCGGTCTGCGCGCGGCACATGAAGCCGCGGGTCTTCTCGCTGGTCAGACCCTTGTCGACAATGATGGTGGACTCGATCACGACGATGCCTTCGCCTTCTTCGCGGACCAGCGACGCGAACAGCCTGGCATCACTTTCAAAAGGATGATCGCCGATCTCGGCGGCGATGCCTTCGATGCAGATCCTGGCGACCTGATCGTTGGTGCTACCGGCGCAACCTGTCAGTACAACAGCTGCGAACAAAGCGAACACGACAAGGGACGCCGCTGCAATCGAATCTTTGAGCTGCTTCATGGCCCCTCCCACGACATGTCTCCAACATAGCGCAATGACGAACCGCTCACAACGTGACCGTAGGCAAGCTCGGAATAAGTCATACATCGGCTTCGACCGCCGGCTTATTGTTTGCCAAACCCACGAAAACCTGCGGTTTTTCGCCCCCCTGACTCAGGGGCTGTCGCGGCTCCGGACGTATTCAGAGAATCCCATAGTGAGGTTTTCTGCATCCGTTGAGCTTCGTCTGAACGCGTTCGTAGCCAGCGTTCTGAGCCAGGGGGTGAAAAAGCTGCAGGTTGCTGCGTTGCGCTGGCATACAGCCGGGGGTCGCCAGCAAAGAGCCGTTTGCGAAGACGAGCGGTGACTCATTCAAAGTTTCCACAATGTGCGGCAACGAACCGATTTGCTATCAAATCGGCGCAATTGTCCGCTGCAATCTGGCGCCACGGCGCTACTCTTGCGCCCGGAATTGACAAGGAGTTATCTGATGCATCGCAAGCTACTCGTGCTGGCCGTCGGCCTGGCGCTATTTTCGCCCGTCCATGCGCAACAGGCGCCTGCGCCTGAATCCGTGGAGGGCAGCGTTCCAGTCACCCTGGTTTCGGCCAACGCCCGTGTCGGTCTGGGCATCAACGAAGAAGGCGATGTGCATGGCGAGGTGCGCGGTTATTTTGCTGATGATGGCGATTCGATCTGGTTCGGTGAGGGCTGGATCGGTGACGGCGGCGCCGGTGGACTGAAGGTCGGACTGAACTGGCTTTGGAACGCTACCCGTGAAGACAGCATCGAACGGCCCGACGGCGTGACCGTTGCGAAATCGTTCGTCGCTGTCGACCAGAACGGCAACGAAGCGCGCAAGGTCAGTGTCGGCGTCGGCATGGAACGCGAAAACTGGTATGGCGATGTTTATCTCTCCGGAGGCATCACCGGCAACCAGCAGGTCGGGCAATCCACCACAACGGTGGTGAACACGCTGACCGGCACTGATGCGGGTCGCCCCTTCACCCAGACCCAGACCATCGAAACTCTGCTGCGCGAATTCGAGCATCCTTATGAGAGCGGCATCGGCGCGCGCATCGGACGTTTTTACGATCCCTACCTGCTGCGTCTGAGCGGCGGTCTGGATTACGAGCGCGGCAAGTTTGACTCCAGCCAGGTCACCGTTTCCGGTGCTTTGGAAAAGTACTTCACCAACTCCAATCACTCGCTGGCGTTCAATGTCGAGCATCTGGAGAAGGACGGCGATTTCGAAATCGTCAACAACGATACCCGTGCCTGGCTGACCTGGCGTTACGAGTTCGGCAAGCGCAAGTCGTTCCGCCCGGTCGAGCCGCATCGCCTGGTCGAGGTCAAGCGCGAGATCACCTCGGGAACCAGCGCCGGCGGCAGCACGCCCACGGTGGTCCGCAATGAACTCGGCATGGACGCCAACGCGTTCTTCGCTTTTGATCGCGCGGTAATCACCGCTCAGGGCGAAACCGCACTCGCAGCGCTCGTCGACGCCATAAACAGCGGCAAGCGCGTCAGCCGTATCCGCATCGTTGGCCATACCTGCGACATCGGTAGCGATCTCTACAACCAGGGCCTGTCCGAACGGCGCGCCAGCAGCGTGCGCGATTGGTTTGTCGCGCATGGTGTGGATGCGGGTGAGCTGGATGTGTCGGGCAAGGGCGAGACCGAACCCAAGTTCCCGAACGAAGGCGAAACCCGTGCGAAGAATCGACGTGTCGATGTCAGCTTCCTGACCATCGAAGAGAAAGTCGAAGACAGCACAGTGCCTCCGGAAACCAAGACCATTGTCGAGTGGGTCAAGGAGCCGGTGGCAGCGCCCGCAGCGTGGATCGAGCGCGCGATGCGCAATCCGGGCGAACACAAGCGCACGGTTGATGTCTATCGATTCGAAACCACTGAGGCGACCACGACCCTCGGTCCACGTGTCTATAACAACCGCAATCCGGTCGCGCAGAACGACGCCTCCAGCACCACGGTAGGCACGGGCGTGGTGATCGCGGTGCTCGCCAATGACTCCGATCCTGACGGCAATCCACTGACCATCACAGCGGTCAGCCAACCGCAGAACGGTAGCGCGACGATCAGCGGCAGCAACGTCTCGTATCAGCCCGGCGCCAGCTTCATCGGCACCGACACCTTTACCTATACGATCTCCGATGGTCAGGGTGGTACGGCAATGGCGACCGTCACCATCACGATCGCCGGGCGTCCGCCGATCGCCAATCCGGATGCGGCGACCACTGCATCAGGCGTGCCGGTCACTATTCCGGTACTGGCCAACGACACCGATCCGGACGGCGATGCGTTGACGGTTGCTGCGGTTGGCACAGCAGCGAATGGCGCACTGACCCTGAATTCGAATGGCAGTGTGACCTACACTCCAGCGGCTGGATTTGTGGGCAACGACAGCTTTACCTACACTCTGCGCGATGCCACCGGCGCCACCGCGACCGGCACCGTGACCATCACCGTTACTCCGGTTTCCAGCAACCGTCCGCCGGATGCCGTCGACGACAACTACACGATGGTACGCGGCGAGATAATTCGGCTGCACCTGCTCATCAATGACAGCGATCCGGACGGCGATCCGATCAGAATCGTCAGCCGTACCGATCCGGCGCATGGGTTCGTGCTCAGCGGCAGCGGCGGCGAGCTTTACTATCAGGCGCTTCCCAACTTCAAGAACGGTACCGATTACTTCACCTACACCATCGTCGATTCCCACGGATTGACCGACACAGCGACGGTAGCCATCCGCGTCAATGCTTCCCCGCCGACCGGCGGCGTTGAGTAGGATCGGCTCGTACAGCCCGATGCAGGAGCGGCGGCTCTAAACAGCGGAGCTGGTCAAGCCGCGATGCATTAACCGTCGAGAGCCGCAGTGCTTGCGGCGATTCCAAGGGCGCGAATCAGTTCGCGCCCTTTTTCTTGGCGAGGCTGACCAGCGCCGACCCGACGATGACCAGTGCTGCGCCGACCCAGCCCCAGGTCGCGATGTGTTCGACAGCGATCAGCTCGGGCCACAGATGATGCGTCGCTGCCACCGCGCCGACGCACAGCAGCGGCGTCAGCGCCAGAATCACACCCACACGTGATGCCTCCCAATGCGCCAATGCTTCGGCAAACGCACCATACGCCCCCAGGGTGTTGATGCAGCAATAGACCAGCGCCCAGCCGTGCAGGGCGTCCAGTTCCAGCAGACGCGCGGGCTGTGCCAATGGCGTCAGCAACAGGGCGGCAGCGACATAGATGAACAGCAGCAGATGCTGAGAGCCGAGATGATTCAGCAACTGCTTTTGCAGCAGCGCGTAGACCGCCCAGACGATCGCGGCGGCGAGGACAATCGCCGCGCCGAGCATGTAGTTCGAGGCGATGCCCACGGTTTGCCGGGTCTGATCGGCGAAAAAACTCATCAGTCCGATCGCAACCAGCGCCAAACCCGCCCATTGTGCGAACGCGAAGCGCTCGCGAAACACCAGGATGCCGCCCAGCGCCATCAACAGCGGTGCGGCCTGGATCAGCAACTGCGCATTGCTCGGCGTGGTGTACTGGACGCCGAACAGATAGCCGACGAAATTGCCGGTCAACATCAAGGCAGCCAGCGCCATCATGCCCCAGGTACGTGCCGATAGTGTGCCGAAGACCCCAAGCGATCGCTTCCAGCTCAGCCAGGCCAGCAGGACCAGCGCAGCGGTAACGAAACGCACCCAGGTGATGGTCCACGCGTCCAGCGACTCCAGAGCGATTTTCAGGCTGATCGGCAGTGTCGCCCAGAACAGCGCAGTCACCATCGCCAGGGTCATGCCCAGCTGCCAGCGACCGGAAGTCGTATGCAATGCCATGGGAATCCTTGCGCATGGGCCGTATTGTGGCGGGCGCAAAACGCGCAAAACACCAGCCCGGATTTTTCATACTACTTCTACTGCGACCGCCGATACGCTCGCTGTGACGCGGCGTGCTCCTTCCCAGAGGCTAGCTGTAGTGCCAACTACGCCTTCACCGCAGCGATGTCCGCGCACCGCGCCACAGCAGCGTCTGCGTCACTCCCGCTACCAAGTAGTGTGAAATATCCGGGCAGCAGTTGGAATTGCAGCTAAATCCACGGCGCACAATCGTCCGGGTTAAGCCACAATTCACCGCAACGATCCCAGACTGGCTGTGTTCGCAAGGGGACCATCATGAAACGCTTCCTGGCCATTCTGTTCACCATCGCGCTATCGGGTTGCCTGACCTACGACAGCTACGGGTACCGCGATGACGGCTATTACGAAGACCGCTATTACAGTGGCGGGCGCTATCACGACGACTATGCTGGTTACGGATCGGGCTACTCGAATTGGGACTACCCCGACTATGTTTATTGGTCGGACTACTACTCCATCCTGTGGCCGGTGTACCGCGGCTACTACGACCCGTTTTATACGCCGGGCTTCTATTACGGTGTGACCTGGTATCCGCGAACCTACTTCGGACTGGGTCACCACTGGAATTCCTGGCCTTATTACCACGCCTACGCGCCCTATCGCCACAGCTACTGGGACGGCTACTACGACCGCTGGGATCGTCGTGGCGGCAGGCACAACCACAGCCCATCGTCGAATCAACCTTATCTTTACGGCAGTGCCCGCAATGAGGCCGAGCAACTGGCGCACCGCCGCGGTGCTGCCTATCAGCGCAGCCCCGAGCAGCCAGGCGTGCAGTACGACCCGTATGCAGCGCAGCGCACTGCGCTGCCCGGACGCGATCCGGTGCGAGGGCATTATCCGCAACGCGGCCTGCAGTCGGAACCTGGCGTAGTCGGCTCCGGCGATCTGCGTGCGCGGGATGCATTGCGACGCACGCAGGGCGCCATGCCGGCGCGACAGACTCAGCCGTATCGAGAGTCTGCGCCATCGCGTGCGCGCAGCTATGACCGCGGTAGTCAGCCGGCACAGCAGCCGCAGGCATCGGGCGGGGGCCAGTCCGGATGGGTCGGCGAGGCGCCGGCAAGGACCTATCAGTCCGCGCCGCAGCGTGCTCGCCCGACGCCCTATTACCGCGAAGTGGGCGGTGCCCAGGTGCCGATGACGCAGCGCCAGCCGCTGGAATCCCAGGTCGAGCGTGGTCTGCCGGGACGGCAAGGCGCGGTTGAAACACGCCGTTTTGTTGATGAGGACAATGCATCGGGTCAGGTGCGTGGCCGGACGCAGCCCTATACCTACCAACAGACGTCACCGAGTTATCAGCCCATACAGCAAGCAGAATCGTCGCGCTATCAGCGTTTCGAGCAGACTGCGCCGCGGCAACAGGCACCACAGCGCGAGGTGTATCAACAGCAATCGGCGCCACGCTTCGAGGCACCACAGCGTTATGAGGCCCCTGAGCGCAGTGCCACGATTGAGCGCTCGCGCCCGGAACGTAGTGAGTCGTCCAGTTCGGCGCGTGATGAGATCCGTCGCAGCCGTGACGAAGACTGACGCAGCGGGTCGGCTGCCCGCTGACGCGGCCGACTATTGAGACTTCAAATCTCAGGCAAAAAGAAGGCCCCGCAAAACGGGGCCAAATGGGAGGAGAAACCTTGGAACGACATCAGACCCGCAAAACGGGTTTACCGCAGAACCATCAAGCAGCGAGTTGTGCCAGCGCGGCGCTCAGCTTGGCGCGCTTGCAGGAAAGACGTTCGACTTCAGCGTCGACCATCGAGTCGTCACGGGTAAGCACTTGATCCAGAGCCATTTCCACCAGTCCGATCTCGATCAGAAGATCGTGGTGGACAGAAACCGGATCCATTCCCAGCGCAGCCAGTTGTGCATTCATGACGAGCTCTCTCGCTTCCTGATCGTTGCTTTGAACAACAAGCAGATTGTGTGCCAAATCACATTTCAACTGAAAGCCTTGCAGGATCGTGGATTACAGCGCTGGGATTTGACACTTTTGGTCGGCCCCTGACCCAGCTGAGCCTCAGTGCATGACAAACGTCTGTTTCTTGACCCGTGTCACGTTTTTACGTATGAAGGTCAGATTCACTAGGCAAGACGCGCGTGAGCGCGCCAGGCAAACGGTCACTGGCGCCCGGCATTAAAGGTCCTTAAGGATTCCCCCTGTTCCCTCAAGACCGCCGGGCGCCAGCCTCTCTCTTCCCTGAGAGCGAGCTGGTTCCAATGCGTCCCTTGGCAGCGCGGCGTCAGCCCCTGAGCCTGACCGCAGCGAATCGTCGCCAGCGTGCCCACCAAAGTGCGACACTGTCTGTGCAGAAAGCGGGCCAGACATGCTGAGTTTTCTCAACCTTCACAATTGCTTGCATTCCTGACGCTCCTGCTGCAGGTATAGAGCGCTCCTGCAGCAGGAGCGTCAGGAAGAATGAGCGCCTCCTAAGCCCCCACCCCAGCCCTCCCCGAACATCGGGGAGGGAGCTAAGCCACGCATTTTTTGTGCTTTTACGTATTCGGAGTTAGCTTGGCGAGGTAAAGAGCGTTGCTGCAGCAAGAGCGTCAGGAAGAATGCACGCTTCCTAGCCCCACCCCAGCCCTCCCAAAAATCGGGGAGGGAGTAATGCCACGTTCTTTTGGACGTCAGGCGTATTTAGAGGTCGATGGTGATGCAGTACCCCCAGTCATATGATGTGATCGTCATCGGTGGCGGCCACGCCGGTACCGAGGCCTGCCTGGCTGCAGCGCGGGCTGGCGCGCGTACGTTGTTGCTGACGCACAACATCGAGACCCTGGGCCAGATGAGCTGCAATCCGGCGATTGGCGGCATCGGCAAGGGTCATCTGGTGCGCGAGATCGACGCGCTCGGTGGGGTGATGGCGCATGCGGCCGATCTGGCCGGCATCCAGTGGCGCACGCTCAATGCCAGCAAAGGCCCGGCGGTGCGCGCGACGCGCTGCCAGGCGGATCGCGCGCTCTATAAAGCAGCCATCCGTTCGATTCTGGAAAACACGCCGAACCTGACTCTATTCCAGCAATCGGTCGATGACCTGATGCTGGAAGGCGATCGTGTGGCGGGTGTAGTGACACAGATGGGCCTGCGCTTTCGCGCGCAGACGGTGGTGTTGACGGCCGGCACCTTTCTGGCTGGCAAGATCCATATTGGATTTGCCAATTATTCCGGTGGGCGTGCGGGCGATCCGCCGGCGCAATCTCTGGCCGCGCGGCTGCGCGAATTGCCGCTCACCGTGGATCGCCTGAAGACCGGCACGCCGCCACGCATCGATGGCCGCAGCATCGACTACACTGGACTTACGGAGCAGCCTGGCGATATGCCGATGCCGGTGTTCTCGTTTATGGGTTCGATGGACGAACATCCGCGCCAGGTCAGCTGCTTCATTACCCAGACCAGCACGCGTACGCACGACATCATCCGCGGCGGGTTGGACCGCTCGCCGCTGTACACCGGCAAGATCGAAGGCGTGGGGCCGCGCTACTGCCCATCGATCGAAGACAAGGTGGTGCGTTTTGCCGATCGCGATTCGCATCAGATCTTCATTGAGCCCGAAGGCCTGAGCACATTCGAGATTTACCCGAACGGCATCTCGACCTCGCTGCCCTTCGATGTGCAGCTGGACCTGGTGCGTTCGATCAAGGGCTTCGAAAACGCGCATATCACCCGCCCCGGTTATGCGATCGAATACGACTTTTTCGATCCGCGTGGTCTGAAGGCATCGCTGGAAACCAAGGCGATCTCGGGACTGTTCCTCGCCGGACAGATCAATGGCACCACCGGTTACGAAGAAGCGGCGGCGCAGGGATTGATCGCCGGCATGAATGCGGCGCTGCACAGCCAACAGCGCGCGCCCTGGACGCCACGCCGCGACGAGGCGTATGTCGGCGTGCTGATTGATGATCTGATCACCAATGGCACCACCGAACCGTATCGGATGTTTACTTCGCGCGCCGAGTACCGCCTGCATCTGCGCGAAGACAATGCCGATCTGCGGCTCACCGAACATGGCCGCGCGCTGGGACTGGTCGACGATCGCCGCTGGCGTGCCTTTGTCGACAAGCGCGAATCCATCGAGCGCGAAGCGGCGCGGCTGAAGTCGATCTGGGCGGCGCCGAATAATGCGCTGGGTCGCGAGATCGAAACCACACTCGGCATTACGTTGACGCGCGAGACCTCGGCACACGATCTGTTGCGCCGTCCCGAAGTCGACTACAGCCGGCTGATGCACGTGGCGAGTCTTGGCCCGGGCGTAGCCGACATCAGCGTCGCGGCTCAGGTCGAAGTGCAGACGCGCTATGCCGGCTATCTGGACCGGCAACAGGACGAAATCGACCGGCAACGTCGACATGAATCTTTGGCGTTTCCGGCTGGATTCGATTTCACCGAGGTTTCAGGCCTGTCCAACGAGATCATGCAGAAGCTGACGCAGGCCAAACCTGAGACCCTGGGTCAGGCGATGCGTATCGCCGGAGTGACACCCGCCGCCGTATCGTTGCTGCTGGTGCACCTGCGTCGTCAGTCCGGTCGCGTCGCAGCATGACCGAGGCGCCGTTGCGCCTGGCGGGGCTGGATCGCGCCCTGGTCTTCGGATGCTGGTTGGCCTATGTATTGGTGGGAGCACAGACCACCATCGCCACCGACACCGCGCGCGATCTGATTGCCGCCTGGGACATCGTGCAAGGTGTGCAACTTCCGCTGCGCGGCCCGGAGCTCTATGCCACCTGGACGCTGGGTCCGATCTGGTACTACCTGTTGGCGCTGCCGCTATGGCTGACCCATAGCGCAGCCGTCGCCGCATGGATGGTGGCGATTCTGGCGGGGCTCAAGTTTCCGCTTGCCTATCGTCTCGGCGCCGAGTTTGGTGGTCAGTCACTTGCCAGGCTCAGTCTGCTGGCGATCGCGTTGCCGGGTTGGTGGATGTTTGAGTGGCTGGTGACTTCGCATACCAATCTCGCTGCACCTTTGTTGATCGGCTATGCGCTATGGCTGTTGCGCTGGGCGCGGGGCGGTGGCGGTGTGGCGCTGGCCTTGGCAGGTTTGCTGTTCTCTTTGAGTGTGCATGCACATCCCACCAGCCTGTTCTGGGGCTGGTTGCTGCTGCCTGCGATGTGGACGCGACGCAGTTCGCGCGACGGCTTCGCCTGGCAGCATCTGCTCGGTGCCGCTCTTCTGTTTCTGTTGCCGTTCGCCCCGATGTTGCTGGACGAGATGCGCACCGGCTGGCCGATGCTCGATGGCACCCGCGCTTTCGTCTCGACCCGTGAAGGGCCATCGTTGTCAGCGCGGTTGCTGCCGTTTCTCGTCGACCTGGTGGCGCTGGATCGTCAGCGCATGCCGGGCCAGTTCCTTACTGGTCCCGCCTCCATCGGCAATGGCCTGATCGCGATGACCGCCATCGCCTGGCTGATCTGCGCACTGGGTTTGCTGCGCTGGCCGCAGTCGCGCAAGACGCTGCTGCCGGCGGTGCTGGCGGTACTGGTCGGTGCGTTGTTCCTGTTGTGGTTGCGCCCGGAAGTGCCGTATTGGATGGTCTATGCCATCACACCCGGCATCGCAGCAGTGCTGGCGCTGGGGTGGCAGGCAGCAGTGACCCTGGTCCCGGCGCCACGGCGGGCGTTGATGTTGAACATACTCAGCTGCTTGGTCATGGCCGTTTTCCTGGGCCAGGTCGCGCAACGCTGGAGCGACGCTTCCGCTGCCTGGGTCAAGGTGCCCTTTCGCGTCGTCGGTTTATATGCCGATCCACACAAGCGCGCCGACACCAGCATTCCCAATCCCGCCTATCCGGTGGTGGGAATGGAGAACTGGGTACGCTGGCTGTGCGCCCAGCCCAACCAGATCAGCGTGCACGGCGAGGGAGCGGCCCTACTGGCCATGGCCCAGGGCAGCGTGCACGCCCTGCATTGCGTGCAGGATCGGCAATGGGAAATCGGTGGCATACAGGGTGAGGCCGTTGCGCTTTATCCCCTGGCGGTGCTGGCGGTTCTGGAAGTGGATGCGGTGCAGCGATTCGGTGGCATGGGCAGGTTGAGTGTGGATGCGATCCTGCGCCCTGCCGAAGCACGCTCCGACGAGCTGTGGCGTGCCTATCCACCCTGGCCGCTTACCCAGACGGCGCTTGAAGAATTTACGCTGCCCATCAACACGGAATCGCCGCGATTGCTTGCGATCAGCAATCTGCGGGTGGTCTACAACCGCGTGGATACCCCCGAGTTGCTGATCGATGGCAGACCGATCGCGCCCTTCACACGCTCGGCCGCAACCTGGTTCTTTCGGGTTCCGGCGCGGACTTTGGCCACCGTCAGCGTACGCAGTGGCGATTCGCGCTGGATCGAAGTGTTGGCACTGGCCGACCGACCAGCCCGTTAAAACCTCTGAATAAGTTCGGAGCCGCGATAGCCTGCTGAGTCAGGGGGCGAAAAACCGCAGGTGTGGCAAGCACTAAGCTGTAGAGCGAAGTCGAAGTGGTGACTTATTCAGAGCTTCTTTAAGGACCTGTTTCCAGGTCGAATTGACGCGCTACAATGCGCGCCCTTTATCGCGCCAGACCGTGCCCGCGGGCTGTGCTTCCCCAAGGATGCCGTTGTGAACAAGACCGATCTCACCTTTCTGAAGCATTTCGCCATGGTCATTGGCGGACTGATGTTGTTGACCCTGGTGCTGATCGCGGGGGCGGCCTGGATCTACAGTGATCATCTGCCGCAGCCGAATGCCATCAGCGCCGCGCGGACTGCCGCGCGCATCGCGCCAGTGGGAGATGCGTACGCAGGCGCGACCGGGCAGGCGGCCATGGCGGCAGCAAAGGCTGCCGCGGCTGCCGCCGCACAGGCCCAGGTCGCCTATGACGGCACCCTCGATGGCAATGTGATTTACGACAAGCTGTGCGGTGCCTGCCACACCTCGGGTGCCGGCGGCGCGCCGCAGTTGACGCAGGCGCTTTGGTCGCCGCGCATTGCCCAGGGCATGGACATGCTGGTCAAGCATGCCATTGACGGCTATCAGGGCCCGGCTGGTCTGATGCCCGCGCGCGGCGGCAATCCTTCGCTGAGTGACGATCAGGTCAAGGCGACGGTGCAGTGGATGGTCGACAACGTCAAGTAATCGCAGTCTGTATGTCTGCAACGCCGCCACTCCGGCGGCGTTGCTGTTTCTGCATTTCGAAGTGAGCCGCATGTACGCACCCCTGGATTTCAAACGATCACTTGGTTTTGGCGCGCTGATCCTGCTTGCCGCCTGCCAGCCAGCGACAGACGACAACGGCCTGCCACGCGCTTTCGAGGGACCGTTGGAATGCGGTCGTGCCAGCGCGCGCATCGGGGCAATCCAGGGCGAAGGCGCGTTGAGCCCGGTGCTGGGACGCAGCGTGGAAGTCGAAGCGATTATTTCCGCGCGTTTTCTGGATGGGCTGGGCGGCTTCTTTCTGGCTACCGAGCCCGGACAAGATGACCACAATCCCGTCACCTCCGAGGGCGTCTTTGTCCGCTATGAGCAGCCTCTGCCGCGCATGCCGCGTTATGCGCGCGTACGTTTGCGCGCACGCGTGGCTGAACTCGGCGAGGCACCGGACACCATGACCGCCCTGATCGAGGTCAGCGATCTGATCGAATGCGGTAAACCGGTCAAGCTGACGGCGCAAGCACTCACAGGGCCACCAGAAACGCTGGTCGGGTGGGAGGCACTCGAAGCGCAGCGCCTGAACTTGCCGGGTCCGGTGTCAGTGATCGGCAACGATAACTTGCTGCGTAGCGGCGAGCTATCGATCTCCTTCGACGGCCGCGATTTCGCTGGGACCGAAATGTATGCGCCGGGTCCGGAAGCTGCGGCCAGGGCCGAGGCCAATCGGCGTACCCGGCTGGTCCTGGATGACGGTCAGCTCAACACCTACCCGCAGCGACTGTGGTTTCTGCCGGCCGGCCTGATAGCAGAAACGCCGTGGCGCGTGGACAGCCAGGTCAGCGGCATCGAGGGTGTATTGGAACAGCGCGACGGCATTTGGCGCCTGCAATTGACTGACCCGCTTGCTTCCGCCACACAGGCGCCGCGGCCCGGAGAACCTCCCGAACTCGATGGCGATCTGCGCATCGCCAGCTTCAACGTGCTCAATTACTTCAATGGCGACGGCGAGGGCGGCGGCTTTCCGACTGAGCGCGGCGCGGAGACGCCGATCGCATTTTCCCGTCAGCGCGAAAAGATCATCGCTGCACTGGCGGCGATGCAGGCGGACGTTGTCGCGCTGATGGAAATCGAGAATGATGGTTTTGGCGAGGACAGTGCCATCGCCGACCTCACCCGCGGCCTGAATCACGCGCTGGGGAAAGAGGCGGGTGATTACAGTTTCGTACGCGTCGACGCGCCGACGATAGGCAGTGATTTGATTACAGTGGGGATGCTCTACCGACAGGGCCGGGTCAAACCGCTGGCGGCTCCGGCGCTATTGGCCGAAGAGCCCTTTCTGAGCCTGGGTAGACCCCCGCTGGCCCAGAGTTTCGAGGCCGCTGGCCTGAAATTCACGCTAGTTGCCAGCCACTTCAAGTCCAAGGGTGGGTGCGACACCGCCGATGCGCCCAACCGTGACCAGGGTGACGGCCAATCCTGCTGGAACGCAACCCGGGTTTCGATGGCGCAGTCGCTGTGGGATTGGATGCAGTCCGACCCGACCGGCAGCGGCTCTAAACATTTTCTGGCCGTGGGCGACTTCAATGCCCATGGCGAGGAAGATCCGATTCGACTGCTCAAGTCCCGAGGCATGCGTGACGTCATCGCCGAAACCGCTGCAGAACCGCCCTATAGTTATGTTTTTCAAGGGGAATCGGCCAGGCTGGATCAGGCCCTTGCGAGCCCCGAGCTGGCTGCCCGAGTCAGCAGGGCAGCGCTTTGGCATATCAATGCCGACGAGGCACCGGCATTCGAGTACGGCTCGGCGGGTTATGACGCGCGCAGCCTGCGCGCCCGCTATCGACCAGATCCGTTCCGAAGCTCTGACCACGACCCGGTTCTGGTGGGGTTGAAGCTGGAATAGCGGGTGTAATGGGCGGTTTTCAACCCTGACGGTGGTCAAAGCGGCCTTTGGCGAGCTCTAATGGGGCAGAAATCGCGACAGCGCGCCGGATTGCGACGGACAAGCATTCCGATTTAACGCATCTTCGGGCATTCTTCGCGACCATCGTCGAGGGGCGGACGCCCGTGGACGCGTTCAGGAGGATTCCATGCTTAAAGTAGGTGACCCAGTCCCTGATTTTGCCTTCTCTTCGGAGACGTTCGGCTCCGTTTCCGCCGATTCGCAGCGCGGCAAGCGCTACGTCATGTATTTCTATCCCAAGGACGACACCCCGGGATGCACGCGGGAAGCCTGCGCTTTCCGCGACAACCTGCCGCGTTTCGGCGGCCTGGGCATCAAAGTGTTCGGCGTCAGTGCCGATGACGAAAAGTCGCATCTGCGCTTTGCCCGCAAGCATTCGTTAAATTTCAAACTCATTCCCGACCCCGACCACGTGATCTGCGAAGCCTTTGGTACCTGGGTCGAGAAAACCATGTACGGCCGTAGTTATATGGGCGTTGCCCGCAACACCTATGTGATCGGACCCGATGGAAAGATCGAGAAGATCTGGGAAAAGGTCGCCCCTGATGGTCATGCTGAAGAAGTATTCGCCTGGCTCAACGGTGACCCGATCCCGGTGCCGGTCAAACCGGTGTCTGCCGCCAAGGCAGCCACGTCCGTGAAGCCCACGGCGCCAGCGAAGCCTGCGACCTCAAGCCAACCTGCCATCAAACCGGCGCCCGCGCCCAAGCCGGTGCCGGTGGCTGCGGCCAAGGTGGTCAATCCAACCAAGACGGCGAGTGTCCAGCCGGTAGCAACACCGGGCAAACCAGTTGTGTCTGCCAAGAAGGCAGCCCCGAACAAGTCAGTGGCCAAGCCGGTGGTGAAGAAGCCGGCAGCGAAAAAGCCCATCGCAGCCAAGCCCTCAGCCAAGAAAGCGCCTGCAAAGAAACCCGTAAAGGCCAGCACCAAGAAAGCCACCAAGAAGCCAGCACCGAAAAAGCCGGCAGCAGCCAAGAAGCCCGCCTCAAAAAAAGCGGCATCCAGGAAAGCAGCACCCAAAAAAGCGGCTGCCAAGAAGGCGCCCGTCAAAAAGCCGGTCGCCAAGAAATCTGCCAAGAAACCGAAACGGCGATAGTGCGTCCTCCAGCGTCCGGCCGGTTCCTGACGCTGGTCAACGTTCCGAATGCCCCGCGTCGAAATAGTCGCGACGTTGGAACAGGCCGGGCTTGACCAGGTCGATGAAGGCGCGCGCCTGTGGGCTGAGATATTTGCCCTTGCGCATCACCACGCCATAGCTTCGCGGAGGGAAAAACGCACGCATGTTGCGCACTTCCAGGCGATCGCTGGGCGCCAGGCAAATGCCGGTGACGATGGAAATACCCAGTCCCATCGCCACGTACTGCTTGATCACATCCCAGCCGCCGACCTCAATGGCCACCGTATACGGCACCTTGGCCTGCTGAAAAATCAGATCGACCAGACGATACGTCGTCAGTCTCTTGGGCGGCAGAATCAGACCGTAGGGGCTGAGATCCTGCAACGTGATGTCGGCTTTGGTTGCCAGCGGATGGTTAATCGGCGCGATCAACATAGGATCGAAGGCATAGACGGGTTCCCAGGCCAGATCGCCCGGCACGTCGAGCATCGACCCGACCGCGAAGTCGACCTGATCCGAGCGCAGCATCGCCAAACCGTCGCTACCGGTGACATTGTGCAATTGCAGCCGCACCTCCGGATATTTCTCACGAAACGCCTGCACCAGTGCGGGTAGCAGATAGTGGATGGTGGATGAGCCGGCGGCGATATTCAGTTCACCGGCGTCCATACCGAGCAGGCGCCCTTTGAACTGCTGGTCCAAGCTGTCCAGATTTTCGATCAGCGGCAGGGCGAGTTCGTACAGCATCTCGCCTTCCCGGGTCAGGGTGACGCGCCTGACGGTGCGCACCATCAAGTGCTTGCCGTAATCGCGTTCCAGCGCAGCAATCTGCAGGCTGATCGACGGCTGGCTGAGGAACAACGCCTCCGCGGCACGCGACAGCGTGCCGAGTTTGGCCGTCATGCAGAAAGCGCGCAGCTGCTTGAGGCGGCTGCCTTTGTAATAGAAACGGCTTTCCCGTGGCGCGGCGACGGTATCGCTGCCCTTGGTGCCCGATTTGCCACGGGATCTACTAGTTTTCAAACGTTTGTTTATTTGCATTGCATTGCAGCATGAAGAAAAAGGCTAATCAGTACATGGCTTTAAATATACATTAACATTGTTGATTCAATGCATTAAAACATTTTCTTTGTCAAAGCACTCCAGGGCACGTAGTTTCCAAGACAACGGCGCTGTTGGAGGGCAGTCCCGCCACCGATACCTAGGAAACCGCAATGGCCGCTGTCCCGGAAACCGCACGTACCCGCACCGTCCTGCGCGCTCCCGCTTCAGAAGCGGCAAACGCCGTCCTGACTGAGGCGGCAATGGAATTGCTGGTGGAACTGCACCAGCGTTTTGAACTGCGCCGCCAGGCATTGCTGGACGCGCGCCGCCAGCGTCAGATCCGTTTCGATGCCGGCGAGCTTCCCGACTTCCTGCCCGAAACCCGCAGCATCCGCGAAGCCGAGTGGAAGGTGGCCGCGGTTCCCGACACGCTGCAGGACCGCCGCGTTGAAATCACCGGGCCGGTGGACCGCAAGATGATTATCAATGCGCTGAACTCCGGCGCGCGCGTGTTCATGGCTGACTTTGAAGACTCGACCAGCCCGACCTGGGAGGCGCTGATCCAGGGTCAGATCAATCTTGGCGATGCCATCAACCGCCGCATTGACTACACCACACCCGAAGGCAAACGCTACGCGCTGAAAAGCGATGGCCTGGCAGTGTTGATGGTGCGTCCACGCGGCTGGCATCTGGACGAGAAGCATCTGCTGATCGACGACCAGCCGATCTCCGGCGCGCTGTTCGACTTCGGGCTGTTCGCTTTGCATAACGCCAAGCCCTTGGCCGCGAATGGACAGGGACCGTTCTTCTATCTGCCCAAGATGCAGAGCCATACCGAGGCCCAGCTCTGGGATGAGGTGATGGCGTTTACCGAGGTGCGCCTCGGTCTGCCACAAGGAACCATGAAGGCGACGGTGCTGATCGAGACCTTGCCGGCGGCGTTCGAGATGGACGAGATCCTGCACGCGCTCAAGGGTCGCATCGTTGGTCTCAACTGCGGACGCTGGGACTATATTTTTTCCTACATCAAAACCTTCCGCATGCATTCGGACAAGGTATTGCCCGAACGCGGCCAGGTCGGCATGGGTTCGCCGTTTCTCAAGGCCTATGCCGAGCTGCTGATTCACACCTGCCATCGCCGTGGTGCATTCGCCATGGGTGGTATGGCGGCGCAGATTCCGATTGCGCGCGATCTTGCCGCCAACGATGCAGCGATGGACAAGGTGCGTGTCGACAAATTGCGCGAAGTGAAGGCGGGACACGATGGCACCTGGGTGGCGCATCCTGGATTGATTCCGATCGCGCAGGCGATCTTTGACGAACACATGCCGACGTTCAATCAGCTGCACGTGCTGCGCGACGATGTAAAGGTGCATCGCGATCAGCTGATTACACCGAGTTCCGGCAGCATCACCCGTACCGGCTTCCTCAACAATATCGATGTCTGCGTGCGCTATGTCGCCGCCTGGCTCGATGGCCTGGGCTGTGTACCGATCCACAACCTGATGGAAGACGCCGCCACCGCCGAGATTTCGCGCGCGCAGCTATGGCAGTGGCTGCACGTGGGCGGGCAGAAGCTTGATGACGGCACCCCCGTCGACATGGCGCTGTTCGCTGCCGCACTGGCCTCGATTCGTGAGCGCGTCGATCCCCGGGGTTTGCCGGGTGAGTCGTGCTTCGACGAGGCCGCCGGATTACTCGGCGAATGGACATATTCCGCAGAGCTGGTCGAATTCCTGACGCTGCCTTGTTACCAGCGCCTGCAATAAGCGACACCTACACAACATCGTCGCGAACGGATGCGCGGCACTTATATCAAGGAAGCGTTTGAGCCACGTCGCGGCGGGAGGGCCGCGATCCCGTCATAGCCATACCCACACCCGTACCACATCACTGGAGACGCATATGAAGACCACCCTCCCCACGGCCGAACAGATCCGACTCGACTGGCAGAACAATCCGCGCTGGGCCGGCGTAAAACGCAGCTACACCGCCGAGGATGTGGTGCGTCTGCGTGGCACGGTACATGTCGAGCACACGCTGGCGCGCAAGGGCGCAGAAAAGCTCTGGCACTATCTGCACACCGAGCCCTTCGTCAATGCCCTTGGCGCCATGACCGGCAATCAGGCCATGCAGCAGGTCAAGGCCGGCCTCAAGGCGATCTATCTCTCGGGCTGGCAGGTCGCAGCCGATGCCAACACCGCGGGCGCGATGTATCCCGACCAATCGCTGTATCCGGTCGACTCGGTGCCGAATGTCGTGCGCCGCATCAACAACACGCTCAAGCGTGCCGATCAGATTCATCACGCCGAGGGCAAGGACGATATCGACTGGCTGCAGCCGATCGTGGCCGATGCCGAGGCCGGCTTTGGCGGTGTGCTCAATGCCTATGAATTGATGACGCATATGATCGAAGCCGGTGCCGCCGGCGTGCATTGGGAAGACCAGCTCGCCAGCGCCAAGAAATGCGGCCATATGGGCGGCAAGGTGCTGGTGCCGACGCAGGAAGCGGTGCAGAAGCTGGTCGCGGCGCGTCTTGCTGCCGATATCGCCGGTGTGCCGACGCTGATCGTGGCGCGCACCGACGCGATGGGCGCGGCGCTGGTCACCAGCGATGTCGACGCGAACGACAAACCGTTCTGCAACGGCAAGCGCACCGTTGAAGGTTTCTACGAAACCGATATGGGTATTGGTCAGGCGATCTCGCGTGGGCTCGCCTATGCACCCTACGCCGATCTGATCTGGTGCGAAACTTCGACGCCGGATCTCAAGCAGGCCAAGCAGTTCGCCGACGCCATCCATTCCAGGTATCCGGGCAAGCTGCTGGCCTACAACTGCTCGCCCAGCTTCAACTGGAAGAAGAATCTGGACGAGGCCACAATCGCCAGGTTCCAGAAGGAAATCGCAAGCTACGGCTACAAATTCCAGTTCATCACATTGGCCGGCTTCCACGCGCTCAACTACTCGATGTGGAAGCTCGCAACCGGCTACAAGGACCGCCAGATGGCGGCGTACGTGGAACTACAGGAAGAAGAGTTCGCCAACGAGCGCAACGGCTACACCGCCGCCAAGCATCAACGCGAGGTCGGCACCGGCTACTTCGACAAGATCAACGAGGTGATCGCAGCGGGTCAGTCTTCGCTGTCGGCACTCAGTGGCTCGACTGAGGAAGAGCAGTTTCATCACGCTGCCTGATCTGGGTGATACAGGAATAACAGAAGGCCGCGCATGCGCGGCCTTCTGCGTCTGGCAGAGGTCTGTTGAAATCCTGGAAAAACGACGGGGAGTCGTAGGCTGGTGGAGAGCGTAGCGAACCCCAGCGAACACATACGCCTGCTGGGGTTCGCTACGCGCTCCGGCCCGGCGTCACCGCCGGGCGTTCGGTTCGTCTGACGATGCCCGACGGCATCGTCAAAGCGAGTTACCTCACCCACCAACCTGCGATTCAAAAACAAGCGGCTAGTCTGGATTTCGCGCTTACATACACGTCGTCAAGAAAAAAGGGCGCCCGCAGGCGCCCTTTTCTCGTTACATCATCTCGCTCAGCTGCGTCGCGCGTAGACGCCGAGTACGCCCATGCCGAGGCCAAGCATTGCCAGCATCAACCAGAAACGCATGCCGTCACCCAATGCCGGAATGGAGACGGAGCCACCGATCGTGGTGCCGCTCAACGGGAAGGTGAAGGTCTGTGCACCGGCCGTGCAATCCAACTGACCGGTAAACGTGCCGGCGACCAGGCTGCTATACGTCACCGTTGCGGTCGCCGAGCCAACCGGCATGCTCAGAGGCGCAACGGTGAACTGCGGCGCGACGGGTGCGGTGCAATTTACCGTTGTCGTACCGGCCCCGGTCACGAAGAAGTTGATGTTCGCGGTTGTCGCTGGTCCCCCAAGAATTTGATTCGGCACGGTAACCGTTGAACCCGATGGCGGCGACGAATCGACCACCACGACGGAACCGGCAGGGCAGCTCAGAGTGAAGGTGACTGGCGTCAGTGTGCCACCGCGGTTTTCGCTGCAGGTCAACGTCTGCGTGACGACCGCAGCACCCAGCGTGCAGGTGCCAGAGAGCGGGCCACCGCTGATCGCGCCAGCGCCTTCGGCCGTCACTGTTTGAGCAAACCCGGCGAAAGGTGCCGTAGGCGCGGTGCAGGTCGTGGTCGTTGTGGCGGCTGCGCCGGTACCTGAGCCTGGCGTCAACACCGACACGGCGATGGTGCCTGTAGCCGTGGATCCGATCGCAGTGCCGCCGGTAAATGCGACGGTGCCTGCAGCGGCCGGGTTGTAAACGAAGATCGGCGCCGATGTCGACGAGCCGGTGGTGACATCCAGCGACCAACTATCGAGTGAGCCGCCGTCGCCGGCCAGATCGTCGCTGACGGTAATCGTCCAGGTGCCATTCGGGTCCTGACCGACGAATGCCGACAGTGCTTCTTCGCTGGACAGCGGGGTGGCTGTGGTCAGATTGACATAGGCGTTGTCGGTGACAATGCCGTTGTTTGTCACGTAGGGCACCTGGCCGGCGGGATTGGCATTGTCGTCCCAATTGGTGCCGTTGAAGGTGTTGTCGTTGCCGGCACCGTTGTCGGTGGTGAACGTCACAACGGTTCCTGCCGGCGACGTCAGGGTGATGTCCAGATCGGCCGAAAACGTGTGCGTCAGAGCCGTGGTGACGTCGAGCGCGGTAAGCGTCGCTCCGACACCAGTGACCACAACCGTGCTGGTGATCACCGCTGGGCCAGTGGGAATGGCTGTGGGCGTCGAATTCGTAAACGATACCGTGGCTTCTATCGGTGCCGCCGGCAAGGTGAATACGTTCAGAGCCCAGGAATCCAGTGAACCGCCGTCGCCGGTGAGATCGTCGCTCACGGTGATAGTCCAGGTCCCGTTCGGGTCTTCACCGCGGAATGCGCCCAGAGGTTCTTCCGGCGTAAGCGGCGAAGCCAGCGTCAGATTGACGTAGGCGTTGTCGGTGACCATGCCGTTGTTTGTCACGTAAGGCACCTGGCCTGCCGGATTGCCCTGATCGTCCCAGACGGTTCCGTTGAACACGTTGTCATTGCCGGCACCGTTGTCGGTGGTCAGCGTAACGATCGTCCCGGCGGGCGACTGGATGGTGACGTCCAGGTCAGCAGCGAAGGTGTGGGTGAGGAACGTGGTGACATCCAAATCCCAAAGATAGGTGCCAGCGCCCGACACTACCAGTGTCGACGTCACCACCGCCGGACCGGTCGGAACCGCTGTCGGCGTGGAGTTGGTGACTGTGGTCGTCGTTAACGTGCCACCGGCCGGCGGCGGCGGGGCAACGTTGGGGACGTGGGCAGTATTGACACCAACCCCGGCAACACCCTCATACATCGTGGTCGGATCGTCACCGCCCATGGAAAATTTCAGCGCATCAAACTGCTGCTGCAGTTGGGCATCCCGGCTCTGTTCGGAAGGAATGCCACGAATGGACTGCTGTTCCCCCGCAATTGCGCGCATCTGCGCGTAGGTCGCCAGCTTGTCGACTTGCGCGAAAGCAGGCGACGCCGATACACAGACCAAAAGCAGAAAGAGACCGTTGCGGGTGTGATGTAGTTGATTCATGTTTTTCCCCAGAATTGAACCGACGCGTCATCTATTGTGTACGCTAATGCGATGACTACCGGTAAATTTCAACGCCGTCAAGGTTTTCTTGATTCTAAAATGCATCGACGCCAATAACCGGTCGGAAACTGGACCGGCAGTCTCGGTGGGATCGCAGTCATAGCCCGGAATCGATCGCTCCCAGATGGGGCGAGGCGCATAACGGGCACAAACCAAGAGGGCGCCCGCAGGCGCCCTCTTGGTTACTACGGAGTGCTTGTCAGCTGCGACGCGTGTAGAAACCCAGGCTCAACCCGCCCAGAGCCAGCGTTGCCAGAGCGAGCAGAATGTTCACGCCATTGCCGCCAACCGGAACGGCCTGCGCCGGAGCGCCGGTTGTGCCGGTGAGGTTGAACGTGAAGGCCTGCACTCCCGCCGTACAGTTGAGCACACCGGTAAAGGTTCCGACCACGGCACTGCTATAGGTCACCGTTGTAGATGCATTTCCAGCAGCCGGAACCGGGAAGGTCAATGGTGCCACGGTGAACTGGGTTGCCGTCGGCGCGGTGCAAGTGACGGTTGCAGCCGCAACACCGGGATTCTGGAAGTTGATGAGCGATGTGGTTGCCGGACCACCAAGCACCTGGGCTGGCAGGGTGACCAGGCTGCCGGATATCGGAGTCGAGGTGAGCGGCACCGCAGTACCAGCGGGGCAGTTCAGTTCGAAGGTGCGCACAACAGGCGTGCCGCCCTGGTTCTCGCTGCAGGTCAGTGTCTGCGTAATCGCAGCCGCGCCCAGTGTGCAGGAACCGGTCAGCGGGCCACCGCTGATGGCGCCTGCGCCTTCGGCCGTCACGGTTTGGGCAAATCCGGTAAACGGCGCCGTAGGCGCAGTGCAGGTTGTAGTGGTGGTGGCCGCCGCTCCTGTGCCGACGCCGGGCGTGCCAATGCTTACTGCGATCGACGCAGTCCCGGTCGACCCGATGGTGGTGCCGCCGGTGAAGGGCACTGTTGCCGCTGGCGCAGGCGAGTAGGCGAATACCGGAGCCGCGGTGGTGCTGCCTTCAACGAAGCTGAAGGTGTCGATGCCGATAAAGTCTGAATTCGCGCCTGTCCCGCCATTGGTAACGAAATAACGGAATGCGATGCGGCCAGTTCCGGTCAGTGGGATGCCCTCGGTGGTGGTGATTCGATACTCGCACCAGACATTCGGGTAGCCGCCGGCATTCGGCGGGCCCGCAGGCGATGCGCAGGTGCCGGTCGCGATACTGAGGCTGGGGTTGATCGTGCCCAGCAGAATCGAAAAATCACCCGTGCTGACATTGGTGCCGCCGGTATTGGTGCCGCCGGTGCTGGCGCGGATTTCCAGGCGGTCGGCGTAATTGATCGTATCCACCGTACGCGACCAGAAGCGCAATTCCGAGCCGGTGCCAAACTGCACCACTGGGCTGATCAGCCAGTTGCTGATGGTGTTGGCGCCCGCCACTGCCTGGAAATTGGAGCCGATGTATGCGGTTGTGGCGCCGGCCTGAGCCGGAAACACGGTGGCGTTCCCTTGGAACCAGTTGCTGGTGCCAATGGGTGTGCTGTTGTTGGTACAGGTCCATCCTGTTGGGCAGGGCGCAACTACGTCGAAAGCCTCCGTAATCGTGGCTTTCGGAGCAAATACGGAATTCGGCGACGGAGCGCCCGCGCCCGTGACGAACGCGCCGCGCGCAGCGTTCTGCGCCATAGATGCTGCGGGCAAACTCAAAGCCACCGCGGCTGCAAGCAAGGTAGATTTAACGATCATGGTTTGGCGTCCCCTAGATAAGATGTGACAGAACCCGTAGCCAGTTCGCCCTGCCACAGGAAACCTGAACCTTACCGTAATTGTGAACTGGTGCAAAGATTTCGTTGCATCCCTGTTACAGGAGACGCCGTAGAGAGCCGCGTTTGGGTTGCGATCCAGGCGATGTCTGCGCCAAGCTGAACGGATGACTCCGGACCGCTACCGACAACGATTTGGCCAACAAATACGTGAAGGCCTCTATATAGCGGCAGAAAAGACCCTGAATGATTGGCAGACTCATTCGCCGGCGGCATTTGAGCCTCGCTTCCACCGGATTCAGCTGCACCTGTTGAACGGAGCTTGCCGAAACGCACGTGATTTCGCCGCCGATTTGATGGTGCGTCCGGATTGTCCGCCGCGGCTGGCCCTCGAGGCAGCGCTTTGCCTCAAGTCGTTTGCGTTGCATGATGTGCTGATTGCCTGGGCGGGCCACTACGCGCATCGGCAGCAGATGCCGGCGCGGGACGTCGCGCACGTCGCGACAGTCCTGAGTGGCATCGGCGCACACGCGCTGGCGCTGGAGTGGGCAGATGAAGGCGTTGCCAAATCCCCTGGGGATGCGGTCTGCGAGGTCAATCGGGCACTGATCCTGAACTACCTGGGCGAGTTCGATCGTTCCCGCAACAGTCTGGAGCGCGTCATTGCCACCTCCAGGCACCAGGCTATGGCGTATTGGCTGCTGGCGCGGCTGCGTCGGCAAACCCCGGAAACCCAGCACGTGGCGGCCATGCGTCAGGCCTTGGCGGCGCCTGACTTGGCAGCTGAGGATCGTGCCTTTCTGGGCTACGCCCTGTTCAAGGAACTGGACGATCTTGGCGATCACGCTCAGGCCTGGACGGCTTTGCAAGCCGCAAACCAGGCTGCACGCATCAACGCGCCCTACCACACCATGGCGCAGGAGCACCTGTTTTCCGCCATCAAAGGCATGCGACTGCCCGAGCATGGAGTGGCGGTTGAACTCGGCGAGGCAGAACAGGTGCCAATCTTTATCGTCGGCTTGCATCGCTCCGGCACCAGCCTGATCGAGCGCATTCTTGGTGCGAGCCCCGAAGTTCATGATTTGGGGGAGACCGAGCGGCTCAGTGCAGCGTTGCGTTACGGTGCCGACCTCTACTGCGAACGCGTACCCGACCTGTCACTGCTTACCCGCGCAGCCCGCATCGACTTCAGCGAGGTGCGCAGGGCATTCGACGAAGCCGCTCGCGCGCAAAGCTGCGGAAAGCGCTTCGTCACCGAGAAATCGCCGGGCAATTTTCTCAACATCGGGTTCATCAGACAGGCATTTCCACGCGCCAAAATTCTGCATATGCGGCGCGATCCGATTGATCTGTGCTTCGCCAACTATCGCGAACATTTTGCCGCGCAGGTGACGCACACGCATACGCTGCAAGACCTGGTCCATTATCACGGGTTGTACCAGGATCTGATGCGCCACTGGCACGACTGCTATCCCGGATTCGTGATGGATGTGCACTACGAGCAGTTGGTCCGCGACCCGGAGGCGGAGTCCAGGCGCGTATACGCGTTCATTGGTCTGGACTGGCGGAGCGATGTTGTGGCAATTGAGCGTCGCAGTACCCAGCCCGTTGCCACATTGAGTTCGGTGCAGGTGAGGCAGCCGGTGAATACAGCCAGCATAGGACGCTGGCGGCCCTACGCGCCGTGGTTGGATGTGTTGACCGACGCGTTCGACGATGCGGCACTGCACCCGTCCGCAGGCGATGGCCAGGGCGGCGAAGATGTTCGATAGTGCCTGGTGATCGCAGTGGGCGAGCTTCCACCGTGCAGTTCTAGCATGGCTTTTTCGTCAGCATTTCCGACTGAGGCACAGACCCGCATCGTTCGATGCAGCGATACTCCAGGCATCCGTGGCACACTCGGCGATCCAATCCCCCAGTCAGCCGACCATGTCCCTGCTTGATCTGCGCAATCAACTGGATGTACTCGACCGACAATTGCTCGATCTGATCGATCAGCGCCAGCGCACCATTGCACAGATCGGAGAGATCAAGCGTGGCATGGGCAAGCCGTTGCGCGATTTCAGTCGCGAAAAGGAAGTGCTGCAATTGGCCGAGGCCAATGCCGTGGCACGTGGATTGGATCGTGGCCTCGCGCACGAATTGATGAAATTGCTGATTCAGCACTCGCTCACCACGCAGGAGAACGAGCAACTGCGTGCCGAGGCGCGCGGTGATGGCCGCCGTGCGCTGGTCATCGGCGGCGCTGGACAGATGGGGCGTTGGTTTGCGCGCTTTCTGGATTCGCAGGGGTTTGCCGTCGAAATTGCAGACAGCGCTATCGCAGATGACCAGCCCCGCAGCGCAGACGGTTTTCTGCAACGCCGCGGAATTGCCGCCGGCGCGGTTGATCACGATCTGATTCTGATCGCGACCGGCATCACCGCGAGCAACGCCGTGATGCAGCAGCTAGCGATTCTGCGTCCGCCCGGCATCGTGATCGATGTCGCGTCGATCAAGGCGCCGCTTGCTGCCGGATATGCCGCGCTCCGCGAGGCAGGGATAGCAGCGGCATCGATGCACCCCATGTTCGGGCCAAGTGCGGTCTTGCTCGCCGATCGCCATGTGGTCGTGATCGATCTTGGCGATGCGCGTGCAACGGCCATGGCCAGGCAGCTGTTCGCAGCGACCACGGCGCAGGTGGTGGAGATGTCGCTGGACGAGCACGATCGGCTGATGGCCGAAGTGCTGGGACTTTCGCACGCGGTAAACATCGTGTTTGCTGCTGCGCTCGCAGGTGGCGGCCAGGATGAGAATCGACTTGATCGGATATCCAGCTCCACCTTCAACGCGCAGACCAAGGTCACCCGTGCGGTGGTCAACGAGAACCCGCATCTCTACTACGAGATCCAATCATTGAATCCCAATAGTGGCGAAGTGCTGGAGCGCCTTGCTCAGGCACTGGATCAATTGCGGTCGGCCTTGGCGCGCGGCGATCGCGAAGCCTTTGCGGACATCATGCGACGTGGGCGCAGTCAACTCGGCGCTGTCTGATACGCGGGAGAGACGACCGCCGCCCCTACATCGCTGCCGACCGTCGCCGTTTCGCCGACAAGCGCGCTCGCGATGCGACCCATAGCGACCTAGACTGACGTTGAACGTCACCTTTTTTAAAGCGCACTGCGACTGTTTGTTACAAGCAGAATTTGCCGATCCGGGGTTGTGACGTCAGTCTCGTTGCAGGCGCATGCAGGGGCGTAATGTCCAGCGTCCGAGTAGTCCGTTGTTCTGGGGGTTATAGATGCACACTCGATCGTTTCGCTCCTTCGCGCTCATGTTGGTGATGACAGCGCTTTTCTCTTCCTTCCAAGCCAATGCGCAGTGCAGTGGTGACTGCATCATGCTTGACGGTCTCGAGAATGAATTCGCCCTAGCAGCGACAGACACAGAAGCTGCACGGTTTCTCAACCAGGCGACCTTTGGTGCCACGCGCAGCGACATCTCAGCGGTGCGCGGTCAGGGATACGCTGGATGGCTCAGTCAGCAATTGAATGCCAGCCCCACGCTGGCACGCCCATTCCTTGAGGTAATGGCGCGCACGCGTCATGACGCCAACCGCAACCTCGGCCAGGAAGATCGCATTCACCGCTGGTACGACACAGCTGTCATCGCGCCCGATCAAGTGCGCCAGAAGATGGCATATGCGCTCAGTCAGATCATCGTGGCTTCCGACCAGAATGATTCGCTTGCAGGTGAGCCTTTGCAGATGGCCGAGTGGAACGATCTTCTGGTGCGCAACGCCTTCGGCAATTATCGCCAGCTGTTGCAGGAGGCGAGCTTCAGCCCGGTCATGGGTCGCTACCTCACACATCTGCGCAACCGGCGTTATGAACTCAACGCCACGTGCATGGCAGGCGGCGGTGGTTGTACCGGAGCAGGCCCCTATGTCATCACCAGCTACGCTGCCGACAACAACGGCGCCGAGCCCGACGAAAACTACGCGCGCGAAATCATGCAGCTGTTTTCGATCGGTCTGGAATCGCGCAACAATGATTTCTCGCTGATCGATATCGATCCAGGCACACCTGGCATCCAGGAACAGCCGACCTACGAGCAGCTGATGATCCGCACGATGTCGCGCGTATTCACCGGCCTCGCCTTCGACTGCAATCCGACCACGACAGTGCAGGGCGTCACCGTGCGCCAGAACTGCACCGGCACGCGCAACACTGATGCACCGCCTTCGCCCACTTGTACCGGTATCCAGTGCCGTTTCACCAACCGCAACAACCTGTTCACACAAAGCCCGCCGCGTCCGCGTCTGCCCAATGATGGGGGCGACAGCAGCCTGATCCATCCGGACTGGTATCGACCGATGGTCTGTTATCCGCATTTCAACGACAACGGCCGCGATGTGGATCGCTTCCAATTGCCCGGACAGGGGCCCACCAATCCGGTCGCCACGACGATCAACGTCGGTGTCGTCATTCCGCCGGGTGTGCCGGAGTCGAGCAAGTCGCTGATACTCAGTGACACGTTGCTCGCCACCCAAACCGAGTGGCAGCCCGGCATATCCAAAGAGACAGTGCTCAACTGCAGCTTGTCGGGCCCTACCGACTTGACCGCAACTCAGCGCACCCAGTGCGTGGACTTCTGCGAGAACAACGTCAAGTCGGCGATCGACCTGTTGTTCAATCACCCCAACCTGCCGCCGATGGTGGCGCGCCAACTGATACTGCGTTTCGTCACCAGCAACCCAAGTCCGGAATACATCGGTCGCGTTGCCCAGCGTTTCATCAATGACGGCAATGGCGTGCGTGGCAACCTCAAGGCAACGCTGGAAGTCGTGCTGACTGATCCCGAAGCGCGTCGCCCGTTCGCCGGCCAGTTCGGCAAGCCGCGTGAGCCGATGTTGCGCATGGTCGCGATCTGGCGCCATTTCGGCGCGATCTCTGGCGGCAACACCTGTCGCAACAATGGCAATAGCACGGTCGGCAATGGCAACGTCGCCTGCTGGGGCAGCACCTCGCCACAGAGCACCTATCTGCAGCGGCCGCTTGGCGCCAGCTCGGTGTTCAACTTCTACGAGCCAGACTACCAGCCGCCGGGCGTGATCGCCGACGCCGGCCTGTATGCGCCGGAATTCCAGATCATCAACGAAAACACCACGATGCTGGCCGCCAACGATCTGTTCCGACGTATCTGCGAGAACTACGGTGGCGATAACTGCAACGGATCATTCGCCACCACGCTGCCCACCGACATCGCCTATATCCCGCCGGCCAATCTCGAAGCATTGCCCGGCATGGCCTGTGCACTGGACATAGTCAATGGCTGCAGCGGCGTGCATGATATGAGCCTGATCGAAGAGCTGAACTTGCGCATCATGGGCGGCCAGATGAGTGGTCAGGTCGGCACACCCGCGCTGTGCAGCGACCCGGCAAACTTTGGTATGAAGAGTGTGCTGCACAATCTGCTCAAGTGCGGATTGGTCGGCAACCTTGGCCAGACCGGCGCCACCGCCGCGCGCGATGCGCGTCGCCGCAAGGCGCTGTACCTGATCCATCTGATCGCCATTTCGCCCGAATACGCGCATCAGCGCTGAGGAGATCGCTATGACCCATTCCCCCTACTCGCGACGCGATTTTCTCCGTGGAGCCAGCTGCATGCTGGCCGCCGGCGGCATCAGCTCCTTCGTACCCAAGCTCAACATCATGGGCGAGGCGATGGCACAGACCGGTGTCGGCACCGGTTACAAGGCGCTAGTCTGTGTCTTCCTCGGTGGCGGCAACGATTCCTGGAACCTCGCCATTCCCACTGGCACCAATGCCAGCGGCCAGTTCAGCCACGAGGAATACCGCTTAGCGCGCAACGGCTACTACGGTGTCGTCACCAACGGGCTCGCGATTCCGCGCGCCACTACAGCCAATGCACTGCCACCCGCATTGGCGCTTACTCCGGTTGCCGGCAATGTCGGTGCCGGCAATGTCGGCATGAATCCGTTTGCTCCGGAGTTGCGCACGTTGTTCAACAACGGCCGGCTGGCGCTGATCTCCAATGTGGGCACCGTGGTCGAGCCGCTCACGCGTTCCACGTACAACGCGCGCAGGAAGCCTCCAGAACTTTACTCGCACAACGACCAGACCAATCTCTGGCAGATCGGCTCCGGCAACGGGGCAAGCAATCCTCAGGGCTTTGGCGGAAAAATCGCTGGCATCACTGCTCAGGACAATCTGGTGGGTATGTCGTCAGCGATTTCGATCGCAGGACAGAATCGCTTCCTGATCGGCGAATCGTTGGCCAACGAACCGGTATTTCCGTTTCAGCTTTCCACCAATTCCACTACACCGGCAACGTTGCTGAACAATTACAGCATCGGCTCCAGCACGCAGGGTGAGGCGCAGCGGCGTGGTGCACTGGATCAGCTGTTCAATCTGGCCTATCCGGAGCTGTATTCGCGCGAATACAAGGACATCTTCAATCGCTCGCTGCAGATGTCGACCATCATCAATGCCGAGATGACCACGAATGGTACGTTGACCACGACCTTCCCGGCCAACAACAGCCTCGCCGACCAGTTGCGCCAGGTGGCACGCATGATCAAGATCAGCCGCCCCGCATCGGTGGGCGGACCGGGTGCGATAGGTGCCAATCGTCAGGTCTACTACGTCACCCTGGGGGGCTTCGATACGCACGACAACCAGATCACCTCGACCAATCAAGCTCTTGGACATCACCTGTTGCTGCAGCGTCTGTCGCAGGCGATCAATGCGTTCAACAATGCCATGACCGAGATTGGTGCCGGCAACGAAGTGACGTTGTTCACGATGAGTGATTTTTCGCGCACCGTCAACTCCAATGGCAATGGCGGTACCGATCATGCCTGGGGCAGTATGCAGTTGGTCACCGGCGGGGCTGTTACCGGTGGCAAGGTGCTTGGGCGCTATCCGCGCATGGTGCTGAACATGGTGAACGACAACAATGGCGAGTGCTTCAGCCGTGGTCAGTTCCTGCCGACGACCGCAGTCGATCAGCTCGGCGCGACCTTGGCGCGCTGGATGGGTGTGGATAACACCAATCTGCCGCTGGTCTTCCCCAATATCGACAACTTCGCCACCGGCCCGTTTGCGAACGCCGGCAGTTCGCCGACCTTTGCCAACTTTAATCGGGTCATCCCGGGGCTGTTCAGCGGCATCAGCTGAATCATTGACGCGGCGTTTCACGGCAAGCCCCGCGTCATTGGCCTATCATGTCGTTGATTCTGCGACGGTCCATCCGATCCCATGCTGTCATTCCGATTCCAGAGCTTCGAGATCAAGCGCTTGCTTCGCGGCGCCTTCGTTGCGGCCGCTTTGCTGGCACTGAACGGACAGGCCGTAGCGGCGACCGGATGTGCCGATTTGTCGGGTACGCCGATTCGCCCTGGGGTGAGTTGGCAGGACGATATCAAGCCGATCTTCAACGAACTGATCAGCCCCACCGGCCGCTGCACCAGCTGCCACAACTCAGGGTCGCCCGCAGCTGGCCTGGATCTCAGTGACGAGGGTGGCTTCGACGCGATCTACAAGATCATCGTCGGTGATATTGTGGTGCCTGGGAATCCTTTAAGCAGCCGCCTGTTCAACAAGGTGAATTGCAGCGAACCCGACAGCGGTTCGCAGATGCCCCTGGCCGGTGCGTTGCTGTCCGCCGAAGAGCGCGAGAAGCTCTACGACTGGATCGAGCAGGGCGCTTATGGCGAGGATCCGGAAAGCTCGAACGGTGCGATCTACCGCGAATTCATGTTTCGCGATGGCGCCGAGTCGATCCGCTTCATGCGGTAGGACGCAATAGCCGAAGGGCATTGCGCCGCATGGGCCGATGTGGGAGCGGTATAAGCCGCGATTCCCAACGACTCGGCAAGTTCGAGAATCGCGGCTCACGCCGTCCCACATGGTCACCCATCACGCTCTTGTACCTTTGTACGGTGGGCATTCGCCTCCAGGTTCGGGACACTCACCGGAGAGAATCCCGAGTAGAACCGAATGACCCTGCTGATTGTTCTTGCCGCGCTCAGTTTTCTGATGATCGTGGCGTATCGTGGTTACAGCGTGATCCTGTTTGCGCCGATCGCGGCGATGGGCGCCGTGCTGTTGACAGATCCGACGTTGGTCGCGCCGATGTTCACCGGCCTGTTCATGGACAAGATGGTCGGGTTCCTGAAGCTGTATTTCCCGGTGTTCCTGCTTGGCGCCGTCTTTGGCAAGCTGATCGAAGTCTCGGGATTCTCCAAATCCATCGTCGCGGCGACGATTCGCATCGTCGGCGCCGAGCGCGCGATTTTGGCGATCGTACTGGTGTGCGCGGTACTGACCTACGGCGGCGTTTCTCTGTTCGTGGTGGTGTTTGCGGTCTATCCCTTCGCCGCTGAAATGTTTCGTCAGAGTCGTATTCCCAAGCGACTGATCCCCGGCACCATTGCGCTCGGCGCCTTCACCTTCACCATGGACGCGTTGCCCGGCACGCCGCAGATCCAGAACATCATCCCGACCTCTTTCTTCGGTACCAATGCCTGGGCAGCGCCCTGGCTCGGCAGCATAGGCGCGATCTTTATTCTGCTCGTGGGACTGAGTTATCTGGAATGGCGTCGTCGCGCCGCACAGCGCGCAGATGAAGGCTATGGCGAGAATCTTTTGAACGAGCCGGCGGCATTCTCCGGAGGCACTTTGGCGCACCCGCTAATCGCGATTCTGCCGCTGCTGCTGGTAGGCGTTACCAACAAGATTCTGACCACACTGATTCCACGTCAATACGGCAGCAGCCACGAATTCGTCCCCAGTGTGATCGGCAACGCCGCGCCCATAGTGCAGGAGGTCAATAAAGTTGCAGCGATCTGGGCCGTCGAAGGTGCGCTGTTGATCGGTATTGCCACGGTCCTGGCCTGCGCCTGGAGGCCGGTCATCGCAAGCTTTGCCGAATCCAGCAAGAACGCGATTGGCGGTGCGATGCTGGCCGCGATGAACACTGCATCGGAGTACGGGTTCGGCGCAGTGATCGCCGCGTTGCCGGGATTTCTCGTAGTCGCCAAAGCGCTGACGGCCATTCCCAACCCGCTGGTCAATGAGGCAGTGACCGTCACCGCACTTGCTGGAATTACAGGTTCCGCGTCGGGCGGAATGAGCATCGCGCTGGCAGCGATGTCGGAGACCTTCATCGCCAATGCCAACGCCGCATCCATTCCCATGGAAGTGCTGCATCGTGTCGCAGCGATGGCATCAGGTGGCATGGACACCTTGCCGCATAACGGTGCCGTGATCACCCTGCTGGCAGTGACCGGACTGACCCATCGTCAGGCCTACAAGGACATCTTCGCGATCACCCTGATCAAGACCGCAGCGGTGTTCTTGATCATCGCGGCGTTCTATCTCACTGGTTGGGTGTAGCGATGCCTTTGCCTTTGACTTTGTAGAGCGGGGCTTGCTCCGCTGCT
>JANMUE010000531.1:0-25577 GCA_031391205.1 Lysobacterales bacterium | reverse complement strand
CCTCATCCGGCCTGCGGCCACCTTCTCCCGCAAGCGGGAGAAGGGACTCATCGACGGTGTTTTTCTAACTGAGACACTACCCAGCCGCTATGCATCACGCGGGGGCTCTTCGATATAGCCATACCAGGCTGCGACCGGCGCGAAAGCGCCCAGATGCCGGCGCATTTGCACGTACAGCTGGTTGCCCAGATCGTAGTGCCAGAACACCCAGGGTGAATTTACCCAGTCTTCGGATTCCAGAGCCCAGTGCGCCAGTCGGCGGTGCCAGAGACGAAGATCGCCCGGCTCTATGTTTCCCTGTGCCAGCTGCCGCTCAAAATAGTCATTGTGCGATGTTTCGGACATCTCTTCGAAATTCGAGCCCATATCGACCTGCTCGCCGGTGGCGAGCGAACGCAGGGTGATATCCACTGCAGCGCCGGTCGAATGCGCAGGCCAGGCATCGGAGTTGTGCGGACTGAAGCGCGCGGTGTTGCGAACGAATTGATTGGCATAGGCATGGCAAGCGTCGTCAGTCGGCGTTTCCAGGGAGGCACGCCCCTGTTCGAAATAAAAATCGTAGAGCGCCTGCTGGCACTCCACCGAACGATAACCATCCAGAACCAGCAACTCATAGCCAAAGGGACGGAGTTTGTTGTTCACCCGCAACAGACTCGCGGCGGCGCCCGCGCGCAACCAGGTGTCCTGGCGACTTCCGCGCAATGGCCGATGATAAGGCGGGTTCGCGCCATCGGTGCGGGCGTGATAGGAACTGTACGCAACATTCACCGTATCGAGCAGGACCAGCGGCTCGCTGGAGCGCGGATCGGTCGGATCGTGCGGCACGCTGCCATACGCCTTCCCGTATCGGGCTGGATCGATGATCGGAATTCGATGTGACAGTTCATGCAAGGCGGCCATGGAATCACTCCAAGGGGATACCAGTAGGGGGCGAATTGCTTCCGGGTGGTCGCGACGAAGCCGGGTCAATCTACGTCAGCCGTACTGCAAAGACAATATCAGCCGAGGCGAAAAAATATTGCGCCTCGCCGATATTTTTGTTCTAACATTCGCCAGGGATTTTCTGAAGACCGAATCAGTTGGGCGAGTGAAGTGATTCTCTTTTGATACTGTACGTGAAGCTTGTGGTGTCACTATTTCGCCGAGCGAATAATCGCTACCTGCCATAGTCGACCCCTGGGGGGGGATAGATGAGCGCCCAATCATTTTTGCTCCCGCAATCCGCGGTCGATCCCGACGCCGGCGGCGCCTTGCTCTCGCTGATTGGCCGGCGCAATCAGTCGCTCGACAACGGGGCGTCCGCTGGCCTGACGCGCGTTGGCGGTCGCCTGGAAATTCATTGCGCTCTCGATGAGCACGCCGGTCGCGTCACCGATGTGGCTTCGGTAGCTACGGCGTTTCGCGGCTATGAGGCATTGCTGGTGAAACGCGGATTGCGCGACGCCGGCCTGGTCAGCTCCACGGCCTCGGGCATCTGCGGTGGTGTGCACGCCACCGCCTCCAGCCAGTGCCTGGAAATGGCTTTGGGGCTGCGCCCTCCTCCGCTCGGTATCGTGACCCGCAATCTGCTGCTCAGCTGCCAGTATCTGGACGAGAACCCGATCCAGCTGTTTGTGTTCTCAGGCCCGGACTACTCGCGAGAAACCCTGCAGCGCACCAACCCGACCTTATGGCAGCGCGCAGAACGCTGTCGCGCGTCGCGCCAGTCCGTGCATGGCTATGCCACTATCGGCGCGATCATGGCCGACCTGGACAAAGGCAGCGGCAAGCTCTACGTCGAAGCAATGACCATGGTGCGCACCGCGCGCGAGGCGTATACCGCGATCGGCGGAAAATACCCGCATTCCGAGTCCATCGTGCCGGGCGGAGTCACGCTCAAGCCCACCGAGGATCAACTCGACCGTTTCCTGGAGAAGCTGCGCCCGTTCTGCGATTACGCCAAGCGCTGTGTCGCCATCTGGGACGAGATCTTCGACTTTCTGTATGAGGCGAATCCCGCCTATGAAAGGGTGGGCCAATCCCCCGCCACCATGGTGGATTTCGGTCAATGGGATCATGACGAAGCCTATGACGCGACCTATGCACATTGCGACGACTGGGGTCTGAAACGTTGGTCCACGCCCGGCGCCATTGTGGACGGCAAATTGGTGACCACGCGACTGACCGAGCTCAACTGCGGACTGGAGGAGTTCGTTGATCGCTCCTATTACGAGCGCGCATCGAACCCGGTTCGATTCAGCACAGACCCTCTGGGCAATGCGCTGAGTCCGCAGCACCCTTGGAACCGTGATTTCTCTGCCAACGCCGACAAGCTCGCCCGTCCTGAACCCTATTCCTGGGCTTCCACCATGACCTGGCGGCAGCGCGTCTTCGAAGTCGGCGCCTATGCGCGAATCTATCTCTCGGCCTTGGGCGGATGCCTGCCGAAGAGCGCGCATTTCCATTCGACAGGGCACAGTTTGCAGATGCACCTGCCCGCAGATCAGCTGGCGGCGGTCGATATCGAATGGCGCCCCCCCGCCGTCTGGAATGCGTTCGAGCGCAATCGCGCACGCGCTTATGCGGTGGCCTTCAATCTGCTGGTGCTCAAAGAAAACGCCGAACGTGCCCGGCGCCTGTTGCGTTCTGGCGCGTCCACCCTGGTCGAATCATTTGAGATTCCGACCAGCGGCGAGACCATGGGCGCCGGCTTTTGTGGCGCGGGCCGCGGCTTTCTGGCGCACTGGGCCGTGGTCCGCGATGGCGCATTTGCCAATTATCAGATTGCGGTGCCGTCGCGCATCAATGCCGGACCTCGATCCCCGTGGGGAGAGTTGGGGGCGGTCGAACGCGCGGTCATGAACACACCGATTCTGGAGACCCGCACCGGCCCACAGGACGCGCTCAGCGGCATCGACATCGTGCGCGCGATCCAAAGTTTCGATCCCTGCATGCCCTGTGCCGCGCATCTGCATATGAAAGATGGGCAGTCGATCGAGCGCACCATCGCGACAACGGGTCCCTGAACGATGTCCGCGGTCCTGTCCACGTCCCAGGCCAGCGCTTCGGAGATTCGCATCTCCGGCACGGTGCAGGGCGTGGGCTTCCGTCCGACAGTATGGAGGCTGGCACGCGAAGAGGGGCTGCTCGGCGAAGTACTCAACGATGGCAAGGGCGTACTGATCCGCACCGTTGGTAGCGCCGATGCGATCCAGCGCCTGATGCATCGCATCCGCAGTGAAGCGCCGGTGCTCGCGCGCATCGAGTCGATGCAGCAATCGCCTTTGAGCGTGGCGCCGGCATTTTCCGAATTTCAAATCGTTGAAAGTGTCGCTGGCGAGAACCAGACGCGCATCGCTGCCGACGCCGCCATATGCCGTCATTGTCGCGACGAAATACTCAGCACCTCCGACCGCCGGCACGGCTACGCCTTCACCAATTGCACGCATTGCGGACCACGGTTTTCGATTGTGCACAGTGTGCCCTACGATCGTGCGTGCACCACGATGGCGAGTTTCGAGTTGTGCCCGATCTGCGCGGCTGAGTTTCGCGATCCGGCGGATCGTCGTTTTCATGCGCAGCCCATCGCCTGCCCTGCCTGCGGACCCCGCCTTTGGATCGAGGCTTGTGGGGACCCAGTGCCGCGGCTCTTCGCCGGGCGCGATGTCAGCACGGCAGCCGACTGCATTGCGCAAGCAACAGCATGTATCCGAGCCGGTCGCATTCTGGCCCTGCGCGGCCTGGGCGGGTTTCATCTTGTCTGCGATGCCGGAAATGCCGAGGCCGTCGCGCGGCTGCGCGAACGCAAGCGCCGCTATGCCAAACCCTTCGCACTGATGGCGCGAGACATCGCCATGATCGAACGCTACTGCAGCGTTTCTGCGCAGGCGGCAAAAAGTTTGCTCAGTCCCGAGGCGCCCATCGTCGTGCTGCAAGCGGACCGCGCCGAGCAATTGCCGGCGGCGATTGCTCCCGACCTCGACCTGCTGGGCTTCATGCTCCCCTATACGCCATTGCATGTGTTGCTGATGGAAGGGCTCGATCGCCCGGTGGTCATGACCAGCGCCAATCTATCTTCCGAGCCGCAAGTGATCGCCAATCAGGAGGCGCGCGAGAAACTTCGCGGGATTGCCGATCTCTTTCTGATGCACGACCGCGAGATCGCCAATCGCATCGATGATTCTGTGCTGCGTTTTGCCGCCGGACGCCCTCGCCTGCTGCGTCGCGCGCGTGGCTACGCGCCGGCCGCATTGAGTCTACCGTCGGGATTTGAACACGCGCCCGAGATCCTGGCTTTCGGTGCCGAACTGAAATCAACTTTTTGCCTGGTGAAGGAGGGTGCCGCGGTTCTGTCTCAGCACCAGGGCGATCTGGAAGACCTCGCGACCTTCGAGGAGTACCAGAAGAATCTTGGACTGTATGCCCAGACCTATGATCATCGACCGCGCCTGTTCGCCGTCGACCTGCACCCCGAATACCTTTCTACCAAGTTGGGCCTCGAGAGCGCGGATGCCGAGCGCCTGCCGGTCGAGCGTATCCAGCATCATCACGCGCATATGGCCAGCTGCATGGCGGAGAACGGCCTGCCGCTGAATACAGCCCCGGTGCTGGGACTCATTCTGGATGGCCTGGGCATGGGCGATGACGGCAGCTTCTGGGGCGGCGAATTGCTGCTGGGTGATTATCTTGGCGCGCGCCGCATTGCCTCGCTGAACGCGCTACCGATGCTTGGCGGCATGCGCGCCATTGTCGAACCCTGGCGCAGCACCTACGCGCATCTCCTTGCCGCAATGCCATGGAGTGAATTTGTCGAACAGTTTGGCGCTCTGGACCTGTGTCTTCGACTGCAGCAGAAGCCACTGGACGCGATGAACCGCATGTTGGCGGCCGAGCTGAATTGTCCTTTGGCCTCGTCCTGCGGGCGACTGTTCGACGCCGTCGCAGCTGCCATCGGACTGTGCTTTGATCAGGCGGCCTACGAAGGACAGGGAGCGATGGCCCTGGAGGCTTCGGCAGCGCGCTGCCCCGGAATTCGCCAGTCCGATCCAGACGACTATATGTTCGGCATGGTCGCAGCTGTGGACGGACGCATCGCCCGACTCGATGCCGCGCCGATGTGGCGCGCGCTCTTGCGGGACCTGGCGCGTGATGTTCCGCGGCCAATCATGGCGGCGCGATTTCATCGTGGCCTGGCGCAGAGCCTGGTCGACCTGGTGGCGCAAACGCTGCGCAGCGAAACCAAGCTCGCGAACCGCAACGCCACTGTTCAATGCGATGGCCAATCTTCCAGGCCAGAAATAATCGCACTGTCGGGCGGCTGCCTGCAGAACGCGATTTTGCTGGAGGCGTTGCTTTCGGGCCTTGGCACATTGGGGCTCAAGGTCCTGTCGCACGAAAAAGTGCCAGCCAATGACGGCGGCATTGCACTCGGTCAAGCAGCCATCACCGCAGCGCGTCATCTGTCGGCCCAAGGCCGGCCAACCGAAGCCCAACCAGAACGGAGCGCACCATGTGTCTAGGCATCCCAGGTCAAGTTGTCGAGATTACCGATAGAGAACGCAATCTCGCGCGTGCCAGCGTGGCCGGCGTTTTGCGAGAGATCAGTCTGGCCTGCATAGTCAGCGATGAGCATCCCCTCGATGCCTGCATCGGCGATTGGGTACTCATCCATGTTGGTTTTGCGATGAGCCGCATCAATGAGGCGGAGGCGGAGGCCACGCTCAAGGTCCTCACTGAGCTGGGAGAAATCGAAGACGAACTCGCCGCCATGCAGGCGTCAGATCGCGCCACGCAGAAAGGCCTGGTCGAAAATGTCTAACGCGGAAAACAAGGAAGCGCTGAGCAAGCTGTATCCCTTCCTGCACGACCGCAAGCAGGACCCGCAGCTGATGAACAAGGCGCTGCTGGAATCGGTGCGGCAGAAAGTCGCCTCGCATCAGGAAGTCGTCGCGCAGTTTTTTACCCAGAATGCGCAGGCGATCGTTTCCACTGCGGGTGCGATTGCACAGGTGTATCGCAATGGTGGCCGGCTCTACACCATGGGCAATGGCGGATCGAGCTGTGATGCGGCGCATGTCGCGGTAGAGTTTCTGCATCCGGTGACTGCCGGTCGCCCGGCGTTGACGGCCGTGGATCTGACGGCGGATCGCACCATGCTGACTGCGGTCGCCAATGATGTCGGCTACGCAAATGTCTTCGTACGCCAAGTCATCGCCCAAGGCAGGACTGGAGACGCCCTGGTCGGATTGTCCACCAGCGGCGGCTCGGAAAATCTGATCAAGGCCTTTCGCAAAGCCAAGGAAATGGGACTGGTGACCATTGGCCTGACCGGTATGAGTGGCGGCGAGATGGCGACCATGGGTCTGGATCACTGCCTGGTGGTCGGCTCCGGGAGTATTCACCGCATCCAGGAATGTCACGTTCTGATCTATCACATGCTCTGGGACCTGGTGCATACCCTGCTCGCCGACGATCGCGGCAATCTGTCGATAAGCAAGGCCGAGGCCACCGCCACCAGCGAATCCGAAGTCAATCTCATGCACAAGGAAATCCCATGAAATTCGTCGATGAGTTTCGCGATCCGATCAAGGCGCAATCCCTGCTCGTGGAAATCAGGCAAATGGTCGAGCGCATCCGGCCAAGCATGAATCGTCCGATCTACATCATGGAGGTCTGTGGCGGGCACACGCATGCCATCTTCCGTTACGGAATCGAAACCATGCTGCCCGATGAAATCGAGCTGGTGCACGGACCCGGCTGTCCGGTCTGTGTGCTGCCCATGGGTCGCATCGACGATTGCATTGCCATCGCCGAGCGGCCCAATGTCATCATGACCACGTTTGGTGACGCGATGCGTGTACCCGGCTCGAAGAAGAGCCTGCTCACCGCCAAGGCCGAGGGCGCCGATGTGCGCATGGTCTACTCACCTCTGGATGCGCTGCAGCTGGCCAAGGCCAATCCCGACAAGGAGGTCGTGTTTTTTGGTCTCGGCTTTGAAACCACCATGCCGAGCACGGCATTGACGGTGCTGCGCGCCGCGGCCGAAGGGATCAGCAATTTCTCCCTGTTCTGCAACCACATCACCATCATCCCCACGGTCAAGGCGATTCTGGATTCACCCGATTTTCAGATCGATGGGTTCCTCGGGCCGGGGCACGTCAGCATGGTGATCGGCAACGAGCCCTATCAGTTCATCGCCAAACACTACCACCGACCGATCGTGGTTTCCGGGTTCGAACCCCTGGATGTATTGCACGGTATCTGGATGGTGCTCAAGCAAATCGACGAGGGGCGCTCCGAAGTGGAAAACCAGTACAGACGCATTGTGCCCGAGGGCGGCAATGCAGTGGCACTGGACGCGATCAGCAAAGTGTTCGAACTGCGCGAGTTCTTCGAGTGGCGCGGCCTGGGTTCGATCGATCATTCCGGCGTACGCATCCGTGATGCCTATGCCGCCTTTGACGCCGAGCGAAAATTCACCCTGCCAGCGGTAATGATCGCCGACCCCAAGGCCTGCCAATGCGGCGAAGTGCTCAAGGGCATCATCAAGCCCTGGGCCTGCCGCGTCTATGGCAAGGAATGTACGCCGGAAACGCCAATGGGTGCACTGATGGTGTCCTCCGAGGGCGCCTGCGCGGCCTACTTCCGTTTTGGTGACATCGAAAAGATTCGCAGCCGTCGTGTCGATGCTGGACTTGAGGAGGCAGGTGCATGAGTGTCATCGATCCGGAAACCCGTGTTGAAAAGCCTGTGCGCGCCAGGCTGGGCGCTGCCAATGTCACGCTTGCCCATGGCGGTGGTGGCAAGGCCATGCATGACCTGATCGATAACGTCTTCATCGGCACCTTCGACAATGCCCTGCTCGACACCATGGAAGACCAGGCGCGTTTGAATCTCTCTGCGCTGATGCGCCACGGTGACCGTCTTGCGTTCACCACCGACTCCTATGTGGTCAGCCCGCTAGAGTTTCCGGGCGGTGATATTGGCAAGCTTGCCGTCTGCGGCACCATCAATGACCTGGCTGTAGGCGGCGCACGGCCGCTGTATCTGAGCTGTGCCGTCATCATCGAAGAAGGGCTGGATGTCGAACTGCTGCGCCGGATGGTGCGCTCCATGGCCGAGACCGCGAAGGCCGCAGGTGTTGCCATCGTTACCGGGGACACCAAAGTCGTTGGCCGCGGCGCCTGCGACCGCCTGTTCATCAACACCGCTGGCATCGGCGTCATCCGCGAGGGACTGAACCTGAGCGTGGCTTCAGCACAGATCGGTGATGCGATCCTGGTCAATGGCATGCTCGGCGATCATGGTGCCACCATTCTGAATGCCCGCGGCGATATGGCCCTGGCAACACCGATTGCCAGCGACTGCGCGGCCTTGCACGGACTGATCGAAGACCTGCTGCTTGCGGCGCCGGGAACACGCTTCATCCGTGACGCAACACGCGGAGGCCTGGCCACCGTGCTCAACGAGATCGCAGTGGCCTCGAAGGTGGGCATCGATATCGAGGAGGCGCAGACGCCGCTGCGCGAGGAGGTGAAGGGCTTTTGCGAAATTCTTGGGCTGGACCCGCTCTACCTCGCCAATGAAGGAAAGATCGTTTGCGTCGTGCCGCAGAGCGAGGAACGGGCGGCACTGAAGGCGATGCGCGCGCACCCACTGGGTACCGAATCCGCGCTGATCGGTCGCATCACCAACGGCCGTGCCGGGCGGGTATCGATGCAAACGGTTTTTGGCGGACGCCGCATCGTTGACATGCTGATCGGCGAGCAGCTGCCACGTATTTGCTGATGCCGCAGCGCGCACCATGCGTCTACGACGAACCTCAACCATTACTGGGGCAACGATGTTTCCCGGTACAGCCAGCAAGGAGAACGACGATCATGATCCAGGCAGCAGACAAGACCCAGACTTCGATTCAACCGCATAGCGGCACCTCGATCCGTGTCATGGAACAGGGCAAGCTCATCGAGCTTGACTACGATGGCGCCATGAGCGAACACGCCGGCTCGCTCTGGTGGGGCACGGCCGTGGCCTACCGCGCCATGCAGGTGGCGGCCGCCGCGCTCTCGCGCGACGGGCTCTGGAGCCGCGACCAGATCAGTGTCGTGACCGCGCATCCTGGCGGCGGCGTTCGCGATGCCGTCAACTACGTCACGCGGGCGGTGGAAATGAAACGTTTCACCGTGGTATCCGACAAGGACTGCGGCATGCGATGCAACAGCACCATGAAGTACGAATGGTGGGTCAGCGATGGCGAGAAAACCGCGCATGTCGCCTTGCGCTCCAACTTTGTCCCCTGGACCTTCTACCTGCTGATGGACCGATTGGGCAAGCCCGACACCAGTGACGCAGACAGGGCTGCGTTCGATATTTTCAAGGTGAATCTTTCGGCGAAAGTCTGGAATTATCCGCTGATGGAAAGCTTCAGCGTCGAGCTGGTCGATCAAGCGCTGCAGCCGGGCGAACTGCCCGCGGCCGTGAAGTCGCCCAACTTCTGGGACAGCGTCAAGGAGATTCAGGCCAGCGCAGTTTAGGGTTCCGCCTATGCGTGTACGCGCACTCGACTGCGTCCTGGTCTATCACTGGCAGGCATGGGAGGATTTTTACATCTCCCACCTGGTCGATCCTTCCTGCCAGATTCAAGCGAGCTACACAGACGATTTCGAAAATATCGTTCAACACCTCAAGCCGAATATTCGTGCTGTGCTGTTTCTGATCAATCTGTCTCGCGCCGATCTTTTCCCGGAACGGCGCCAGCAGATCGTCGCGATATTGCAGCGACGTGGGCTGGTGGTGCTCAACACCGAAGTTCAGGACATTACCAAGCACAACCTGCACCGGATGCTGAAGCGTGCCGGACTGAGCGCACTCAAGGCAAGTCGTCGCGGCCCGGCCGAAGAGATGCTGTTCCTCAAGACCAATTTGAATTTTGGCGGAATGATGGAACAACGCTTGCCGCAATCGCTGCGCCGGATTTTCCTGCCGGTGCCGCCCTGCCCGATCAGTCGATGGGACGAGTACTATGTCGCCATGCGCTGCAATGTGCCGAAGGCCTACTGGTCCGACCCCAGCCTGGTCATCGAGCGCTATATCGGCAATCCCGAGGACAGTTTTTTTCGCGTCTATGGGTTCGGCGACGCCATCGTCGTGGTGCAGGGCCGAGCAAGACCGTTAATCAAGAAATTGACAGGTCGTCACGACGAGCAGAATTTTCTGCTGACGCGCCGTCAACTGCTGAGTCAGAAGACTGCCCTGCCCCTGGACTTGCAACGCGTGCTGAAGCGGTTCATCGCGCATTACCCGCTGGCGTACTTCTGTCTGGACCTGGTGCACGATGGGCAAAGGCATTACATCGTCGACCTGAATCTGACACCGTACTCCGACCCGAGGCGCCAGACCTCCAAGATCAGAGCGTTTCTCTCCCGTGGCGCCGAGCGATTCGTTCGACGCGCCGCACGCAGTTTGCAGCGTCCCAAATGAGGACGTTGTCGGTGCTGATCGCCGCCTATCAGGCCCCCAAGTGGATTGCTGGATGCCTGGAAGCTGTGTTCGCACAAGAGCTGCCTCCCGGTTGGCGCCTGCAGGTGCTGCTCGGCATCGATGGTTGCGAAGCCACCTTGAACGCCGTCCGATCGCTACGCCACGAGGCGCTGGAGGTCGTGTACGCGCCGAGCAATCAGGGCACCTACCTGATGTTCAACTCGCTGATGCAGTATGCCCGGGGTGAGTTGATCTGCCGCTTCGATGCGGACGATCGAATGTGTCCCGGTTACCTGCTGACGCAGATGCAGGCCATTGAGAGTAGCGTCGACATGACCCTGACCTGGAGCATCTATACCGACGCCGATTTGAATCGGATACCGGTGTACTCGAAGCGCAATGGCCTGGAAGATGCCGACGGCCATTGCAGAATCGGCTGGGAAGGTCAGTTTGTGATGCGCAGGGCTGTGTGGGAGCGACTGCGCGCGTTCCGACCCTGGCGCACCAGTGCTGACACCGATTTTTCAAATCGCGTCCGCGCCGCCGGGTTCAGGCAAGTGGTGATTGAGCAATATCTCTATTGGCGCCGCAAGCACGCCGACGCGCTCACCGCACACCCGGACAGCAACTTTCAATCACCGATGCGTCTGGCCGTGGAAAAACTCAATGCCGAGTTTCTGCAGCAGTATCAGACCGGCGTCTGCGACCTCGGCGTCGAGCCCGAATACGCGCAAGGGCATCGCCTGCTCTGGGCCGGGCACCAGCCCGCGTCGCCATGAAATATTCAGTAGTAATTCCTGCATTCAATCGCCGCGAGATGTTGATCGAGGCCATCGACAGCGCTCTGCGTCAGCAGTACGCCGACATCGAGATTATCGTGGTCGACGATGGCTCCGACGACGGCAGCTGCGAAATGCTGGCGCAGCGATATCCCCAGGTGCGCGCCATCTATCAGGCAAACCAGGGGCCGGCCGCGGCACGCAATCGCGGCATCGCGGTAGCGAACGGCGAGTTGATTGCACTACTGGACTCCGACGATCTATGGCTGGAACACAAGATCGAACGAGAGCTAGATCTCTTCAGGCGCTTCCCTGAAGCCGCCCTGCTCGCCGGCAATGCCAGCTCTTTCGTCGAGGGTGCACTGCGTTCGGCAGATACTTTTGCACAGCGGCAGATTCCGTTTGTGGAGCAGACACCGCGCTATTTCGATTGGTCCCTGCCGATCATGAAGCTGGGTCCCACCTGCTGTACCAGCGCCATGGTGTTCCGCCGCGAGGCGCTGCGGATGCTCGGCCCTCATCCCTTCGACGAGCGCCTGCGCCTGGACGAGGACTGGGATCTGGAGTTTCGCTTCTTCGCTCGCTTCAAGGCCCTGCTTTACCCTCAACTCGCCTGTCAACGGCGCGTGTTCCACGATGGCACACGGCATCACTACAGCGCGGCAGGCCAGATCAAGAGCGCCGCCGAACAGAGAAGGATTTGGCAACAGCAGCGCGACATCATTGCCCGCTATCTGGATGTCTCACCCTGGGACGCTGATACCAGAGAAGGATTCGTGCAGCGCCACGGCGAACTTGAGACGATGCTGCGCGACCTGTAGTTAACGAAACGATCCGCCTGCGTGCTTTGTCCCAACGGGATTGACCAGCTCCGCTGTTGAGAGCCCTTCGGTCATAGGTGCTGGTCTTGCACCCGCACGCTTTTGACCTTCGCAACGAACACCAAAGATCAAGAGCGTGCGGGTGCAAGACCCGCACCTACAAACAAACGAATACTCAGTGATGCCCTTTCGGCGCTGCGCCACCCTTGGCATCGGGTACCACCACTTCGACATTCTGCATCATGCCCTTGTCTTCATGATCCAGAATATGGCAATGCAGGACGAATTGACCGATGTAGCGTTGATATCGGGTGTAGATCTGGATGACCACATCGGACTGCACGAAGATCGTGTCTTTCCAGGCGTTGAGCATGCCGGCGTATTGACCCTCGGTGAGTTCGGGGCCGGTGGGTTTTCCATCCGCGCCCTTCTTGCGCACGCTGATGATTTGGAACGGATTGACGTGGATGTGGTGCGGATGCGATCCAGTGGATGCGGTCAGGCGCCAAGCCTGGGCCTTGTGCAGGATCAGAGTGTGGTCCATGCGGTCCGGCTTGTAGGGTTCGCCATTGACCATGAATATTTTGTTGTCGTCACTGATCTTGAAGTCGATGGATATTTCCTTTAGCCCTGAACGGTCGATCTCGGCCTTGTCTATGCTTCTATGCGGGATGAAACGTGTCAGCTTCATGTTGCCGACATCGCGAATGATGTCGTCACGCACATCGTTCGGAAACGATCCTGCGGACTTTGCCAGCTCGGTCTGCATGAAGATTTTCTGATCCGCCACCGGGCGACCGCCATTGGCCTCGATGATGGCCAACACCTTGGGGTTTTCCGGCGCGGCCGAGATGGAACCCGTAGCCGTGGCGCCATCATCGTAGACGCAGTAAGAGCCGGTTTCGGGAAGACTGAACAGGACGTCGCTGCGATACCCGGACTGCAGATAGAGCGTGTTCTTGGGAAAGATGTCGGAACGCGTGAGGCCATCGGTTGCTACTTCAAACAGGCTGACTTCGGTGCCTGTGCAGGCCTTCGCCACTTCATCAGCACGCTCCTCCGGACTGGCGGCCGCGGCCCGCAGTTTGGAGACATCGCCGATCTTTCTGATGCGCAATGCGATGCTTTCGCGAATTCCGGCGTGGGCAAAGCGCCAGCGGTACAGGCGACCGGTCGTCATCGGCAAGGTGGGACGGACATGACCATTGATCGAGGTGTAACGGCCCGATGCTTTCCACACGCCGCCCGTCATCTGTTTCTCGAAGTCCTCGATCTTGGCGACTTGGCCGTCCTTGCAGACCCAGCGCTTGGTGATCGGATCCACCTCGATGTTGCCGGCATCGTCAAAGCAGGCATAGGGAATCTGTTGGATCAGCATTTCCTCGCTGTAGTCTTCGCGGGTCCGCGGCGCAAAGGGCTTGAGCAGGACGTCAAGATCGCCATTGCTACCATCGGCCTTGGGCAGACGGTCACCTCGGATGATGAGCATGCCCGCCATGCCGCTACCGACTTGCATGGCGGTGGAGCCATGGCGATGCGGGTGATACCAGAAAGTACCTGCGGGGTGGTCATCCGGTACGTTGTACTCGTACTCGAAGTTCACCCCTGGAAGCAACGACAGCAGCACGTTGTCGCTGTTTCCCGTGGGCGACACCCAGAGACCATGTGAGTGCAGATTCGTGGTGTTGAAGCAATGCGGTACATTGACATCGGGGCCACGGCTGCAATCGGGCTCGGCCGGCAGTTGATTCTGCAATCCGATGCGCACCGTCTGACCCGGCGCCATATTGATGGTGGGTGCGACGAAACGATCCCCGTAGGAGCGAAGTCGCACCGTATCGAACTTGCCCGTGGCCGGGTTGAATATCCTGCCCTGGGTGTACTTGATCGGCAGGATGTACTGAAGTTGACGTCCCTCGCGAATGGCGTCGCGCTCGGCCCCTGGAGAGAGCAGATTGGTTCCAGCCCGAACCGATTCCGCCATGGCGCCAGCGCGCTTGGCTCGTGCGGATTCCGCCGGCTGGGCCGATAACAGGGGTGGCGGGCTGAACACCGGCGCCTGCTCGGCTTGCTGGGCCATGCTCATGCTGCTGTGCAGGGCTACTACCGCGAACAAACAGAATCGAATTCCCAACTGCGAATGGTTTTGCATAGGACTCCCCGTGGACGCTGGTTTCGGCATGCTTCTGGATTTCTGCGCGCGGCAATGCGACGCTGACCCCGACCAGATGGCCAGGCGCCACTATCCGCCCTAGTACGCGCGCATGACACCTGTCGAATCTTGCAGCTTTTTTTCGGCGCTGCTGTTCAGAACCGACACTCGCAGTAGAAAGCCCATGCGCTTATTGACGTTGACACCAGATCCGAGCACCTAAGGAACCTCTGAATAAGTCACCACAACGTCTACGCTACACACCTTATTGCTTGCCACACCCTGGTTTTCAACAGCGGAGGTACAGCGAAGCTGATCAAAACCTGCGGTTTTTCGCCCCCTGACTCAGGGAGCTATCGCGGCTCCGGACTTGTTCAGAGGTTCGCCAACGTCTTTCGACACGATCCGGGACATTATCGTCGGGGCTCACTGACCTGCCCTTCTTGTCTGTTGGATGCGCTGTGTCCCCTTTGCCTATCGCTTTTTGCCGCAACAGTCGATACGCCACGGGAATCACCAGCATCGACAGTAGCGGCGCGCTGATCATGCCGCCGACCATGGGCGCGGCGATGCGCTGCATGACTTCGGAGCCGGTACCGGTGCCGAACATGATCGGCAATAGGCCGGCGACGATGACGGCAACGGTCATCGCCTTGGGGCGCACGCGCTGTACGGCGCCTTCCAGGATTGCGGCGAGCAGGGTTTCTGCGGTGGCGGGTTCGCCGTTGGCAAGGCGCCGCTCCCATGCTTGCTTCAGATACAGCAGCATGATGACACCGAACTCGGCGGCGACGCCGGCGAGCGCGATGAAGCCGACGGCGCTGGCGATGGACAGCGCGTGTCCGAGTGCGTACAGCAGCCAGAATCCGCCGATCAGCGCGAACGGAACGCTGAGCAGGATCAATGCCGCTTCATCCAAGCGCCCGAAGGTCAGGTACAGCAGCACGATGATGATCGCGAGCGTCGCGGGCACCACCACCCGCATTTTCGCCGCGGCGCGTTCCAGATACTCGAACTGGCCCGACCACGCGACCGAGACGCCAGCCGGTAGCGACACGTCCTGTGCGACCTTGGTGCGTAAATCGCTTACGACCGAGGCCAGATCGCGACCGCGGATGTCGACGTAGATCCATCCGGTCAGCTGGCCGTTCTCGCTGCGCAGCATCGGCGGACCATCGGTGATGTGGACCTTGGCCAGACTGCCGAGTGTCAGCTGCGCGCCAGTCGGCGACAGTAACGGCAGATCACGCAGCTTGCTGACGCTGTCGCGCAGCTCTCGCGGATAGCGCACGCTGATCGGAAATCGCCGCCGCCCTTCGGTGGTTTCGCCGATGGTTTCACCGCCGATCGCCGCCGATACGATCGACTGCACAGTGGTCACGCTGATGCCCTGGCGTGCTGCCGCAGCGCGATCGATGTCGATATCAATGTAGCGTCCGCCCGTCAGGCGTTCAGCGAGCGCCGAGGTGACACCGGGGACGGCTTTGACCGCGTGCTCGATGTCCGCGGCGACGCGGTCGATGGTTGCAAGATCGGCGCCACTGACCTTGATCCCGACCGGGCTCTTGATGCCGGTCGCCAGCATGTCGACGCGGTTGCGGATCGGCGGTACCCACAAGTTCGACAGTCCCGGTATGCGCACCACGCGATCGAGTTCTTCCACCAGCTTCTCCGGCGTCATGCCAGGGCGCCACTGGTCGCGCGGCTTGAAGCGGATCGTCGTCTCGACCATTTCCATGGGTGCCGGATCGGTTGCGGTATCGGCACGACCGATCTTGCCGAACACACGCTCGACCTCGGGCACGCTGCGGATCAGCCGATCGGTCTGCTGCAGGATCTGCGCCGCCTTGCCAGCTGATAGTCCAGGGAGGGCCGTGGGCATGTACAGCAGATCGCCCTCGTCGAGCATCGGCATGAACTCGCCGCCAAGACGTTGGAGCGGCCAAGCAGTCGCTACCAGCAGCAGCGCCGCGGTGCCCAGAGTGACCCACGGGTGACGCAGCGCTGCAGACAAGACGGGTCGATACACCGCGATCAGGACACGCGAGACCGGGTTCTCGGATTCGTCGCGGATGCGACCCCGAATCCAGTAGCCCATCAACACCGGAATCAGCGTCACCGACAACGCCGCGGCGGCCGCCATCGCATAGGTCTTCGTGTATGCAAGCGGCGCGAACAATCGGCCTTCCTGCGCTTCCAGCGTGAACACCGGGATGAACGACAGCGTGATGATCAGCAGGCTGAAGAACAGCGCCGGGCCGACTTCGGCCGACGCGTCGGCCACCAGACGCCAACGAGACGCAGGATCCAGCACTGTCTTCGGATGCGTGTGATGCCAGCTTTCGATGTGCTTGTGCACGTTCTCGATCATCACAATCGCGGCGTCCACCATCGCGCCGATAGCGATCGCGATGCCGCCGAGCGACATGATGTTGGCGTTGATGCCCTGTGCCTGCATCACGATGAACGCGGCGAGCACGCCCAGCGGCAACGCCACCACCGCGACTAGCGCCGAGCGCAGATGGAACAGGAACACCAGGCAGACCAGCGCGACCACGATAAATTCTTCGACCAGCTGGTGGCTGAGGTTGTCGATCGCACGACCGATCAGCTGCGAGCGATCGTAGGTCTCGACGATCTCGACGCCCTTGGGCAGACTGCGCCTTAGCTCGTCGAGCCGCGCCTTGACTGCTGCGATGGTCGTCTGCGCGTTCTTGCCCGATCTCATGACGATGACACCGCCGACGACTTCGCCCTCACCATCGAGTTCGGCGATACCGCGGCGCATTTCCGGGCCAAGTTGCACATGGGCAACGTCGGTCAACAGCACGGGCACAGCGCCCACCGTTTTCACCGGTATCGACTGGAAATCCGCGATCGACTGCAGATAGCCGCTGGCACGCACCATGTACTCGGCTTCGCCGAGTTCCAGCACCGACCCACCGACCTCGCCGTTGGCGGCGCGGATCGCGTCGGTGACGTCGACGTGGGTCAGGCCATAGGCACGCATCCGATCCGGGTCGAGCACGACCTGGTACTGGCGCACCATGCCACCGATGGTCGCGACCTCGGCGACATCGGGCAGACTCTTGAGCTCATAGCGAAGGAACCAGTCCTGCAACGCCCGCAGTTCGGAGAGGTCATGGGTCCCGCTGCGATCGGTCAGCGCGTATTCGTAGATCCAGCCGACGCCAGTCGCGTCGGGCCCCAACGCGGTGCGTGCATTCGCCGGCAGGCGCGCCTGCACCTGATTGAGGTACTCCAGCACACGGGAGCGTGCCCAGTACAGATCGGTGCCATCGTCGAACAGCACGTAGACGAACGAATCCCCGAAGAACGAATAGCCGCGCACCGTTTTCGCGCCGGGCACCGACAGCATCGTCGTCGTCAGCGGATAGGTCACCTGGTTCTCGATCACCTGCGGCGACTGTCCGGGCCAGGTGGTGCGGACGATGACCTGCACATCCGAGAGATCCGGCAGCGCATCGACCGGCGTACGCTGCAGCGAGAGCAGGCCCCATCCAGTGAGAAACAACGACGCCAGCAGCACCAGGAAGCGATTGGTGATCGACCAGCGAATCAGCTGCGCGATCATCGGCGTTCCTCCGTTGCCGAGTCGTCGATGCGGATCGACGGACCGTCGATCTCGAAGTCGCCCTCGGCATTGCGGAAGAAGCGGAAGGCTATGTGTTGCCCGATCTCGACGGGAGTGCCGGAGCTGGGCTCGGGTCCGACGAACTGCATGCGCATTGCGCTCATCTGCAGCGAAGGAATCGGACCGGTGTCGATGTTCCAATCACGGCCATCGATGTCGAGCACCTCGCCGCTGGCCTGATGGTACTCGGACTCCGCGGCCGACGTGCCATCTGACATCTCCGCTTCTTCAGTGCCGTTCGTCATCTCCTCGACTTCGTCGACCCCGAGCCGGGATAGCGTGCCGGAGAGACTCGCCTCCGAATCAATCAGGAACTGGCCCGACAGCACGACACGTTCGCCTGCTGCAACGCCTTTCAGAATTTCCGTCTTGCCATCGGCCTCCGCGCCCACGCGGACTTCCTGCGCACGGAATGCACCATCGTCGGTGGCGATGAGCACGACCTGGCGCGTTCCGGTGACGATCACCGCTTCGCTCGGCACGAGTACGGTTTCGCCCGCGCCCGTGGCCATGATGCGCACCTCACCGACCATGCCGGGCGTCAGTTGCAGCTTGGGATTGTCGAGCACGATGCGGGCGGTCTGGGTGCGCGAGGCCGCATCGATCGTCGGCAGCAGCGTCTCCACCGTTCCGCTGAAGGACTGCCCAGGGAAGGCCGACAAATGCACTTCTGCGCCCACACCGGGGGCGACACGGGCGATCTGCGCTTCGGCAATCGCCGCGTGCACCCAAACTGATTGAACGCCATTGATCCGTGCCAATGTTGCACCGCTCGTCACCGTCTCGCCCTCACGCACGGCCAGCTCTGTCACGACGCCGTTGCGCGGTGCCACCACGCTGATTCGAGTCTGTGCCTGATTCGTGCTTTCGATTGCACGGATCTGTGCCTCACTCATGCCGAGCAATCCAAGCCGTCGGCGAGCCGCATCGCGTACCTCGACCAAACCACTCGATTGCGCGCGGCGCAGTGCCAGGTATTCCTCCTGCGCCGCGGTCCACTCCGGGGCAATCAGCACCATCAGGACTTGCCCGCGCTTGACCGTCGTGAGCGGCGAGCGCACCGCCAGCGATTCAACGATGCCATTGACCCGCGCCTGGACGGCGCTGACTTCGCGCTCGTCGAAGGCGACCGTCGCCGAAGCGCGCACCTGGGTGGCCAATGCACCGCGTTCTCCAACGCCGGTGCGCACACCCAGGTTTTGCGCGATGCGCGGATCGATCCGCACCGTGCCCTCGGCGCTGGCCTGCCCGCCGGCGTACTTCGGCACCAGCTGCATGTCCATGAAGGGCGATTTTCCGGCTTGCTCGAAGTGGCGATCCGGGTACATCGGGTCGTACCAGTAGAGAACAGCCGGCTCGGCATCGGCCAGCGATGCGACCGGCGCAGGTTCGCGCTGGAGCAAGAACGTCAACAACAGCGCGACCAACACGCCGGCGACGAAGGTGAGACTGGCGATCATCCAGATGGGCATGCGCTTCATGTCAGCGCTCCTCTGCAAAGGCGAAGTGCAGCGCCGCCCAGGCCTGGCCCAGGACGTCCAGCACATCGACATAGGCCATGCGTTGCTCCAGCGCCGCATCGAACGCAGCGAGCACGTTCTGCAGCGTGCCACCGCCGCCTCGATAGGCCGCAAGCGCGGTATCTGAGCGATCTTCACCCAGTGGCAACAGTTCCTGTTCGTAACGCTGAGCACGCTGCCTGGCACTGCGCCAGGCTGCATAGGTCTGATCGACCTCGGCGCGGTGCATACGTTCGGCAGCAGTGCGTTCGGCCTGAATCTGCACGAGCGTCGCCTCGCGGGACGCTATGGTTGGATCGTGCCGCCGCGACGAGAACAGCGGCAACCCGATGCGAAATTCCAGCGAGACCATGTTCGAGTAGTCGGGTCCACGATCGGCATACGCCAGTTCCATCGACCAGTCCGGACGCTTCTCGGCGCGGGCGAGCGCGACCTCTGCTTCCGCGGATTGTGTGATCGCGTCGTAGGCCAGCAGCTCGCGATGATGCTGGATCCGGTTCTGCCAGCGGCTGGCGTTCGGTCCGAGCTCGGTCCAATCCGGCGTCTCGCCCAGCGGTCGCCCGGCATCGTCCGGGAGCCATTGGGCCAGCACGGTCTTCGCCTGGTCACGTTCCAGTGTCAACGCATCGATACGATCTTCCAGCGCTATGCGCGACTGCTTCGCAGCAATCGCATCCGCGGCAGTGCCATGTCCGGAAGCAATGGCCGCTGTCGCCGCCGAGACCAGCACGTCGGCTTGAGTTCTCATCGCCGTCGCAAGCGCCAGGCGTCGCTGCGCATGCGCGAGCGCGATCCACGCGATCGCCACAGCTTCGCGCGTGCCCAGTTGCTCAGCGGTCAGCAATGCCTGTGCGCGGGCCGAATCGGCGGTGGCGCGCTGCACGCGCAACGCACGCTTCTCGCGGCGCGGGAAAGCCTGCATGACGCCGATCTTGCGCATCGTCATGAAGTCGCGGTTGAGGTTGAAAGCATCGCCGTTGCTGACCGGCAGGTTGTCGATGCCCGCGACGAGTTCCGGATCGGGGCGTTCCCCTGCGGGCCCGATCAGATGGAGTGCGGCCTCAGCCTCGGCACGCCGCGCCGCGATCATCGGGGCGTCGCGTTCGGCCAGGCGAACGGCCTCGACAAGATCAATCGGCGCAGTGGACGCCGGTGCGACCGAGCTGACGGCACCGGCAACCAAAATACTGAGCAGCGCTACGGATCGCGCACGAGACAAGACGCCAGCAGGCGCCAGCAAAAACGGACGAGAGAAGATAGGCATAGAAGCTCCGACGATGAAACGAAACGACCGCGCAGGCGCGGCGCCACGGACTCAATCGTCAAAGCTCAAATCTGGAAAGTGCAGTGCTGGACCGTCAATGGTGGTGCGGTCGCATGGGGATTTATAGGTGGACGCAGCACCGTTACATCACCCGCAACGCCACGGTGCACCTCGGACACCGCCCACGCTTCGGTTGGTATGACCGCGGGTACGGTCAACGTCGGCGCCTGGTCCACCGATGCGGTGACTGGGTGACAGTGCTGTTCGCAGCGCGCCTGATCAGCGGCGTCGGTGTCGCTCTGCGGATGGCAGGGCGCGTGCTCTATCGCAGCGACTAGCTGCTCGACGCGCTGTCCGGCTTGCTCGATCGGGCACACATAGGTCGCCATCGCAGCCTGCTGGAACAGCAGGCCGAACAGCGCGATCAGCGCAACCCATCGATTTTTGCGGCGCTTGCGAAACACGGATAGCGGCACTCTGCGATGTGTAAGGGATCGTAGCAAGGACTGCCAACCCGTGCCGATCCGATCCATGAGAGGTCGCACACGCCCAAAAGTTCCGCCGCTCGTTGACGTGCAGCCGGCTGGGCGCAGCTGTCGCACGCCGGTCAGGCTGAAACAATCGTCGAATGCACTTGGCGAACGACTGTCCCAGCTCTCTATGCGTTAGTCCGGACCGCCATCGTCCGGCAAGCCGGAGACTGTCGGCTCATGCACATCGAACCTGGCGAGGTCATTCAAACCCATCGGCGAACAGGGCATTCAAATCGCCCAGGGTTCCCACCGCGACTGCTACCGAGGCGCGTGCCGGCGGTGCAGCGGCGGCCAGGATCAAAGCCATCACGCCTCCACTCAGGCGATGGGTTTGCGGATCGTAGGTGCCGGTCTGTTCCACCATGGCGCCGGGTGTGACGGCCGCGAAGAAGTCTTGCGCGGTGATTGGCTCACCTGCAGCGCCTTCGAAGGTGGCGCCCGTGGTGTCCAAAGATACGCCGAGCACGGTCACGACCGGGCCCGTGATGGACTGCACCGGTCCACCGACACGCGACGACGTCAGGTCGGGGGCACCGCGCGTACGGGCACGGGTCGCAAAGCGAATGTTGCCGCGATCCAGGTAACCTCGTACTTCGACTTGACGAGGTGTGGCCAGTCCATCGGCATACACATCGTCTTCGTCGCGCAGCTGCGCGATGCGGTGGACCGTGTTGCCCATGACCGTGACGCTACCCTCGGGGCCGGTGACCACGTTGGCTGGCGCTACCGGGCCTTCGAGGCGGATCGTCGGCACGTTGAACTGGATGCCTTGAGCGACGAAAGCGAGATCAGCGCCGAATACGCCGTCGATTTCGAGATCGGCCCCCGGTTCGAGATCGTCTGCCACTCCGAAGCGAAACTCTGTCGCTGCGTCCCACGTCACCACATACGGACCAAAGCGGAACGAGTTGGGTGATAGGACTTCATCCACCAATCCGTGCAGGCCGCCCAGGGCGCCAGGTGTGCCCAGCGGCATCGGTGCCACACACGTCAACGAGGTGATCGAATTCAGGACGGAGTTCGCGCCAAAGCCGGTGATCGCGTTGGCGCGGATATCAACGAACGCACCCACTGTCAACGAGGCCCCGCAATTGTCCATCGCCACACCGGCCAGGCTGATGCGCTGCGGTCCGAGATCGGCTGTCTGTGCGCCGGCATCGACGGCCGTCACCGGGCCGCTCAGCAGCCAGCGCGCGATGGGCTCAGGTGCGTACTCTACGAACGTCGCAAGCAAACTCGAATTGGTGTCGATGTAGCCGCTGACGTCCAGATGGTTGCCCACCACCAGGTTGTCGAATGAGCCGCCCGGCAAGCCTTCCGATTCGGTACTCGCGTTCAGTCCTACTTCCTGTCCCAACACCCTGAGCGGTGCGATCGAAGTGATCGGACCGCGCATTGCGTAAGAGAAGACCACCGTTTGCGCGATGGGATCTCCGCCCCTTAGCGCGTTTTGCCCAGTCAGAGCTTCTACACGCATCCCGAATTTTGTCGGCAGCGGCGAACCCGGAGGCAGCACTTGGTCATCGATACGGATTTGGGTGGTGGCGTCCACTCGAACAGTTCGCCCGTCGATGATCAGTACTTCGTCGGCCGCAACCTGGCCCAACAACAGGAGTAGAAGAAGCGAGGCAGCGTTGAGTCGATTCATGAGGTTCTCGATCGGAATATCCACTCAACGTAGCTGGGCTGTCATGAACACCGGGGTCGCTTGACCGTCATTTTTTGTCGTGAGGCAGCGCCACCGCTAAAAGCAAGCAGTCTCTGAAGCGAGCTGCGCTCGATCCAACGGGCAGGAGTTGACCGCGGCGAAGGGCCTCGGGGTTGGCGTCAACCCACTCGGCGAACACGCAATGGCTCCCACGGTTCCGTCGTTCGACGACCGGCATCGACATGAAATGTTCTTTGCGAGCGCGGATCTGCGCGAAGACAGCTGATCAGCCGCCCCCTAAAACCAAATTCTGAAGCCCACTACGAAGCGGTGTTCGTTGACGGGTGCACCCTCCGCGCGACGACGCCGTGCAGTTCCAGAAAACGCGCGTTCCCAGACGTAGCCGACGTAAGGTGCGAATTTGCGTTGCACTTCGTAGCGCAGGCGCAGGCCTCCTTCCAGAATGCCGAGCCCGGCACCGAGACCGCGCGCGTCGTCGGACTGGCTGTAGAGGTTTGCTTCGGCGCTCGGCGTCAGAATGAGACGATTGCTCAACAGGATGTCGTACGACGCCTTGAGTCGCGCAGACATGCGTGCATCGTCACCGAGATAAGCGGTCGCTTCGATTTTGAATCGATACGGCGACAATCCTTCGATACCGGCGGCTAGATAGGTGCGCGCATCTGGCCCGATGTCCTGCCGAATGCCAAGCTGCGTGCCCCAGAACGGAGAATAAGGACGCCACCACAGCACCTCAGCGCTTGAGGTCGGATCGAGCTCGCCGGGCACCTTCAGCCCCTGGGTGCGAAACCAGAGCTTGGTGCGATCGTCGCCGTAATTCGCCTGCACATTCCACGCAAAACCATTGCCGTCATTGCCGGACAGGTACTCCAGTTCGTCGAACAACACATAGCCGAACGCGATCTGGTCTGATTCTTCCAGACCGGGCATGCCAGTGTATTCGTAGCCCTCGGCATAGGCATCAGGATCGCGCGCGTCTGCCGGAGCGCGATCGGTGTCCATGGACTCCATGTCGCTGGTCGCCGTATCCATCGACCCATTGTCCATCGACTCCATATCCATTTGAGATGGCGTTGCCGCTTTGGCTGGCGTTGACCTCTCGTCCATCGACTCCATATCCATTTCCGCCGATGGTGCTGCTTCGGCGGGCTTCTCGCCTTCCCGCTGCGCGCCCATATCCATCTCTGCGTCCATCGCTTCGGGCGGATCGAGGAGTGGCTCGGGTTCCTCGTTCGGACGGTTATCAACTGCCGGCATTTGCATCGAGTCTTCTGTCGCCGTCGGCGTAACAGGTGCCGGAGGCACTGACTGATGCTGGGAATGCACACTATCGACAACGGGTTCCTGCGCAAACGCCGACGCGCCGATCAAAGTGCTCGCAGCGCACAGCAGGCACACTTCAAACGCGCGACGGACTGAGCGCGAAAGCGCATGACGTGTGGTGTCTTGCGCGTTCATGCCACAACCACTTCGCGGAACATACCTGCTGCCATGTGATAGAGCAGATGGCAGTGAAACGCCCATCGGCCAGGTGCATCAGCGGTGACTGCAAGACGCACGCGTTGCGCTGGCTGCACGGATATGGTGTGTTTTCGCACCTGAAACACGCCGTGCTCGGACTCCAATTCCATCCACATGCCGTGCAGGTGCATGGGATGCATCATTGTCGTGTCGTTAACCAGCACCAGGCGCAGGCGCTCACCCTCACGAAAATGTATGGGCTTGGCATCGCTGAGCTTCACGCCATCGATCGACCACTGGAAGCGTTCCATGTTGCCGGTGAGGTGCAGCTCGATATCGCGATCGGGCTCGCGATCGTCCAACGCGCCGCCCAGCGTACGCAGATCGGCATAGGTCAGCACACGTCTGCCGTTGTCGCGCAGGTTCACACCGGGATCGTCGAGCGAGTCGCGCGGGTTGTCGACCCGCATGTCAACGCCCGATCCGTACTCGCTACGCGCGTGATTGGCCTTCCTGATCTTCGGATCAGCGCTGCTCGCTGTCGGTGGCATGGAGGCCATCGCCCCCATCGTGCCCATCATGTCGACTTCGGTGAGCCAGACAGGCGCGTCTGTCTTTGGAGTCTCCGCTGTCATGCCGGCTCGCGGCGCCAAGGTGCCGCGGGCATAGCCGCTGCGGTCCATGGATTGCGCGAAAATCGTATAGGCGCGATCGTCGGGCATTTGCACCATCACATCAAACGTTTCGCCGGGGCCGATGCGAAACTCGCCGACCTCCACCGGCTCGACGTCTTGCCCGTCGGTGGCGACCACGGTGAGCTTGAGTCCAGGGATGCGCACGTCAAAAAAGCTCGCGGTGCCGGCGCCGATGAAACGCAGACGTACACGTTCACCTGCGCGCGCGATGCCGGTCCAGTTGCCGGCAGGCGATACGCCGTTCATCAGGTAGGTGTACGTCTCTGCTGATACATCGCTGTAGTCGGTCGCGTTCATCCGCGCGCGGTTCCACATCGCGCGCCGGGACAACGCCCGGGAAGGGCCGAGGCGCGCAATATCGGCGACGAAAGCGCCCGCGGTCGGCAATCCGAAGTTGTAGTAGCCGCCCATCTTTTTCAGATTCAGGAATACTTGCAGCGGTTGCTCGTCGGTCCAGTCGCTAAGCAGCACGGCGTAATCGCGATCCGCACGGATGCGGTCCACCGCGCGTGGTTCGACGATCATTGCGCCATACAGACCGGTTTGCTCGTGCAAAGTGTGCGCGTGGTA
>JANMUE010000526.1:0-16850 GCA_031391205.1 Lysobacterales bacterium | reverse complement strand
GGGTCCGACTGTGGTCGGACGCTTTCGTCAGAGCGGACTTGGTCGGTAAAAGCGTCCGACCACAGGTCGGACCCACAAAGATAGTTGATCCCACACTAGATCGGGAGAGGGAAACTCAGCAACACCTTGGTGCCACCCGCGGTACCGCCCTTCCAGGTGATGTCGCCATCGAGTTCGCGGGCGCGGGCGCGCATATTGTCTTTGCCGCGGCCGGCGCCGGTATTGCTGGGGCCGACGCCATCGTCGATCAATTCCAGGCGCAACACCCGGCCATCGCTGGCCATGCGCACGCGCAACGCCTGCGCGCGCGCATGCCGGATCACATTGCTGATGGCCTCGCGCACGATGCGAAACAGGTGCAGTGACTGGGCCTGATCAAGCGCGGGATCGACCAGGTCATCGGGCTGCTGCCAGTCCAGCGCGATGTCGACGGTGCGCAGCCTCTGTTCTGCTTCGCTGCGGATTTCACCGAGAATTTCCAGCAAACTTCCCGGCGCCCCGCGCGAACGCGTGACCACATCGCGCACATCCTGCAGCAGCGACCGCGCGGTGTCGGCCTGCTCTGGCGTGGTAGCCGAATAGATCAGTTGCAGCAGTTTGGCGCCCAGATCATCGTGCAGATTGCTGTAGATACGCTCGCGTTCCTCGGCAATGGCCTCGGCGCGGATCGCGGCATGCTGGGCCAGCGTCTGTGCCGCGATTCGTTGCTGCAGCCCTTGCAACGATCGACGCTGGCGCCACAACAGGATCAGAACCATCAGCAAAGCGGCGCTTGAGAGCATCGCCAACCAGACCGCCACATCGACCCTTGCGATCATGACGGCTTGCGCTCCGCCGCCGCTGGCAATGCATCGATCCTCTGCATTGCCGCGCTGGAAAAAACCGCCTTGGCGTCGAGGTGATCGAGCAGCATCGGCGTAGCGTCCTGTCCCCAGAACAGCTCGCCGTCGACCGCGACCGTCGGCACGCCGAATACACCGGCGGCAATGGCGGCTTCGGTGTTGGCGCGCAGTTTGGATTTCACTCCGGCATCCGCGAGCGCAGCTTCGACATCGGCGATGCCAAAGCGTGCTGCCAGATCGGCAAAATCGCGCATGCGATCCGAGCGCTCACCATCCACCCAGATGCGTTCGAAAATCGCGTCGATCAGGGCCCAGTCGCAATCACCGGCAATCGCCAGTCGCAACGCTGCCAAAGGATTGAACGGGTGTTCGGGCGGGAATCGAAGCGGCACATCCATGCGATCCGCCTGCCATTGCACGAATCGATAGGTGAAGCGCCGCTTCTGCGGAATTTCTGCCGGCCCCTTGTGGCCGTAGTGATCCAGCAACGCTGCGAACAGGATCGGTCGCGGCGTCAGTGCCAGGCGCGAACGCAGTGACGCCATCACCTTGAATTGCAGATAGGCGAACGGGGAAATGAAATCGAAATACCAGATCGCCGGTCGCAACGACACGTCGCCCGCTGCAACCACGACCCGCTGTGATGAGTCGGCATTCATCACGGCAATCGATACTTTTCCCGCAGTTCGGTCTGACGACTGCGCTGGGACTGTTCGCGGCCCTCGATGAACACCTGCTCGGCATAACTGCTGACTTCGAGCGGATCGCCGCTCCATAGCACCAGATCGGCGCGCAACCCCGCCGCAATACGCCCGCGATCGGCGACGCCAAACACCCGGGCCGGGTTCGCCGTCAACGCCGCCAGCGCTGCGTCCCAGGGCAGGCCATTGGCGACGGCATTGCCGGCAGACTGACGATTCTTGCGTGCGTTCAGCGAGGAATCGCCGCCTTGAGTAAACACCAGGGTGACGCCGGCAGCGTGCAGACGCGCCGCGTTGTCGAGTCTGGCGCCGACCTGATCGAAATTTCCGGGCAGGTTCTGCAACGGATCGATCACCACCGCCGCATCGGCGGCTTTCAGCGCAGCCGCCACTTTCCAGCCCTCGACCGCGCCAGCGATCACCGGTTTCATACCCACGCGCCTGGCGAAATCCAGCGCACGCCGGATATCCACCGCACGGTCGACCGCAAACACCACCCGCCCGCCGCGTACATAGGCCGCAAGAGATTCGCGGCCAGCGGCAGTGAGCAGGCGTTGATCGCTGTCGTGCAGGCTGCTACTCGATACTGTTTCGCGCAATGCCTGATCCAGCAGCATGAACTGCGCGGCGCGGCTGTTGCCGGTCAACGGCGAAGCCCCGCTGCCGAGCGAGACAAACAGGCTGCGACTGCTCGCCGGCACATCACGATAAATCCCATCAAAAGTGACGATACCGCCCTGACCTGCAATCAGACTGCCGCCAGGCATGGATTGCGGACTGATCAATGTAAACGTGAAACCTTCAACCCGTGCCACCGGCACCAGCAGGGAATCCGGATTGAAGGCGAGACTGACATCGAACTCGGGACGCATTTCAACGCCGGGCGACGGCACCGTCGCACCTGGTGCATAAGCGCTGTCGACCGTGGAGGTCTCCAGCGACACTTCATCGAGACCAATCTGATTAACTCCTGCAAACAGCCCTGGCGTCAACGGTCGGCCAGCGGCATCGATGATGCGTGCATCGGCGGGCGCCGCGAGGTCGCGACCGACCTGGCGGATCAAACCATCACTGACCAGCACACTGGCGTTTTCCAGGGTGCCGGCGACATCGGCCGTATGCACCCGCGCGTTGCGGATCAGCAAGGTCTCTGCATCTGCCGAGGCACTGATCAGGACGCAGCCCAGCAACAGAAAAGATTTCATGGTGCCACCTCCGTGTCGGCGCCGAGCATGAAGTCGGAATGCGGCTTTTGCCGCGGATGACGGCGATCAAGCACCAGTGCGCCGTTGATGAACACCTGGTCGGCGTGCGCATACACGCTGAACGGATCGCGATCCCATATCACCACATCCGCCATCTTGCCGGCCTGCAAGGTGCCGGTACGATCGGCTATGCCCATGGCCTGGGCCGGGTTCTGCGTCAACCAGCGCATCGCGCGCTCGGGCGTGATCGCATAGCCCATGCGATTGCCGCGCGCCATGGCCTTGCCTGCCTCCTGATTGAGCCGCTGTATGCCTTCCGAAGAATCGGAATGCACGATGGCGCAGCCATTGGCTACGCGATCGACGATGGCGATGTTCTCCTGGATACCGTCGAGCGCTTCCATCTTGAAGCCCCACCAGTCTGCCCAGAGCGCGCCGCAGATGCGGTTCTCGGCGAGCAGATCGGCAATTTTATAGGCCTCGACTGCATGATGGAACGCTGCGATCTTGAAACCGAATTCCTTCGCCACATCAACCATTGTCGCCATTTCATCCGAGCGATAGCAGTGGTTGTGCACCAGAATTTCGCCCTTGAGCACACCGACCAGCGAGTCGAGCTTCAAGTCGCGTTTCGGCACCTGTGGCGGCTCGCCTTTTTTGCGCTTGGGTTTGTCGTACGCGGCCTTTGCGTCAGTGTACTTGTCCCATTCACGCCGATACGCCTCGGCGTCGGCGAATGCCTGACGATAGCCGGCAACATTGCCCATGCGCGTGGACGGCGCCTGTCCCTTGCTGCCATAGACGCGCTTGGGATTTTCTCCGCAGGCCATCTTCAACGCATGTGGCGCGCCGGGAAATTTCATCGCCTGATAGGTATCTGCCGGGACATTCTTCAACGTGACGCCGCGACCACCGATCAGATTGGCCGAACCCGGCAGCACCAGCATCGCCGTGACGCCGCCGGCAAGCGCCGCCTCGAATCCGGGGTCCTGCGGATTGACGCCATGTTCAGCCCAGACGTTGGGCGTCACCGGAGCGGTCAGCTCGTTGCCGTCCTGATGACCGATCACCCCAGGATGCGGATAGACGCCCAGATGCGAGTGCACATCGATGATGCCGGGGCTTACCCAGCGCCCTTTGGCGTCGATGACGGTGACATCAGTATCGACCTCGATGTCCGCCGCGACCTCGGCAACCTTGCCATCGCGCAGCAGAACATCACCTCCGTCGATACGCGTGCCGTCGCCGAGCAGCACGGTGGCATCTCGAATCAATACCGGCTGTGATGGCAGCGGTTGATATGTCGATGCGAACGGCTCGGCCGATTGCGCACCCAGCGCCGCCCCCAGCAACCCCAACCCCAACCCCAAACACCATGACTGCCTCATGTCCCCTCCCGGCTAGCGAAGGCCCGACTATGCCATAGGCGGTCATGATTGGAACCTGCCGTCAGATGGGCTAGGTTGCGCAGCACGCATGATTCCCTCTCCCGCTTGCGGGAGAGGGTTAGGGTGAGGGAAATGTACGATCATTCCTGGTGTTTGCGAACAGCAGCGCAGCAATACCCCACACCGCCGAACGTTTCCCTCATCGGGCCCTGCGGGCCGCCTTCTCCCGCGTAGCGGGAGAAGGGTTCATCCTCGGCGTTTTAAACTAAATCAATGTCCGTTTATTCGGCAGGTCGGCAATCCCGCAGGTAAACCGCCTGCGCCCGCCCCAGCCAATATCTGACCCGCGCCGAATCCGTTGCCTGCAATGCCAGCGCATTCGGCTGGAGCGTCGCTGCAGCGGCTACGCAGCGATCCTGTTCAGCGTCAGCCCAGGCGCGCAGCAGCACGATCATTTCGCGAGCGTGCACTGCACCCGGCGCCGTTCTGAGTATCGGCTCGGCAGTATCCAGCAAACCGGCAGCGGTGGCGTACTGACCCGCAACGGTCGCGGCCAAGGCTTCCAGCAACAACCACTGCGCGTGTTCCGGGTTTTCCTGTGGGTAGTGTGCCAATACCGTGGCGCGCGCCGCCTGCATCGGTGCCACCGCCAAAGCCGGGTCGAAACCCAATGCCGCTTCGGCCAGCAGCCATTGCGCTTCGGCGCGACGCAGCGATGCGAACTCGCCAGGCTCCGAATCCATGACGCGCAACGACTCATCAAATGCCCAATAGGCAGCCGAAAAATCTACTGCACGCAGCGCCGCCCAGCCGCGTTGCCGTAAATAATTCTCGCGCTCGGATGCGCGCGCCTCGGGGTGACGGCGCCATAATTCATCGGCAACGGCGAAGAAGCGTGTCGCATCTTCAAAGGCACCGATTCGCGACAAGGACCCAGCAGCGCTCGCCAATGCGTCGATCGCCAGCCCGCTGGGTGCCTTCGCGTCGTTGGACATCAATTCGATGCGCGCCGCCGTAGCGCGCAAGCCGACTTCGGATGCAGGTGTGTCCTGCGTCAACGCAAGCAGTTTCAGTAAACCCAGCGCCTGCTTCGGTGTTGCATCGCCTTCGCGATCCATTGCCTTTACTGCCGATTGCAGAATGCGTTCCGCATCCGCGGTTCGGCCCAGGTTGAGCAGCCCGTGACCAATCTCTGAAAGGGCGCTACGCAGAAGCTCTGGATCGTCTGCCGCGTCGCGTATCAGTCGATCGGCGGCGGTGATCAGCAAATCGCTGGCAAGTGGATCGCGGCCGGCGTAGACCCCGGAATTGGCACTGCCAATGACATCGAGCAGCGCCGCCATGTGTTGTTCGGCACGCAGTTTCTCAAGCTCGGCCCGGTGGGCCTGCTGCAGCGCCAGCAATGCGCCGATCGAAATCGCCAGCATCACCGCGCCTACGGCAAGCAATGGCCAGCGGTAGGCACGCAGCAAATGCCGAAGGCGCGCGCGTCCACCCCCGATGCCGCTGCGCATCGGCATCTGCGCCAGCCAGTCGCGAACATCATCGGCCAGCGCAGCCACACTGGAATAACGCTCGGTCACCGATTTGGCCAGCGCCCGGCGCAGGATCAATTCCAGTTCATGGATACGCCGCCGCGACAACTGTGTACTCAGCAGAGGTGTCAGGGCACGCATGTCTTCGCCGATCACCGACGTCGCGTAGGACTGCGTTCCTGCCGAGGCCAATGCATAGGGCGAACAGCCTGCCAGCATTTCGAACAGCAGGATGCCGAGCGAATAGACGTCGGTGCCTACGCTGATGACGCCGCCGCCAACCTGCTCCGGCGCGGCGTAGCGCGCGGTCATCGCCTGCATTCCTGTTGCCGTCAGGTCGGCCTCGCTGTCATCCAGCAATTTGGCAATGCCAAAATCGAGCAGCTTGGCGCCGGCATGTGCCGACACCATGATGTTGGCCGGCTTGATATCGCGATGCACCACCAGGTGCAGGTGCGCGTAGTGCACCGCTGCGCAAATCTGCAGGAAAAGCTGCACGCGCTGTTCGATTTTCGGCTGATCTGTGCACCAGGCGTTCAACGCCACACCCTCGACGAATTCCATCGCCAGCCAGGCACGGCCGGATTCGGCAATGCCGGCGTCGATGAAGGCGGCGATATGCGGGTGCGAGAGTTTTGCCAGGATGCGGTGTTCGCGCAGGAAGCGTTCGCGGATTTCGCCAGCAGCACGGCCGCCATGCAGCAGCTTGATGGCGACCCGCTGCCGCGTGGTGCCGGTGGCGCGCTCGGCCTCCCACACTTCGCCCATACCGCCGCTGCCAATGCGACGCAGCATGCGATAGCCGGGGATCTGCTCCGTCTCAGGGACGGTGCCCGAGGTCGAATCGAGATCGGCAGGATGCATGCCATCCAGCAATGCCTGCACATCGTCGGCAAGCGCCGGGCTTTCTACGCGAAACAGTCGCATGACCTCGACCCGCTCGGCAGGCGCCATTTCGATCAGCTGGTGAAAGCACGCGCGAACCCGCGCAAACCCTTGCATCGCCGAATGCGGCATGGGCGTCAGGTCCGCTTCAGTCGCGCCGCCAGATCGACATAGCCAAGCAACACCGCAACCTCGTGCGCATTGCGACCTAGCACATCGCTGCGCCGCGTATCGGCGCCCGCGACAAGCAGCACCTCGGTAAGTTCGACCATGCCGTGCATAGCTGCCGCATGCAGCACCGAGACGCCACGCCGGTCCTGGACCTCGACATCGGCGCCGCGTGCGAGCAGCAACTGCACCAGGGATTTCAACGCACGATTCGGCGCCGGCGTTCCGGCATCCGCACGTGTCCCAAGCAGTAGCAGGAGGGCACTGCCGCCGTCGCTGTTTTGCGCATTGATCGGCGCTCCGGCATCGAGCAGGCGTTCGATGATGCGTTTGGCCGGTTCCTGTTCGCGGTTCGCCCAGGCAAATTGCACCGCGGCGTGGAGTGCGGTGTTGCCCTGCTCGTCGCCGAATGTCGCGTCCGCGCCACGCACCAGCAGCGCCTGCACGATGGCATCGAAACCCAGTGCCGCGGCAATCATCAGCGGCGTGATCGCGCCCGGCAGCGCCTGATCGACACCGGCACCAGCGGCGATCAATCGGGTCACGATGGCTTCCTGATGCGCGCTCACCGCCGCACTCAGTGGGGTCGCGCCCGTGCGAGCCGCGACTGCGGTATCGGCACCCTGACTCAACAACCATTCCACCAGGCCAGCATGCCCGCCACCGGCGGCGCGCAACAAGGCCGTGCAACCTTGAGCATCGCGACCATTGAGATCGAGCCCGAGTTGCACCAGCTTGCGCACCGCTTCCAGATCGCCGATATGCGCGGCATCGGCAACATCGCCATCACGCAGTGCACGTGCCGGCAATGACCATTGCGTCCAACGCAACCAGGACGTGAGCTCGGGTCGTCCGGATTGCAGTGCCAGGCCCAATGCCGTCTGGCCATCTTCGGCTGCACGCGCCGGATCGGCACCGAACCGGATCAGCAGACGCAGCAGACGCTCACTGTCGGTGTGACGGCGGGCGACGACGTGATGCAGCGGCGTATTGCCACGCGTGTCGCGGGCATTCGGGTCCAGCCCGCGCGCCAGGCCAAGTGCCAACAGCCGGGGCCAGGGCGCCTGCGCCGAATGATGCAACAGGCCGCGACCCAGACTGTCGACGCCAAACGGATCGGCGCCGCGATCGACCATCGTCAATGCGATATCTTCGATCTGACTTCGTCGTGTCGGATCCTCTTCGTCATCGGCTCCCGCCAGCAAAGGGAGCAGTGCGCCGCCGCCAGGGGCAGCGCCTGCAGAAAGCATTTCGGAAATGCACTGCAACGGCAGCGGCGTGTGGCGGATTGCCTGCAACAGCGGCGACTCGGCCGATTCCAACGGCAACCCGAATTGCAGCAACAAGAAAATCCCGGTGTATTGATCGCGCTCCAGACAGGGACGTACCAGTCCGCTCAGTCCCGCAGGCGCGATCCGCGGTTCCAGATCGAGTAACTCGCGCGCAATAGGCAAGCGGCCACAGCGCAGTGCCTCGGCGAGCAGGCGCATACGTTCGACCTCACTGATCTTGGCAGCAGCTTCCCGCGACTCGACAGAAGTTTCGTCCTGCACGACCGCGGCCGGAACCGGCCGACGCGGGTCGATCAGCTGCACCATCTGCCAACGCCCGAGTGCCGCAGCCAGATCAGCGGGGCGCTTGCCGTCCTGGGTTTGCGCTTCGACATCGGCACCCACGCCGATCAAGGCGCGAACCGTATCCACATTGGCCTGCTTGGATTGACAGGCCAGGTGCAGTGCAGAGCGCCCTGCGGCGTCACGCAGACTGGGGTCGGGCTTACGAAACACCAATCGTTGCAACGCGCGGTTGGCGCCGGCGCGTGCGGCTTCCATCAGCGGCGTCACTCCATGCGAATCACGGGCGTTGACGTCAGCGCCAGCGCCGATCAGAACCTCGACAAACTCGCCATGCCCATGCAGCGCGGCGACATGCAATGCGGTACGGCCGAGCTTGTCGGCGGCGTGCACGTTTGCACGCGCCTTGAGCAGGCGTTTGCACAAGCCGGGGTTGTCATCGGAAGCCGCTGCGGCGGCCACCAGTACGGGCAATGCGCGCCCCGCTTCACAGGCTGCACCGCGATCGAGCAGCAGCTTGAGTACGGATTCGTTGCCGGCACGCGCCGCCACAGCCAGTGGCGTCAACCCTTCGCCGTTCACCGGATCGAGCGCGGCGCCGGCATCGAGCAACATCGCCGCAATTCCAGGATCGCGGGTGATCGCGGCGTGGTGCAAGGGCGTGCCGCCATCCGGGCCGGTACGCGTCAAGTCGGCGCCATTGGCCAACAGCATCATCACCGCCTCCGGACGACCGACCAGCGTATCCCGACACGCCAGAATCAATGGCGTCACGCCATTGACCGCGAGATCGGGGTTGGCGCCGTGTTCGATCAGGGCGCGCAGCAGACGCACATCGGAGTGGCAGACCGCGCTCATCAGCGGGCTGCGCTGATCGCGGTCATTACGCCCCGGCAGCACATTCGGATCGGCGCCGGCAGCCAGCAGCTCCAGAGCCTGCGCAATTTTGCCACCGGCAGCTGCATTGAGCAGGGTGGCGTCGCGTTCGCCAGCCCCGTTGCTGGCGCGCGCCGCATTCAACGCGTCGTCGGCTGCGGGTTTGGGGGCGGCCGGTTCGGCATCGGCCAGCATCTGCGCAGCTGCCTCGCTGGTCTCGGCTTCTTCATCACTCAACAACAGGCGTTCGGTACGCCACAACACCAGCAGATGTGCCAGTGGGCACAACACCAGTGCATAGATCCAGATCGCCAGATCGCGCAGTTCACTCGGCAAGGTGCCACAGAGGCCGGCGATCGACAGGGCGGGAATGATCAGCAGCAGCAGCGCGAACGCCACCGCAATGCCGCTGCCGAAACTGTGCTCGTGCACCTCGCCGGTCAGATGCCAGGCGAAACTGGTGACACGGCGAAACGCGGTCACGATCCAGGAACCGCTTGCCGACTCGGGATAGGCGTCATCCCAGAGCAGGCACAGACCAAAGACCGGCCACAGCCGGATCAAGGCGACCAGGGCGAGCAGGAATCCCATCGACAGCAGTACAGCATTCAGCGCACTACCCTCGCCCAGCAGCCGCAACGCTGGCGTGCCGATCACCATGGCCACCCAGCTGGCATAGATTGCCAGCCAGATCAGCAACAGCGAACCGCGGCGCAGCATCAGGCTCAAAAAACCATGATCCAGCTGGTAACCCAATGCCAGCGTGGCACCTGCCGCCAACGGCGCCTGCGCGACCAGCAACAGAATCAACACCGCAGGATGGTTGATGAAGATGGCCGCCAGCACCATGACGATGCCGGGCAGCAGCGCAAGCACGGCCGCCTTCGCGGTCGCGATTCGGGAAGTCAAAAAACTCATGGCGGCGAGTGTAATGCCTTGGAACCGGTTGCCGCTGGCCAGCGCGCCAGGCATGCGGACCCTGCCAACCTGAGCTGCGGCCCTGGCATACCCGGTCAGGCCAGAGCGCGGGTGATGATTTCGCTGGTATCGGGCGACAGCTCAGGTAGTGATTTGAGCCGTTCCAGCTCGGTACGCATCTGCGCCTGACGCAACGGCTCCAGGCGCCGCCAGCCGTTGAATACCGCCACCGTGCGTGCCGCGATCTGCGGATTGATCGCATCCAGCCGCGCCACCGCCATCCCGAGCAGGCGATAGCCGGCACCGCCATCTTCGTGAAAACGCGCACGATTGCCGCGTGCAAATGTGCCGATCAAGGCCCGAACCTTGTTGGGATTGCGCCAGTTGAACGCAGGATGCTCGGTCAATGCGCGTACCCGCTCCAGCGTGCCGGGCTGCGGATTGCTCGCCTGCAGGCCAAGCCATTTATCGACCAGCAGGGGGTTGTCGGCATGCCGTTGATAGAACTGCTCGGCCAGCTGCTGTGCGCCGGGACAGGCGTTGTGCATCATTGCCACCAGGGCGGTCATGCGCTCCGTCATAGTGTTGGCCTGCGCATATTGCTGCTCGGCCTGTGGCGACATGCCGGCGGTATCTGCTGCCATCAAAAGATGCATGGCGCGCCCGCGCAGCCGACGCGCGGCGCAGGCCACTGCGTTGAATCCACCCAGGGCACTGGCCGCCAGCGCTTCGCGCCGCGCCAGCAATGGCGCACGCAATCGCGTACCCAGCCAAACGATCAGTTCATGGCGCGCGCGGTTCAGGCGTACCGGATCGAGCGCATCGATGCGATCTCCCAGATAGGCTTCGTCTGGCATTTCCAGACATTCGGCGATCAATGCGGGGTCGAGATCGGGATCGGCAAGCAGGCGAGCGCAGGCATCGCCGAATATCGCAAGATCATCCAGCGTCGCATAATCAGCGCCGCGATAGCGAGCCATCAAAAGGCGTTCGGCAATCTGCTGCGATGCTTCCCAGCGATTGAACGGGTCGCGATCATGCGCGACGCGAAAGGCCAATGTGGCGGTGTCCTGGGCGAAATGCAGTTGCACGGGCGCCGAGAAATCCTGCAGCAGCGAAGCGACCGGCGCCGCCGCCACGTCTTCAAACACCCATGACGTCTCGGTACGATCCATCATCAACACACGCTGACTGTCGCCACTCGCCTGCTCACCCACCAATCGCAGCGGCAGCGGCTGCCCGTCGGCGGCATACAATGCAAGCCGCAATGGAATCGGCACTGGCTGTTTGTCCGGCTGGCCCGGCGTCGCCGGCGTGTGCTGGCGCAGATTCAACTGATAACGGCGCGCGGCAGCATCGAATTGCGCCTCGACGTGCAATTGTGGCGTCCCCGCCTGCGTGTACCAGGGCCGCAGAAAATCCAGATCGCGACCATTGGCATCGCCCATCGCGCGCCGGAAATCATCCACAGTGACGGCCTGACCGTCGTGACGCTCGAAGTAAAGATCCATGCCACGCCGGAAACCGTCTTCACCCAGCAAGGTTCGATACAGGCGCACGACCTGCGCGCCTTTTTCATAGACCGTGGAGGTATAGAAGTTATTGATCTCGACGTATTGGTCGGGACGCACGGGATGGGCGAACGGCCCCGAATCCTCGGGAAACTGGAACGCGCGCAGCGCACGCACGTCATCGATGCGTTTGACGGCGCGCGAGCCCATGTCGGCGGAGAATTCCTGGTCGCGATAAACCGTCAGGCCTTCCTTCAACGACAGCTGAAACCAGTCGCGGCAGGTGATGCGGTTACCGGTCCAGTTGTGGAAATACTCGTGCGCAACGACCGCTTCCACATAAGCAAGATCAAAGTCAGTGGCGGTTTCCGGGTCGGCGACGATGCCCTTGGCATTGAAGATATTGAGCCCCTTGTTCTCCATCGCGCCCATGTTGAAATCAAACGTGGCGACGATGTTGAACACATCCAGATCGTAGGCGCGACCGAACTTTTCCTCGTCCCAGCGCATCGAACGCTTGAGGCTGTCCATGGCGTGCTGACAGCGATCGATCGCGCCGTCCTCGGCGTAGATACGCAAGGTGACATCACGGCCTTCCATCGTTCGGAAATGATCTTCGATATGCGCCAACCGCCCGGCCACCAACGCGAACAGGTAAGAAGGCTTGGGCCAGGGATCGACCCAGCGTGCATAGTGGCGCCCGCCTTCGAGCTCACCCTGTTCGAGCGGATTGCCATTGCACAGCAGGACCGGAAAACGCTGCCGGTCGGCACGCAATGTGACCGCATAGCGCGCCATCACATCGGGGCGATCGGCCATGAAGGTGATGCGGCGAAAACCCTCGGCCTCGCACTGTGTGGTCAGGAACGCACCCGACTGATACAGGCCTTCAAGACGCGTATTCTGATTCGGGCGGATGCGCACCACGGTGCTGAGCACGCCCTGCTCGGGCACGTCATCGATATGCAGTTCGGCAGCGGTCTGCCTATAGCTATCCTCGGCCAATGGTGCACCGTCCAGCCGGATCTGGACCAGTTCCAGGTCTTCTCCGTGCAGGCACATTGGCGTGCGCGTGACCGCTGCTGGATTGCGGCGGAAATGCAGGTCAGCGCTGACCAGGGTTTCGGCGAAATCGAGATCGAAATCCAGCTCCAGCCTATCGATCAGAAAAACCGGAGCCTGGTAATCGGACAGACGAATCGGCGCGCGTTCAACAGTAGAGTCGGACATGAGACATTCAATAGCCACTGACGATCAAAGAGGCTAGCACGACTCGCCTTAAGGCCTGGCTGAACACGCCGCCGAATACGTTCAGAGGCTGAGCGAATACTCGCGAAATTCCTGTTCATGCTGCCAGCCCAGCGATTCGTAAAGCGCCTGGGCGCGCACGTTGCTGTGTGCCGTAGACAGGGACAGGCCTGCGGAACCGAGGGCACGCGCGGTATTCGCCGCCTCTTCCAGCAGACGCCTCGCGACGCCCAGGCGCCGCGCCTCGGGTGCCACGAAAAGATCGTTGAGCAGATAGGTGCGTACCGCCCGGGTCGAAGAAAACAGCGGATACAGCTGGGTGAAACCCAGGCCCTGATCGGACGACTGCGCCAACAGGATCACCGATTCATGATGCGCAAAGCGCTCACTCAGAAAATGCCGCGCCAGCGCCGGATCCGACGGCTGTTCGTAGAACTGACGATAAGCGTCGAACAGCGGGACCAGGGTCTCCAGATCGTGAACACTGGCCTGTCGTACTTGAAAATTCGTCGTCATTTGAGCAATCCCTGACCTCCATCACTCGGCGTCGCGGTGAAGCGCATCAACGCGCCGGAGTAAACCGAGCCGCATCGATGATCGACCACAGATGCACCAGCCACCCGAGCAGAATGATCCAGAGCACCGTTGCCAGCACGAAATGAATCAATGCGGCGAGCGGGCGTCCCTGCACCAGCTGACCCAGGCCTGGAATGAAAAAACTGCACAGCGCGGCAATTACATTGCCGCCGGATCCCTGCCCCGTCATTGCTTCGCTCCTTTAGTGATTCGCTGAATCAGTCGCCACATCATGTTCACAAAACAACTTATGGTCGCCTCGCCCCGTTTTCAACTGTGCCGCCAGCGCAGAACGCACGTTCAAAGCGCGCATCGCGCTACAACTCACGCACCAGCCTGAACCCGACATCCAGCGCCGCACTCTGGGTATCCACGTCGGTGCGCACATCGAGCAGGGGCTGTGTCGGTCCGCTGCGCCAGGAGCTGCCTATCGCCTGAACGCTCTTGCAGTCAGACTGAGCTGGTGCGCAGGTCTGCACCCATTCGGCGACATTACCGACCAGGTCGTAAATGCCCCAGCCGGTACCCTGATAATGGCCTACGGTCTGCGTATAGGTGGCGCCATCGGCGCATTCATGACGATCGCGCAACACCAGACGACGATCCTCACTGTGGTCGAACACGTTGCCCAGCGTGCACACGGCATTCAACGCGCTGACCTGCGCCGCGGCGGCGCGCCATTCGCCGACCGTGGGTAACCGATAGCGCTGGCCTGTTTGTCGCGAAAGCCAGCGTGCATAGGCACTGGCATCGGCAGCCGTCACGCAGACCACCGGGTGCTGTGCACCCTGCGGGTAGCCCGGATCGCTCCAGTCATGGCGACGCACCAGGCCGAGCGCCGTACCCTGCTCACGGCAGCGCGCGTGCTCGCGCGGCTCGGCGCGCTGAAACTGCAGGTAATCGGCGCGCGTCACCTCGTGCACCGCCAGCGCTACGCGATGTTCAGCGGATGCGATCACGCGCAGCTTCGGACCTGATCGGTCTTGCATGGCGCGTCCAGGCGATATGCCGGCAGACAATCGTTGCCAGCGCACTGACAATGCGTTGTCCGACGCAAGCAGTGTACTTAACGCATTCACCAACTCGGGCGACCGCTTCTGCTCTGCCACCGCCAAACGCCGCTCCAGCGCCGTATTGATGCTGCGCTCCACGCGCACACTGCTGGCATGATCCTGCAATTGCTCGACACGAACGAACTCGCGCAGACGCTGCAGCAGTGCCAACGCCGGCGCATCACGCCCGGCATCGATGGCATCGACGACGACAGCACCGACCGCCGTGACAAAATCGTAAGCAACACCCAGATGCGCATCGGAACGCGACTTTGCCAACGCCGCGGCAATCAGCGCGGAGGCACTGCCTGTTGCCGGCTCGAACCAGTGTCGCGTTTCGATGCGGGCAGGCAAATTTGCCAACATCGGATCGAGCCGCGCCAATTCCATGCTTGATGCGCGCGCCGCTGCGACGCTGGATTCCACCGTAGGCGCCTGCGGTTGGCGCAGCAGCAAACCCGCCACCGCGACCACCGAAGTCGCCAGCAGCGCCCAGACCAGCAGTGGACGCGCAACTGGACGGGTGTGCTGTACCTTGAGCGTGGGAATCAGCCGCGTCGGCTCGAAGGAATTCTGCAGCGGCGCCAATGCACGCAGAAATTCATCAGCGCTCTGAAAACGATCATCAGGATGCTTGGCCAGCAACTTGTCGATCAACGGCTGCCAGACGGCTTGATGGCGCGGCAGCCTGGGAACGGGTTGTTCGTGGTGCGCCATCGCCATCGCTATCGGATCGGTGCGCTGATAGGGCGTGACGCCGGTCAGCAACTCATAGGCGACAACACCCAGACTATAGAGATCGGAGCGCGCGTCGACATCGACACCACGCGATTGCTCAGGGCTCATGTAGGCCGCGGAACCCGGCGCATAACCCTCATCGGTGATACGCACGCTGCGATTCAAGCTGCGCGATATGCCGAAATCGGCCAGGCGCGCACGATTTTCCCGATCAAAAAGCACGTTTTCCGGCTTCACATCGCGATGGATCACACCCAGCGAATGCGCAAACCCCAACGCCTTGGCGATGGCTTCGAGCACTGCGGCAATACGCTCGTTGCGGCCGGCGACATCGGCCTTGCTCAGGTCGCCATTGGGCAGGTAGGCCATCGTGTAATACGGTAGGCCATCATGGGTACGGCCGACGTCGAACACGCCGACAATACCGGGATGTTCCAGTTGCGCGATGGTGCGGGCCTCGTTCTCGAATCGCGTCGCCAGCGCCTCGCGTTCCGGCCCGGAGAATCGCACCACCTTGATCGCGACCTGGCGCTCCAGAGACAGCTGCGTCGCCAGATAGACATGCGCCATCCCGCCCTCACCCAACGAGCGCTCAAAACGGTATCCGGGGATGTTTGGAAAGGTTGGGGTCACAGGCTCAAGTCTAGCCAACTGCGGGGTCGGTTTTGTGGGGCCGACCGATGATCAAATGCGATACATTGCAATGCAGAGCAAAGCAGCGCACTCGCCGGTTGTGATGCAGTTTGATCTCCTCTCCCGCTTGCGGGAGAGAACTAAGGTGAGGGAAAACTGCGACCACGCCCGGTGTTTGCGAACGGCGGCGCGAAAATATCCGGCACCATCGAACGTTTCCCGTTCGGCTTGATTCGCGCCGTCCCTGGCTCACCCTTCGGGCCAGCTCCGCTGTTCGCAATCGCTCCAGCGACTGCAGTCGGCCACCTTCTCCCGCATAGCGGGAGAAGGGCTTCACCGTCGGCGTTTCAAGCTGAGTCACCACCCAACCGCGGCGTGGACAGCCTCGGCTACCCGCTACGCGTTCGGTTTGCCCTGCTATTCATCGCGACTTCTCCGCCCACGCATCGATTGCATCGTGACCAGACGCGATATCACCAGCGCAAAATACAACACTCCGATCATCTGCTCGATCATGACCAGGGAGCGCGCATGGTCGCTGACCGGGGTGATTTCACCAAAACCGACGCTGGTCAGACAGGTGAAGCTGAAGTACAGCAGTTCCCACCAGCCCATGACCCCATCGGGATTGTTGACCGCATTGATATAGAAGGCGCCGGGCAGGCGCAGTTCCAGCATGGCGTAGAGATAGGCGAATACAAAGGCCATCAGAACGTAAAGCGCCGCCGCTGCAAACAACTCGTCCAGGGTCATCACTTCGTCGCGCAGCATATAACGCAGCAGACAGACCACGACAAAGCCATGAAACAGTGCCTGCACCGCAAGACTGGCAAAGGTGATCTGATGCATGTCGGCGAATGCCGCCGCTGCGTGCAACAGCATTGCCGGGACGACCAGAAAATATCCCAGCCGCCGCTCGCCACCGCCCGCACGCGCAGCGCGCAGTGCCAGCAACAGAATCACCAGATCGAACGCCGCGATGGCAGCGCGGCCACCGGCG